>NZ_JBVJIJ010000004.1:432369-486912 GCF_055586325.1 Dactylosporangium sp. NPDC051087 | reverse complement strand
ACGCCGCCACCAAGCCCGAGCCCGCCGCTCCCACTACGCACGACGACTCAGCGCCGAGCTTCAGCCATGATCCCGAACGGCGGCTGCCGTACTAGGCTGGCCATTGGTAATGGTGTCGCGCGGACGAGCAGCTCGCCGGGTGGATTTGCTCGTCGCCAGGCCGGCTGGGCGCTCTCGCCGACCTCGGATTTGCTCAACGGCACACGCCGGTCGGCGGCCGAGGTCGAGGCGCTCGCCGTCGGGGTGGCCGAGTTCGACGAGGGTGGGGACGGGGACGGGGCTTGGGTCGATGGCCGCCACGAATTCCAGTGACCAGCCCGTCGACTCGGCCGCCGTCGCCGAGGCGGCCCGGATGCTGCGGGCCGTCCTCGACGAGCTGCCGCCGAGTACGCCAGCGGAACGGGCGATCGCCCGGCGGATCGCGGGCGCGACCGTCGCACTGCAGACACTTGCGGGTGCTTCTTGCGGCGACCGCGGCAGCCAGAGTGGAGCCGCATCTATGGTGTCGCCGTGGAGTCCGCCGATCGGATCGCACTGGTTTCCCTTGCCGTGTCTGCGCTCGCGGTCGTATCCAGCATCGTGCTGCCATTGCGGCTGGCCCGGCAGCAGCGTGACGAGCAGGCCGCCGACGCTCTGCTGATCGAGGCCCGGCGAAGGGCGGCCTTCCGCATCACCTGCGATAAACCGCCCGGCGGCGGCATGCGCGAGGCGGTTGCGACCAACGTCGGGGACGTCGACGCCCTTGACGCCGAGTTCAGGGTCATCGCTTCGTCAGGCGGTCGGGTCGGTCAACTCCGCAGGGCCATGCCACCCGAGGCAGTCCCTGTAGGCGGGCTGATCCAGGCTTTGGTCAGCGTCGCGAACGACCCGACCGGCAAGGCGCTTTTTGTCGTGTGGCATGACGGCGCCGGCGAACGACAACAGCGGGTGCCGAACACATAGAACTCCGGTCGCCCGTCCGGGCGGACGATGACACAAGAGTGGTCGGAACTAGTCGGCGGTGTCGCCTGCGTCCCAAGCTCCGATTTGCGGTTCGGGCACGCATGGTCCTTCGGTGACCAGGGAGGGTCCAGATCCACCACTTGCGGATCGTCAGCGGCGCCGCAGACTGGCACTCCCGTGCCGCTGACGATGCTCACGCCGCTCACGGTCTCCGACCGTTGAGCGTTCTTACAACATAAAGAATCGTCACCGGTGCAGTGAGGTCGAAGACCTCGTCATCGGCCGCGACGGACATGAAGTCGGTCAGTCGGTTTCGCGGGGCGCGGCGGCGAAGGTGAAGCCGTTTGCGACCACCCAATCGCCGGCCGCTCGCGCGCTCCGCGACCTAGGCCGTCGCGCCCGGCAGCCAAGCCCCCGGAAGGTGGCAGCGTCCTATCCGGGTGATCCGGTAGGGCGTCAATGGCAGCGGCCCTGGCCACCGGCTGGTGCCCCCATTTACCCCCCGAAAACCCCTTCCAAGCGCTGACAATCAGTGACAGGTGACGATCAGTGATTGACGGCGTTTGCGCAGTTCAACGCCACATGTTGACGACTAATGCCAAGCTCAAGATCGATACGGTCGGTAACGGAAGGTTGCGGGTTCAAGTCCCGCCGTCGGCTCTCAGCGCCTTTTGCGGCCCGCCGGCACGTGCCTTTCAACTTCTGTTTGTCGATTCCTCGTGCCCTGCTGCGACCTCCGCCGCGGCCGCCGATCAGGGGCCGGATGCTGATGAGGTGGTGCCGTCCGTGGGGTCGGCGACGTAGCGTTGGCTGGGCACCGCTGTTGTCGCCTTTCTTGCGTTCAAGTACGCCAGAGGAGGACACCATGCCCTTGGACAAGATGATGGAGTCCGCCAAGCGTGGCCTGGCGACGGGCCGGGCCCGGATAGATGAGACGCGGGCCCAGCGGCAGCGTGACAAGCTGCTGTACGAGCTCGGTAAGGCCAGCTACGCCGAACACGCCGGCCATGCGACACATGAGGCCGTGGCACGTCGGTTCCGCGCGCTGGATGACCATGAGCAGACGCTTCGTGCGAAGCAGGAGCGGCAGGCGAGAGACATCATGCACCGGGGAGCCGAGTGCGTCGGCGAGCGCGAGACCGTCGCGGCCGCCGCGCGGAAGATGCGCGACCTTGGCGTCGGCTCGCTGCCGATCTGCGGCAAGGACGACCGGCTGCACGGCATCATCACCGACCGCGACATCGTCGTACGGTGCATCGCTGAGGCCCAGGATCCTGGTCGGGTCAGCGTGCGTGACCTGGCCGGTGGTGAGCTGGTCTGGGTCGACGCCGACGCCGGCATCGACGAGGTTCTGCATCAGATGGAGGACCGCCAGGTCAAGCGGCTGCCGGTCATCGAGAACCACCGCCTCGTCGGCATGATCAGCGAGTCGGACCTGGCTCGAAACCTTGACGAACGCCGGCTGGCCGAGTTCGTCGGGAAGGTCTACGCGACGTCCGCTTCTCCCTGAGGCCGCGCTTCCGAGCCGTAGGCCGACGGGCTGAGCGACCCAGTCGTCGACGGGGCCGGCAGGTTCGCCGCGAACTGGTCGGCCGGGGTGAGGACCGCGGCGTACCCGGTGTCGGTGAGCGTGCCGTCCTGGTGCAGCTGGACGAGCCGGTCGCGGAGACTGGCCAGCTCCACCGCGGCGCGGTCGTCGTTGCCGCGCGCGAGTTCGCGGGCGAGGCTGTCGAACCGGCGGTTCAGCTCGCGAGCGACGCCGCGGTCCAGGCCGCCGTCGTCGGCCTGAGCCTGTACAGCGGCGCGGGCCGCGGCCAGTGTCGCCTTGATCGAGTCGTTCGCCGGGTCGCTCGGGGTTTCGGTCGGCGTCGGGCTCGGGGTTTCGGTCGGCGGGTCACTCGGCGCCGGACCCGAGGTGTCCGGGGACGGCAGGGAGTGGGTCGTCTCCGCGGGGGTGGGCGCCGCAGCCGGGTGGCCGGACCGGTCCGGGAGGATACCGAGCGCAAGCACGGCGACGGCCGCCGCGCCGAGCGCCGTCATCGCGATCCCGGCCGAACGGCCCCTTCGCCGGGCGGCAGGCGAGGGCGGCTGGTCGAGCGCGGGCATGCTCAGCGTTGCCGGCCGCACCGGGGCGCGGCCGCGGATCGGCGCCTCGCCCGCTCCTTCATGACGCGCGAATGCGGCGGTGTGCGCGAGGGCAGCTGTTGCGCCCCCGCCGGCCAGCGCCGCGCGGACCTGCGCCGCACTTGCCGGCCGGTCCCCCGCACGCTTGGCCAGCAATGCGCCGACCAGCCCGGCGAGCCGCGGCGGCAGGCCGGGCCGCAGCACTGTCACCGGTACCGCTGCCTGATGCACCTGCTGCCAGGCGATCTGCACCGGCGAGCCTTCGGTGAAGGGCGGACGGCCGGTGAGCATCGAGTACAGCACGCAGCCCAGCGCATACAGGTCGGTCCGGGCGTCGACAGGCTCGCCGAGGACCTGCTCCGGCGCCATGTACGAACTGGTGCCGATCACGGTGGCGGGTGCGGTCAGCGCTGCCTGTGCCCGGTCGGTGATACGGGCGATGCCGAAGTCGCAGACCTTCACCATGCCCTCGTCGCTGATGAGGATGTTGGCCGGCTTCACGTCCCGGTGTACCACTCCGGCGTCGTGCGCGGCCGTCAAGGCGTCGCACACCTGCTCGGCGATGCGCACCGCACGCCGCGGCTCCAGCGGACCCGTGGCCAGCTCGTCAGCGAGGCTGCGCCCCTGGACCAGCTCCATCACGATGAACGGCGTACCGGCGTCCATCCCGACGTCGTACACGGCGACGATGCTCGGGTGCGACAGCCGCGCGGCGGTGTGCGCCTCGCGCTCGAACCGCTCCGGCAGCGACGGATCCGCGCCGCCCCCGTCGTGCAGCATCTTCACGGCCACGGGCCGGTTCAGCCGCCCGTCGAAGGCCAGCCACACGTCGGCCATGCCACCGCGACCGATGATCGATCGCAGCTCGTACCGGCCGTTCAACAGACGCCCCACCATGGTGCCTAACCTTGACACAATCGTCCTAATCGCCGCATAGGGGCGTCACGACACGTCACGGTGGCCGACAGCCCGGCGTCGTCCGGCCTTGACCGGACAGCCTGGTGGCGGCCGTTCAGGCGTCCTCCAAGTCCTCCGGAAGCAGAGTGGTCAGCGCTTCCCTGTCCATGTTGGCGGTGCCGCGCAGGCGCATCGCTTGGCGGCCGGTCATCGACTCCAGTAGCTGTCGGGCGGCGCGGGCGTTGCCGAAGGAGTCGTCGGGTTCGCTGGTGTCCGTCGAGCGGGCGTCGAGTGCTGCCCGTACTGCTGCCAGGGTCTGCGGTGGGCACTGATAGTGCTGCTCGGACGCCATCTGGTGGAAGATGGCGACCAGCTCGTCGACGGTGTACCGGGTGAATTCGATCCGCCGGCCGAACCTGCTGCGCAGTCCCGGGTTGGTGATCAGGAAGCGGTCCATCTCGGCCGGGTAGCCGGCGACCACCACGACGACCTCGTCCCGGTGATCCTCCATCAGCTTCACGAGCGTGTCGACCGCTTCCCGGCCGAAGTCGTGGCCCGGGCCGTGATGTGCGGAGAGCGTGTAGGCCTCGTCGATGAAGAGGACGCCGCCGCGGGCCTCCTCAAACCGTGAGGTCGTCTTGAGAGCGGTCTGGCCGACGAATCCGGCGACCAGGTCGGCGCGGCTGACCTCCACCATGCCGCCGTCGGCGAGGACACCGAGGGCGGCGAGCAGCCGGCCGTACAGGCGGGCGATCGAGGTCTTGCCGGTGCCCGGCGGTCCCACGAAGATCAGGTGCCGGCTCAGCGGCTGCGCCGGCAATCCGAGTGCGGCCCGGTGCTGGGCCATCTCGACCTGCGCGACCAGGGTCGCCACTTCCCGCTTGACCGCGCCGAGACCGACCATCGCGTCGAGTTCGGCGAGGAGCCGCTGCGTCTCTTCCTGGTCGGCGACCCCCACGCCAGCGGCGATGCCCGAGGCCGCCCGGGCCGCCGTCACGTCCTCGGGCAGCAGCGTCGTCAACGCCGCCACGTCATAGGAGTCGTTGCGGGCCGAGCGGCGGGCCAGGTTCTCCCGCATCGCCTGGAACAGCATCCGGGCCGCCCGGCCGTTGCCGAAGTTGGCGGCCCGGCTGAGCTGGATCATCGTCGCGGTCAACGCGGCGCGGGTCTCGCCGGGCACGACGTAGTCCTCGTCCACCGCGAACTTCTCGACGATCTCGACGAGTTCCTCGACCGTGTAGTGCGGGAAGTTGATCGTCGTGGTGAACCTGCTCCGCAGGCCAGGATTGACGTCCAGGAGCTTGCGCATCTCGTTCGGGTAACCGGCCATGATCACGATGACCTCGTCCCGGCGGTCCTCCATCAGCTTGATGAGCGTGTCGATCGCCAGCCGGCCGAAGTCGTTGCTGTCCTCGTTGCCGGATGCGGGCGCGAGCGCGTAGGCCTCGTCGACGAAGAGGACCCCACCCCGAGCCCGCTCGAACGCGGCGAGCGTGCGCTTCTCCGTCTCACCGATATGCGCGCCGACCAGCTTCGCCCGATCCACTTCCTCGACGTGGTCGCGCGTGATGAGGCCGAGGGCGGAGGCGATCGCCGCGTAGCGCCGCGCCACCTCGGTCTTGCCGGTGCCCGGCGGGCCCGTGAAGATCAGATGCCGCTCCAACGACACCGGAGTCAGCCCACGCTCGGCCCGGCGCCGCTGGTAGTCGGCGAAGTCGACCAGCTTGCGCACCTCCTCCTTGACCCGGCCCAGCCCGATCATCGCGTCGAGCGCGGCGAGTGCCGTGTCGAGCTGGGGGCCCAGCTCCGCGGGTGCGGCCCGGTCCGAGTTCCGTTCTGCCGATGTACTGCTGACGCCGCGCGTGGGTTGGCCGCTAGCTGTCCGCCGCCGTTCATCGGTGACCGGGCCATCGCCGGCGGGCGCTGACGCGCGCGCCCCCTCGGGCAACGGACCGACATGACGCGCGAACGTGACCGGCTCGCCACCCCTGAGCCAGACGTCGTCCTCGGCGTTGCCGGTGGCGGTGCAGTCCGTCACCTCCATCGCGCCGCACGCGTCGAACTGGATGCCGTCGCGGCGGTTACCGGTGGTGGCGCAACGGATCAGCTCGCCGCTCGTGCCACCCCCGACGTAGATGCCCACGACGCAGTCGGCGACGCTGACCCCGGTCAGCGTGGTCTGCGTATTGCTCAGGGCGATGCCCGTCTGCCCGCCGGAGTTGATCCGCACGTCGCTGGCGACCAGACGCGCACCCTGGGCGACGATGCCGGACGCCTCGGCACGCTCGATGCTCACGCCGGACACGGTCGCGGCGCCCTGGGAAACGACAAGCCCGACGCCGACATCACGCAAGGCCAGCGTCTCCAGCCACACCTCGGCCGTCGGCCCCTGGATGCCGACCGCCGGCACGCTCTTGTCCGCGACGTCGCGCACCGTCCAGTGGGCGTACCTGCCCTTGGCGTTGGTCACACCCAACGCCTGCGAGGCGACCGACTCCATGGTCACGTGCTGCATCACAGGCGCCGCGCCGCCGCTCACCTGCACGCCCAAGCCGTTGATGCGCCGCAGCTGGACGTGCTCGAAACGTGGCGACGCACCCGCTTCGACCGCGATCGCGCTGGCCCCGTCGACCTGCTCGACGGTGCACTCCTCGAACGTACCGGCGGCGCCGCGGACCACGATCGCCTGCGCGGCGAGCTCGGTCAGCCGCGCCCGCCGCACGACCGGCCGGGCGCCGTTCGCGACCATGATGGCCGGCATCTTGCTTCCGGTGACGGTCACATCGACGCACTCGCCCGACGCACCGTTGTGCCAGTACAGGCCGTTGCCGGACGGTTCGGTGACGGTACAGGCGGACACCGCGACCGCCGCGTTGTCGGCCACGATCCCGCTCACCCCGACCGGACCGATCGTGCACCGCTCGACGACGCCCTTCCCGTCGCGCACATGAACGCCGTCCGCCGCGATCGAACGCAGCGAGCACCCACGTACGGTGGCCGCGCCCCCGCGGACGAAAACAGCCGAAGCGACCCCCTCCAGCTGGCAGTCCTCGACGAGAATCTCGCCGGCGTCAACCAGCACCGTGGCGAAGTCCCGGTCATCACCGGCGATCGACAGTCCACTCAGGACCGACGAACCACCGCGGACGTGGACGGCGGCTCCCCGCGCCGAACGCCACCGCACAGAACCGGCACCGTCACGGGCCATGATCCGAACCGCCCGGGTCAGCACCACCGACTCCTGGTAGTCGCCCGGCAGGACAAGCACCGTCGCACCTGGCGGCGCTGCCACGGTCGCCGCCGCGATCGACGGATACTCACCCGGCCAGCCCCGCGCGACTCGCAGCACCACACTCAATTTGTGCCCCTCCCGTGCGCCGCACTGTACCGGGAAGCGGCCACCTGCGGCTGACACCGGAAGTTCGGGCACGGGCACTTTGGTCTCCCATGCAACGCTGATCGCTAGGCTGCCTGCCATGGCGCTGTCCCAGATTGAGCAGCCCGCCATTGAGGCGGCACTTGCCGAGTTCGACAAGCTCGGCAGGCAGGACTTTCTCAACAAGTACGGGTTCGGCTTCGCGACCAAGTATCTGTTGCGAAAGGACGGCCGCTTCTACGACCCGAAGGCGATCGTCGGCGCGGCCCACCAGCACGCCGCCGGCGGCAATCCGCTCAAGCCGAACGAGTTCGACGCGACAGAGGCGATCGCCCGCCTCGAACGGCTCGGCTACGAGGTCGTGCCGTTCTCCGGTCTGTGGTGGGTCAATCAAGGCGACACGTACAGGGCAGAACGCGACGGCGGCTACCTCTGGGCACCGCAGCAAACGAAGGCCGGACGCTCGGTCGCCCACCACAAGGACGTGAACAACCTTGCGGTCGGTCAGCGCATCATCCACTACGCCGCGAACCACATTCGCGCGATCGGCACCGTCGCCGAGGCGCCGTATACCGCACCGCGCCCCGCCGAATTCAACACCGATGCTTGGGGTGACATCGGCTACCTCTGCCCGGTCGACTACTCAGAGCTGTCGAATCCGATCCCGCGCGACGACATCCCGTATCGTTTCCCCGACGTCGGCCCGTTCACCAAGGACGGCAACGTCAAGCAGGTCTACCTCGTCCCGATCAACCATCCACACGTGTGCACGATGTTGGCGTTCCTCAACGGTCGAATCCCCGACCTCTTCGGCGGCGCCGTGACGCACGAGCACGCCAGCGCCGCACCGATCGTTGAGCGGACAGGCCCGTCAGACCCGATTCTCGAGGCGTTGTTGGCCTTCAAGAATGTGGTGTTGGAGGGTGTACCAGGCACCGGCAAGACCTACGCCATCGAACGCTTGGCCGCGATGTGGCAGGCACGCACAGGACGCGAGCTGCTGCCGTTCGACGGTCGCAACTACCGGGCGATGGTGTTGCATCCGAGCAGCTCATACGAAGACTTCATCGAGGGTCTCCGGCCCGGCGCGCCGAAGCCTGGCGCGACGTCGGGTCTGTTCGACGAGCCGGCGGCAGCGGATAGCGGATTCAGCGTCAAAGATGGCTTCTTCTTGACGGTCTGCGCAGCGGCGGCAGCGGCGCCCGACCGTGATGTCCTCGTGCTGTTCGACGAACTCAACCGATGCAACGTCCCGAGCGTCTTCGGTGACCTCCTGCTGACGTTGGAGGCTTCGCGACGCGCTACATACAAGCGCAGCGGAGGGCCGGCAAGCGCCAAGGACTGGCAGGTGGCCACACCCGCCCAGTTGACGTACTCGGGCCGCACATTCTTCGTTCCGGACAACGTCTACGTCATCGCCACAACGAACACGACGGACCGTTCGGTGGCACCACTGGATGCGGCATTGCGCCGACGGTTCGCCTTCCACCGCCTCGAGCCGGTCATGCCGGACGGCAGCGTCTTGCCGGAGACTGTGTCGGGTCCGCCGCGGGAACTGTTCACACAGTCGGCGAAGATTCTGCGAGATTTGAACGACCACGCACTGCGCCCGTGCCTCGGTCCGGACGCCATGCTTGGACAGTCGTACCTGTACGCCGTTGCGACTGCGCTCGCGGAAGCGTCCACGCTCGAATCGGCCATGCGTTCGTTGCAACTGCAATGGCGGTACACCATCCTGCCGCAGCTCATCGACATCGTGCGCGGCTTGGGCGCCGACGATCTCCTCGCCACCGACACGCGCGCCAGCTGGTTTGCGCAACATGGCGCGCTGGAGCAGGTGCGCAAGACGGCCATTCCCGCGCTGAGCCAGCTGGACGACTTCCTACAGCAATCACTGGAATTGCAGGTGGTTGTCGACGGCACGGGTCTCGCACGTGGAGCGCGGATCACCACGTACCGGGTCAGCGCCGACACCAGCGGGCCGTTCGCCACTGAAGTTTCCATCGACCTCTTCGATGAGGACGAGGACGCCGTCGCATGAGCGTCACGCTCACGGCATCGCCCCGCGGCGCCCGAATCGGGTTTACTGCGGCCGGGAGCGTCGACCACCAGATTGTGCTCAGCGTGGCGCCGAAAACGTGGCGTCCACCGAACACTGCAACTGTGGTGCATGTCCCCGAATGGCCAGATCGGCGCCATCACGAACTAACCCTGTACGAGCTCGACAGGCTTCACGTAACGGCCAACCACCCGGCCATGGACGCCCTCCTCACCAGCTGTCTGGAAGCGTCCCGGCGGACCCAACACGGCGCGGTGCGCTGGGACAGCAGCCTACTGGCGCCGGATGTTCGTCCACGGAATCTCCATGCGGCTCGAAGCCTGGACGGCGACAACCGGCATGTGACCACTGACCTGCTGCAACTCTTTGACCGGCTGAACTTTCTGGCGCCGCGTCCAGAGTCTCTGCACGGAGCGTCGGGCAAGTCTCTATTGCATAGGCCGCTGCTGTGTCGTCGGTTTCTCGATGAGGTACTGGCTCGCACGCATGCAATTCGCCGCGGATACCGCACGGTCGTCGCACCCCGTACGGCTGTCCGTGGCCGCATCGACGCTTCCAGCGCGGTGCGGTACGCCGCAACAGGCGACCCGCGGCTGATTTGCCGCTATGACGAACTCACCGAGTCCACCGAGCTGCTCGGCATTATCTGTGCAGCCTTGGAACGGATCGCCGACGGACTCGGTATGCGGTCCCCGTTCGCCGGCAGGTTCGCCGAACAGCAACTTCGCCACGATGCGGTCACCCTGCGGCGCGCGCTGTCCGGGGTGGCGACGGTACCGCCGGCGACAGCACTACGAATCGGACCGCGGCTCCACTTGAACCGGCTAGATCAGCCGTGGGCGGACGCACTCCGCCTCGCCCTGGCGCTGCTTGCCGAAATCGAGTTCGTCGCCGCGGAAGCCGACCCGCGTTTCGCGGATGCGATCGAACTGTCGTTTCCCACCGACAAGATCTGGGAGAGAATCGTCTACGACGTGCTGTGCCGCAGCCACTTCACCAAGGTGCTGGCGCAAGCCGCACTGCCCGCCAACCTGGTCGCCGACCCCTGGGTCGACAATCCGCTCAAGCCCAGCGAGAGCCGACCAGACAACGTGGCCTGGCACGGCCCAACAGTCTGGATCGCCGACGCGAAGTACAAGACTCTCGCAGCCAGCAAACCCCCCGACCGCGACGACCAATACCAGATGTTCGCCTACACCCACCTCCTCGACGACGCCGAAGGCAACGTCGAACGAGCCCTGCTGATTTACCCAGGCGAGGGCGCTACCCGAACCTGGCGCCGAGGCCGCGACACAGCGCCTACTGCCGTTCGGCTGTCCACGGTACGAATCCCATTCCCGCAGCCGGAGGACGCCCGAACGGCGACCGCCTGGGATGCCTACCTCGATCAAGCCGCCAACCGATTCCGCGAGGTCACCACGCCGCTGAGCACGCCCCTCTAACGAGCGTTCGTTGCCGGGCCGAGTCGGCCCGGTAGACCGTACTGGGCGAGCAGCGCCACCAGCTCTTGGCCGGTGATGAGCGCCAGGGGCTTGTCACGGGCAAACTCATACGATTCTTCTCACAGTGGGCCCGGCGAAACAGATAGCGGCCGAGCTGCAGCTTAAAGAGGCTCGTGTGGTCAGCTGGGTCGAGCAACCAGAGCGACGATGAGCGTTGCGAGCCGGGCGGTCGGCACTTCGACGTCGAAGCGGCGTCGGCTGCGCCGGGCCAGTTCGTGCAGGTGCGCTGCGGCATCGCGGCGGGAACCTCGCAATGGGGCTTCGTGAAGTCGCCAGTCACCGATCTCGTCGGGTTGATGGCGGTCGCGGATTTCAAGAAGTCGGTAAATGTCCTCGACGTCCCGGGCTTCCAGGCGGGAGCCGTACGCGAGCGCCTTGATGACGAGTGCGAGCTCCACCGTGGGCACGCGCACGGTGAATTCCAGCCGGGTGCCGTCGAGCATCCGCGCCCCGGCGTCGATCACGATGGGGTCGGCGGCCAGAGCGGGAGCGAGTCCGGGGGCCGAATCGAAGCGCGACCTCCGTGCTCCTGGGGTCGGAAGCGTCCATCCAGTGAAGGTATGAGCAGGTCGACGGCAAGCTCCGGAATGGGACCGCCTGCGACGGCGAGTTCCGGAACCGGTCGCATGTAACTGTTGCCGCTCGTAGCGGCATACCCGTGTTCGATGAGGCGCTGATGGATGACGCCTGAGCCGGCGAGTTCGGTCGTGATCGCGGCGTCGGCGTCGCGGGTGCGGCGTATGGCGACGCCAGGAACGGGGAAGGCGGTCAGGAGCAGCGAAGCCATCTGTCCACCGATGATGCGCACGTTCTGGTCGGCGGTGATCGCGCTGATCTCCGCGAGCGACCGGACGGACAGTTCGTCGGCGTACGAGGTGGCGACGAGCTCGACATGGCGCTTCAAGACCACAGCCGCTCCCGGAGTGCTCGGGCTCGAAGTTGCTCGACGGCCGCGTCAGCATCGCCGCCGGGTGACCTGCGTAGGTCCCAGGCCGCGATCAATGGGTCGGTGTACCGGCGCCGGGTCGCTCCACCTGGCATTGACGGCCATTCGCGGGACATGGCCAGGATGGTCGGGTCGCGGGGAGTCCACAACTCGACCGTCGCATCCGCGGACCGTACGGTCGCGAAGCCGTGCTCCTCCAGGGGAGGTTGATCGACGACATAGGCGATGACGCGGTCCGGACGTCGCCATGGTGCGTACAGATCAGCGGCGAGATCACCGGACACGACTGGTGAGGCGTCGCCTCGGTTCCGTGCGACCTGTTCGATCCGTGTGAGCTGCGCGGTGACGTCTCCGGTCGCTGACCAGTACGTGGTCAGGCCGCGTGACCC
Organism: Dactylosporangium sp. NPDC051087; assembly: GCF_055586325.1. NCBI lineage: Bacteria > Bacillati > Actinomycetota > Actinomycetes > Micromonosporales > Micromonosporaceae > Dactylosporangium > Dactylosporangium sp. NPDC051087. The sequence continues at coordinate 474,677 of NZ_JBVJIJ010000004.1, read as the reverse complement.
CGGGTACTCAAGCATGAACCGGTCCCAGCATCCTGCCCGGTCGGTCACCAGCCATCCGCCCGAGGTGCGTGCCACCAGCTCGTCCGGCATCGGAAGTTGCTTGCCGATCGCAACGTGCGACATCCCGAGCCGGCGTGCGATCTCCGACTGCGACAACGGCTCCGCAGCGCTCAGCGCGAACAGCCGGAGCATCGCCAGCCGGGCCCAACTGGCGCGCCCCGAATGCACAGGAGCGGTCGGTCGTTGCTCACCGGACCGGTGTACCTCACCCCGGAAGTGGACGACCGCGTCGTCAACCGCGGCATACGCGACGCGGTGATCCCGCTCAGCGGCGCGCCTCAAGGCACGCCCCGCTCGCGCGACCACGAAGAGCAGCCCGTCCACGTGCGGCCGGAGCGCCGCTACGGCACGGTCGATCTCACCCGGGCTCGGCGAGTGGTGCAACAGCATCACCTGGTGACGTGACCACCGGCCGTCACCGGCGCCGATCTCGACCTCGGTGCTGCTCGTGACCCGCCGATCCAACCCGGCATCCAGCAGCAGCTCGACGCCGTCGCTACTGTCCACCCTCCCAATGTAACCTACCTAGAAAATTTCTAGGTAGGTTACAACGCGCCGGAACTGACGTTACCGACTACGTAAGGCGGCTAACTGGATGGTGTCGTTTGACCACATGGCGTGCTGGCTGCCTGCTTTGACGGAAGCATGGGCGGCTCGTCTTGCAGTTGTATGAGGCATGCGTTTATCCCGCTCGCGTCGCGTGCTGGCAGGTGCCTTGGCGGGTGCCGTTGTCATGGCGACGTTGTCGTTTTCCGAGACCGCTGCGCAGGCCGATCCAGGGGATCGGCCGATCGCCTTCACAAGCAGCAACACCGGCTATCCGGCCGACGGGTGCCACACGGACTTCGGGCCGGCGCATCTGGTCATGGACAACATCAGTGCCGGGGCGGAAATGTCCGGCACGGCGAACATGGCGGGGAAGGGGTCCAACGACTTCCATTTCCGGCTGATGTTCGTCGACAACTCGTACAGCCTCGTCGAGGAGCTCGCGTACGTCGGGTATCACCGCGTGCAGGGCATTTACATGCCGGCCGATTTCACGTACGTGGCGCCGGTGGCCGGCAAGCTTGTCGGGTGCCGGTCGGCGGAGGTCAACGAGGCTGGGCTGTCCGATCCCGCCGGGAAGGTCACCGGGACGGTCAAAGGCGACGGCGGGCCCAGCGCAACGCCGGCCATCACCGTTACCGGCACATCAGTGGCGTTGAAGGCGGTCGACATCGCGCCGAATACGGGGCTCATCAGCTGGGACGTGTACGCGGAGGGTGCCGCCGAGCCGGTCGCCGAACGGGACGGGGTCGAGGCGACCGTCGATGGGCTGGCGCCCGGCAGATACGAGGTGAAGCTGAGCTTCTGCACGTTGTCGCCGCCGCTGCACTGCGGTTTCGCGACCGGGACGTTCACCATCACGGCGCCGGTGGATTTCGAGGTGGTCGAGATTCCCGGGAGGGCGCTGTCGCGGCGGTTGGTGGTGTCCGGGCCGGCGGCCGACACCTCGTACACGTGGAGCGTCAACGGCACGCCGCTCGGGGAAAGCGGACCGAGTGTGGTGTGGAATGCGGCGCAGCCGGGGACCTATGAGATTGCGATGACCGCGACCAAGAACGGGACCGGGCGGACCGTGCGGCGGCAGGTCACCGTGGGGTACCGCATCGACGTGGTTGACACTCTTGCGAATGGTCTCATGAAGGGCCTGGTCGCCGATCCGAAGGCGCCGTGCGACGGGGACCGGACCGTTCTGACGGTGACGTCCGACATCGGGATCTGGGCGACGCTGCGGACCGCGTCGTCCGCGGCATTGACGAATCCGCCGGCACCGGGTGGCACCGCGGAGCTTGGACTGCTGCCGCCGAACGGTGTCGCGACGTGGACCGGCGGGTGTTTCAACAAGGCCGGGCAGAGCTTCTGGGTCGACGCCGACATCGCCGACAAACGGGCGCTCGCGGCGACGGCACTGGCCGGGTTCCTGAGCTCCGTCTCGGGCGGCAAAATCGACGTGAACGCGATGGCTCGGGCGCTGACGTACTGGGAGAGCGTCTCGGAATGGCCGCTGCCGAACACTCGCGCCGCGATCGACGAGATGGTTCGGATCGCCCAGGGGAAGGGCAAGATCGCCGTCGCGGGTGGGTACTTGTATGCGGCGCTGACGCTGGAGCCCGAGGCGACCAGGCTGCGCGAGTTCCTGTTCTCGATCGTCGGGGCGGTGCCGTTCATCGGTGACTTCGCGCAACTCGCGGAAGAGGCGACGAAGGCGTGGCTCGGGCTCGGCGCCGACCCGTACAAACTCGGCGACCGCGCGACTGAGGAACAGCTGAAACGGCGCCAGGCGAACCTCCAGGAACGCGTGCCGGATCAGGAGCAGAACGTCCTCGACGCGACCACCAAGAAGGCCGAGAAGGACCTGCGGCTCAAGGAGATCGACGACGAGATCGCCGGCGTCGGGAAGGACATGGACGCGGTAAAGGCCGAACGTGCCGCGCTCGTCTGCCCGCCGAAGGTGCAGCAGTGCCTGCTCAAGCAGCGCAAGCTGGACGGCGAGATCCAGCGGTTGACGTCGAAGCTGAAGAACCTGGTGGAGAAGGCCCGCCCGCCCGCGCTCGAACGGGCCATCAAGGCTGCCGCGAAACTGCTCGAAGAGGAGAAGTCCCTGGCCGCGATGACCAAGGCCATCAAGGTCCTCGGCACGGTCGTGCAGCTGCTCAATCAGATCGCCATGAACGCGGAGCTCGCCATCCGGATCATGCAGGGCCAGCGCAAGGGCACCATGGAGTTCCGCACCGGAATCTGAGCGCGGTCACGGGGACGGTGAGGAAGGCTTGCAGGTCTTGCTGGAGTGGACGGTGTCGTACGAGTAGACCGAGATGGTGAAGGACAGCGTCGGGGCGATCGAGTCCAGAAATGCCAAAGCGGCGGAGTTCGGGCCGGGGCTGTCCTGGACCTCGCGCGGAATTGCCAGCGGCAACGGGTGGCCGGTGGCGACAAGGGCTTCGATTTTGCCGCAGGCGCTGTCCTGCACCTTCTGCGGCTCAGGCCGCGGCACGGTCGGTTCGGCGTACGTCAGGAAGAACGGGTCCGAGTAACGCATGACGTATGCGTCTTCCTCGAAGTCCCAGCCATAGGTGACGTGCAGGAACGGGAGGCGGGCGGACGGGCAGACGTCGAAGAGGTCCGGCACCGATGGCACCACATGGGTTTGTGCGTCGTCGAACGACGGGATCACCTCGCCGTGACCGTCCGACAGGAACGGGAGTCCGCGGGCGCTGATTTTGCAGATCGGGCTGTCCGGTGGGAGGACGCCGCTCGGGCGTTGGTTGGACGACGCGGACGGGATCGGGGCCGTCGCCGGCGTGGCGGGTGTCGGATTCGGCTCGCCCTGGCCCCAGGCCGGCAGGGCGGCCAGCGCGATCAAGGCCGCTGCGGTGAGGACTGCGGCGGCGGTACGGCGGCGGCGGGCCCTCGAAAGCCGGCGCGGTATCTCCTCGACCGGGGGCGGGGCGGCGGCGCCCGACCGATCGTGGAACGCGTCGAAGTGGGCCCGTAGAGGGTCGCGTTCCGTCATCGCTCACCCACTCGTCGTCCGCTCGTGGTCCGCTCTGCGTTCGCTACTTCGTCCAGGCTCAACAGTTGGCTCAGGGTCGTGCGCGCGCGGTGCAGCCTCGCCTTGATCGTGCCCTCGGGGACGTCGACGAAATCAGCGATCTCACGCACGGAGAACTCGGCGAGGTAGTGCAGGACCGCCGCCTGCCGGTTGACCGGCGTGAGCTGCCCGAGCGCACGCAGGAGGTCCAGCGAGAGGCCGTCAGGACCCCGTACATCATCGGCGATCAGGTCACGACGGAAGTGCAGCATGCGTCTGGCCCGCCGCCACCGGCTGATCGCCAGGTTCCAGGCTACCCGTCGCACCCAACCCACGGGGTCCTCGAACGTGGAGACCGTGGACCACCGTGCGAAGGCGCGCGTGAACGCCTCCTGCACCAGGTCCTGCGCTTCGGCCCGGTCGCCGACGAACGCGTACAGCTGCGTGAGGAGGCGCGGGTACGTCGCGGAGTAGAACTCGGCGAAGTCCGGCGCGACGGCCATCAGTGCACCACTCCGGGTCGTGTGAACTGGTGCAGCCTAGTTGATCGAGGCGTTTTGTGGAGGTACGAAAATTTCCGGCCGCACGATGCAACCTCCCGCCCCCACCGGCGTGTTTGTCATGCGCGCCGCGATCGATGCGTTCAACGGGGGCCCATCGCATGCGGCGCGACCTGCCAGGTGGTGGCTGGGTGCGGCGCAAACGGGGGGCCGCACCCAGCCATCTGCGTTGGGTTCCAACCTGGCCTGCCGCTGGAGGCATGTACTCCAATGAGGCAGGTCCGGGGAGGAGCCGAGTGGACGACGAAGAGGGTTTCCGGGAGTTCGTGCGGGCGCGGCTGCCTCGCCTTTCCCGAGCCGCCTATCTCCTCGCGGGCGGGCACGCGCAGGCCGAGGACCTGCTCCAGTCGGCGCTGATCAAGGCGGCCGACCATTGGGCGCGGGTTTCCAAGGCCGGCGATCCCGAGGCGTACGTGCGGAAAATCCTCTATCACGAGCACATCCGCTCCTGGCGAAGGCGCAGATTCCTCGAACATCCGACCGCCACCGTGCCGGACAAGGCCGCCACCGGTGATGAAACCGGCAGGGCGGAATTGCGGCTGGTGCTGGAGCAGGCGCTGGCCAAACTGACCCGCCGGCAGCGGGCGGTGGTGGTGCTCAGGTACTTCGAGGACCTGTCGGAATCGGAGACGGCGCAGGTCATGGGGACGTCGGTCGGGACCGTGAAGAGCCAGACCAGTCATGCGCTCGGGCGGTTGCGGGCGCTCGCGCCGGAATTGGAAGACGCGATGGAGGTGTTGTCGTGATGCGGATCGAGGATGTGCTCGACGACATCGCCGGGCAGGCCAAGTTGTACGACGTCACCGAAACCGCCATCAAGACGGCGCGCCGGCGTCACCGGGTGCGGAAAACCGGGACGGCAATTCTGGCGATGGTGGTGGTTCTGGTGGTGGCCGCGGCGGTGCTGCCGCTGCTGTTCACGGGCGGACCCGGGCGACCGGAAGGCGGCCCCGGAAGGCTCGACGGCATGCCGTCCGATCTGGTCCAGCCGCTGCTGGACACGCCGACGCGTGGTTCGCTCGCGAACGACGCCAAATACGTCACCGCATTGCTGGACCGGATCGTCGACGACCCCGAGGCGTACGGACTGCCCGGCGACCGCACGAGACTGCGTGTGCTGTTCGCCGGCGACGTCCCCGGGGATCGAAGGGTCGCCATTGTCGCCGGGGAAACCGGTGCGCCGCGCAGGATCATGCTCACCGGTCCGGCAAAGGCATCGGCGAAGAACCTGGAACTCAGCGGCTGGTCCGACGTGGACGAACCGGTCGTCCACGAAGAATGGCGCACCGACGGCAACCGGGGCTATGTGCTGCTGTTCGGGCCCGAAGGATACGACGTGTCGGTGTCGAGCGCGCCGCGGTACATGCCGGACGGCACCACCCAGCGCACCTGGGATCCGGAGCCCGCCGGCTATGTCCTGCGCGACACGGCGACCCTGCCCCGCGGGCTGCGGGTCCGAATGAGCAAGGCCGGCACCGTGTTCTACGAGGGCGCCGTCGCCTCACCAGGCTCCGCGCAGGCGGCGAAGATCGACCCGAGCCCCGTGTCCGGACGGGGCAAACCCGCACCCCGCGCGGCGCAGGCGGCGGCGGACGCACTCGCCTTCAGCACCGGACTCGTCGGCCCCGGCATCCAGTACGTGGTCCTGTGGAGCGACGACTTCGTGGTCAACGACCCGAACGGCGGCGGCTCAGGCATCGGCCAGATCGCGACGGTGATGGCGATGACGGAGACCGGCGGTGGCCCGTACATCACCGTCGCGACCGACACGAACCCGGAACCCAACGCCCGCACCCACCCGACGGGTGCCGGCATCTCCGGCGACCCGTCGCAGTCGGTGATCGCCATGCGCATGCCGCACTTCGACCCGACCGCACCCGACACGCTGCAGATCATCGCCCCACCGGCCGCTGTCCGCGCCGACCTGCTGCAAGGCCAGGACGTCGTCGGGACAACCCCCCTGGTGAACGGCGTCGGCAAACTCGACCTGCCCGGCCCGGTGCAGCTGCGCGTACGAGCCCTCGACGCACAGGGCAACATCGTGGCGGAGCGTGCGTTCGCCGACCTGGACGGCCGCCCGACCACCGGCGGCTACGAACCAGAGATCCGCGGCTGGTGACCCTTCACCCGGATGCGGAGAGTTGTTCGATGACGTGCGCCAAGTGGTGGGAGGTGCCCCAGGCGCGCCAGCTCGTCGCGTTGCCCGGTCCGCCATAGCCCTCAGCGCGGCGCGCGATCTCGGCGTCGCCCCACGAGAACGCCCTGCCGGGCCAGTGTTCTGCAGTTGTCACCGCCCGGCAGAGGTCGTACATCGCGGTACTGGCGCCGCCGGGCCAGCGGTAGACCCACCATTCGTCGTTGTGCGTGTAGCGAAGGTTCGGGCTCGGGCTCCAGCCACCTGTTGTCATCCGGGGATGGGTGATGCCGTAGTCGCCGTATTGGGCGCCGAACTCTCGCACCCGTTGCCACAGCGCCAGATCCCATCGCTGGACCGAGCTTGCCGTGTGCTTGGTGAGAGCGGACATGCTGGCCGGCATCGCACCGGCGGCGACGGTGACCGACCGCCATGGTCTCCGCTGGGCCCAGGCCAGGCACTTGCGCACGATCGGCTCCGTGCGGGTCAGGTCCCGCTCGTCCCGCACCTCGAACATGTCCAGCAACAGGTCGCATTGTTCCGGTGCGAGGCCGGCCTGGTCCTGGATGCGCCGCAGGTGCTCTTCCGCCGCTTTGTCGTCGGGGTCGGCGAGTTCGTCGCCGACCCTGACGACCGCCCGGTCGCTGTTCCGGCTCGCGACCCGACCGGCGATCGCCAACTGTTCGTTGCTGTCGCCCAGGTGCAGGACGGGTAGCAAGGGAATGCCCAGCGCCTCGAGGTCTCCGGCGATGTACTCGAGGGGAGTGCGAACGCCAGGTGGTGGACTTGCGAGGTGACGGGTGTCCAGCGCGATCACAAGACCACTCGGCACGGCATCGGAGACCTTGATGCTGAAGTCCAGCAGGTTCTTGCCCGGTGCGACCTCCAGCACGGGCAGCAGGTGCGGGACGGCCGCGTCGGTGAGCTCCGATATCGCCCGGAGCTCACCTTGGCGCGCTTTGAGGATCGGCATGTACATCGGCGACCACCAGCACCATCTATAGATACCCGCTGATGTAAATATTGAGCGTTGGGTAGTCGACCGGCAACTTTCGGTTTGCTTCGATGGAGGGGAGCGATTCACGTCAACCGGCCTGGCCCTATGGGCGTCAATGTCATCGTGAAAAACCTCATGAGGGCGGCGGTCGCGGTCGGGGCCATGCTCGTCGCCGGATGCGCTGACCCGATCGAGCAGTCCGGGGCGAAGCGGTGGGACCCATCCCCGACGCAGGCGCCCGGTGCCCGATGGACGGACAGGATCACCGTGGACGATGAGGGTGGGATCGCGGCGCCCGGGTTCAACGCGCACATCGACACCACCGCGCCGGGGTGGGCGGAGGTGGCCGACAGCACGCTGGTGGAGCTGCTCGACTTCACTCAGCAGCTCGACGGCCCCATCAACGTCTTCCTGCGCCGCGAGCACGGCGACAACGAGCCCGTGCTCACGGCGACCCGCTTCAAACTCGGCGACGACTCCATCAAGGCGATGCGCTACCGGATCGTCCTGCGCCGCGCCGGCGACGGCCGGTTCCGCTTCGTCGAGGGCAAGCTCACCATCCGCTGCCAACCCGGCCGCGGCCACCAGACCTTCGAGACCGGCAACTGCTCCTGACCGTGCTAGCTTGCGCCGATGACGGCCATCTGGGGCGTAGATGGATCCGGGCGCTGGCAGCCACTGCCGGCCAGCGCCTATCCGGTGGAGCAGGCGTTGCACGATTTGGTGGCTGACGGGCCGCAGATGTTGCCGTTGTCCGGGAGTCCACAGTTGACGGTGCTCGGCAGGGAGGTGCAGCTCGGGTCGGGACGTGCCGACATCGTGGCGGTTGAATCCTCCGGGCGACTCGTCATCGTCGAGGTCAAGCTCGCCGGGAACTCCGAGGCGCGCCGGGCCGTGGTTGCCCAGGTGCTCGCATACGCGGCCTACCTTCAAGGACTCGACGCCGCGTACTTGCAGTCGGCGATCCTCGCCGGGCATCTGGGGCGGCTCGGCGTCACCAGCATTCTCGGAGCCGTCCTGCGCAACGACCAGACGCAGGCGGTCGACGAGGCGGCATTCGACGCGGGTCTCGCGGCGAGTCTCGCCGATGGCTCGTTCCGCATCGTCATCGTGCTGGACAGCGTTCCCGACGAACTGGCGCAGCTGGTCGGCTACCTGGAGTCGCTCACCAGCAAGGTGATCATCGACCTGGTTTCGGTGACCGCGTATCAGGTAGGCGGATCCCAGGTGCTGGTGCCGCAGCGGATCGACCCGGCTCGGCGAGTGGCCGAGCTGTCGGACGCCGAGGCGGCGGCGCGCCAGGCGAACGCGTTGCGGGCTGGCGCCGAGGAGTTCCGGATGGCCGCAGAGTCCGCCCCGGGCGAGCATCGAGACCTCGCATTGCGGCTGACCGAGTGGGCGCAGGACCTCGACAGGCGCGGGCTGGTGACGCTGGCGACGTATCGCGGCAAGAACGAGATCACCACGCTGCTCCCCAGGCTTCGCAGCGACCAGGCCGGACTCGCCACCGTCTACCTCGAACCTCGTGGCGTTTACCTGCAGTTGTGGCCGACGGTCTTCAAGCGGCGGGCGCCCATCGCTGAGCCGGCCGTCGAGCGTGCGCTCGGTGGTCCGGTCAGGCACGGTCAGCGGGTCACGGTTGTCTCCGACGAGCTCCTCGCCGCGCTGACGGCCGCTTATCGCGAAGCCGTCGAAGGGGTGTAGGTAACCCCACCCCGGTCAGGTAGACAGGGGCAATCTGCCCGGCTCGATTTGTTCGTACCGTCTACGGCATGCGGACAGCGTTGGAGATTCGAGGGTTGAGCAAGCGGTTCGGGGAGAAGGTCGCCGTTGACGGCATCGACCTGAGTGTGCCGCGGGGGTCGTTCTACGGGCTGGTCGGGCAGAACGGGGCGGGCAAGACCACGACGCTGTCGATGGCGGTCGGGTTGCTGCGGCCGGACAGTGGGTCCGCGAGCATCTTCGGCGAAGACGTGTGGGCCGCGCCCGAGAAGGCGAAGGCGCTCGTCGGGGTGCTGCCCGACGGGCTCGCGATGCCGGAACGGCTCACGGGGCGGGAGGTGCTCACGTACCTCGGCCTCCTGCGCGGCATGAGCAAGGATGTCGTGGCGCGGCGGGCCGACGAGCTCCTTGCCGTGCTCGAGCTCGACGCCGCGGAGAAGGCGCTCGTCATCGAGTACTCCACCGGCATGCGCAAGAAGATCGGGCTGGCCACGGCGTTGTTGCACGCGCCGAGGTTGCTGGTGCTCGATGAGCCGTTCGAGGCCGTCGACCCCGTTTCCGCGGCGACGATCAAGACGATCCTTCGCGGGTTTGTCGCGGGCGGTGGGTCGATTGTCCTGTCCAGCCACGTGATGGCGCTGGTCGAGCAGCTGTGCGACCACGTCGCCGTGGTGAACGCGGGGACCGTCGTCGCCGCCGGGCCGCTGGACGAGGTGCGGGGCACGCGGACGCTGGAGGACACGTTCGTCGGGCTGGTCGGTCGCGAGTCGGTGCAGAGCAAGGAGCTGTCGTGGCTGTCGAGCTGACCATGGCGCAGATGAAGTTCGCCATCCTGCGGCACGCGTACCGCGGGCAGCGCGGGCAGACCGCCGGCACCGGCGCGGTGCTCGGGGTGGTGCTCGCGGCCGGGACGGCGTACCTGGCGTTTCTGGGTCCTGAGCTGCTCGCCGCCGGGTACGCGGTCTGGCTCCTCGGCTGGATGCTCGGCCCGGTCTTCATGGGCGGCGGCGACGAGACGGTGCGGCCGGAGTACTTCGCGCTGCTCGGGCTGCCCCGGCGGCGCCTGGCGACGGGCCTGCTGACCGCGGCGTTCGTCGGCGTCGCGCCCCTGGTCAGTTTCACCGCACTGCTGGGCCTGTTGATCGTTGCCGTGCGGCAGGGCGACGTGCTGCTGGCCGTACCGGCGACGCTGCTGCAACTGGCGGTCTTCGTGCTGCTGTCGAAGGTGTGCGTGGCGGTGGTCGGGCTGGCGTTGCGGACGCGGGCCGGGGCGGTCGGATCCGGCCTGGTCAACGGGGCGATCCTGGCGGCGCTCGGACAGATCTGGGTCTTCTTCGTGGCGTTCGGCCAGACCGGCATTCCATCGTTCGTGCTCTATCTGCCGTCGTCGTGGGGCGTGCAGGCCGCCCAGGGTCACTGGTGGGCCCTTGCGGCATTGGCGGCGTTGGTACTGGTGCTGCTCGCCCTCTGGGCGGCGCTGCTCGGCCGGCGGACGCGTGCGGTGTCGGGTCGGGGCCGCCGGCCGATGGCCGCCGGTACCGCGGCCGGTGCGATCGTCGCGAAGGAGCTGCGCACCTGGTCGCGCGACCTGGTCCGCAACCACCAGATGGCGTTCGCGTTGTCCTACGGCATCTGCTTCGCCGCCAGCCCGCTCCTCGTCGGCTGGAACGGCATGCTCCCGTACGCCGGCCCGATCTTCGTCGTCATGGCCGCCGCGATGTCGTCCAACCTGTACGGCTCCGACGGCACCGCCCTCTGGCTGACGTTGATGTCTCCGGGCGCCGTCGACGTCCGCGGCCGCCAGCTCGCGTGGCTGTCGGTGCAGGCCCCCGTCGCGGTGCTGGTGACCGTCGGGTTCACCTTCCTGGTCGGCGGGCCGTGGCCGCTGGTCCTCGCGTTGCTGGCCGCGCTCCTGGGCGGCGCGGCGGGCCTGGTCCCGCTCGTCGCGCTCTACGCCCTGGTCCCCGGCACCGACCCGCACCGCCGCGCCGGCAACCCCTTGCGCACCAGCGAGGACGACGGCGGTCTCACCGGTCTCGCGTATCTCATGCTCGCCCTGGTCGTGCTCACCGGCGTACCGGCCGCCCTGGCCGCGATCTGGTTCGGCTGGCTCGGCGTCGCGGTCGGCGTCGCGACGGGCACGCTGTGCTGGTGGGGCTTCGGCCGCCTCGCCGAGCGCCGCCTGCTCTCCCACGGCCCCGAACTGCTCGACACGATGCGCACCGGACGGAAGCCCTCGACCCGGAAGTCGTTCCAGCTCGACCACCTGACGAAGACCCAGAAGGCGGTCGCCGGCTGGTGCTTCGGCCTCGGCGCCATCCCCCTCGTCCCGCAGGGCATCCTCGCCACCGTCTTCGTCGCCAACGACACCCTGCGCCACAGCTGGTTCCTGGCCACGTACATGCCTTCGGGCCTGCGCTACCCGGTGGCGGCGGCGTTCATCGCCCTGGGCCTGGCGATGTACGGCACGGGCGTGTGGCTGGCCCGCCCGAAACCCGCCACCGCCTGATCCGGCACTGCCGACCCGCACCCTCGCCACCGAGGACCGCGTCGCGATCGCCGACCTCCCGGACGTCCATCACCAGACCCCGGCGGTAGCGGTCACAGCTCGGCGGCCCGCCGCAGGCCGTCCAGGTCGATGACCGTCACCGTGCGGTAGCCGGTGACGATCGAGCCGGCGCGGCGGAAGTCCCGTAGCGACTTCTGCACGGTGACCTCGGCCGCGCCGCACAGGCTCGCCAGCTCGGACTGGCTCAGCTCGAAGCCGATCTCCAGGCCGGTCGGGGTGCGGCGGCCGTAGGCGAGGGCGATCTTGACCAGGACCCGTGCGACGCGGACCTTGGCGGAGTACGCGGTGAAGTCGACCCGGAACTGGTTCGCCCACCGCAGCCGGTCGGCGACCATGCCGGCCAGGGCGAGCGCCGCGCTGGGCTGCTGCTCCAGGAACGCCTGCAGTCGCTGGCGGCGGATCACGCTGTACGCCAGCGGGGTGCACGCCGTCACCGTGGCGGAACGGGGCAGGTCGTTGAGGGCGGACATCTCGCCGATGAGGTCGCCGCCGACGCGGATCGCCAGCAGTGACTCGACACCTTCGGCCGTCAGGGCGGTGACCTTGGCGATGCCCGCCTGGAGCAGCAGGACGTGGTGCTCCTCGGCGCCCTGACTGATCAGCACGTCACCCGGCTCGGCGCGGCGGCGCGGGGCCATGGCGCGCAGGCTGTCGCGGGCCTGGGCGGTCAGCCGGTGCAGGTAGGTGCCGGGCGGCCAAGTGGCGGTGCCGACATCGACGACAGTCATCCCAGACGATACCATTCGCGACCGTCCGGCTACTGTCCGCCGATGGTGGCGGACAGGCACCACCAGCCGACTGACCCGATCGCGGTGCCGGCGACCCACGGCAGGCTGACCCGGATCGCCTGGTACTTCTGCACCGCGATCGCGGCGAGCACCTCTGCGGCCGCCCATGCGTCGTCGCGCTGCCGCTCGACCGGGGTGGGTGTGGCCGGCCGCCGGTGCGCCCCGAGGTCCGGCAGGGCGAACCGGTTGCCGGTCGATCCACCAGGGCCGTCGAGGCGGGGCAGGATGCACCTGCCCAGGTGCCAGCCCGCGACGGCGGTGCCGGCCACGATCGCCACCGCCAGAGCGGCCATGCAGACGGTCGCGGCGGTCCCGGCGTGTACCGCCGCCGCGGCGAGCCCGGGCTGGTTCGCGGACAGGGCCGCCACGCCGACCAGCCCGGTCAGCAGCACCGCAGCCTTCGTGTCGGCGTGCTGGATGGCGGCCTGCGCGGCGACGCCCATCGACACGGCGATGCGCAGATCTTCCAGTGGCTCCAAGGGTTCGCTCATGGGTCCATCGAAGCCCGCGCCGCCCCGGCGAAATGCCTCCGAAGACGGATACGCGGGTTCCTGTCATGCCGTATTTCGACGGAATCTCCAGCGGTGCTCATCGATATACAGGAACGGTCGCCGGCGCCCGCCGTGCGGCACTGAGCGGTGAAAGGTGGCGACGGTGTCCGAATCGGCCCAGCCCAGACGCTGTGTGCTCGTCGCGGTCGACATGGAGCGCTACAGCCCGCGGGACAACCTGCGGCAGTACCGGGCGCAGCAATTGTTCCGCGAGGTCATGGACGAGGCGGTCGCGAGCATCGGGCTCGACCGCGCGCGCTGGACCACGCAGCAGAGCGGCGACGGCGAACTGGCGATCCTGCCGGAGGACACGTCGGAGCCCACCGTCGTGGCGGACTTCGTGCCGGCGCTCGACCGCATCCTGCGCGAACACAACCGCAGCCTGCTGCCCGAGGCGAAGGTCCGCCTGCGGGTCGCGATCCACCAGGGCCTGGTCCACCTCACCGGCGCCAACGGATTCCCCGGCGAGGCAGTGGTCGAGGTGAGCCGCCTGCTGGACGCCGACCCGCTGCGACGGGCGCTCGGCGCGTTTCCGCGGGCGTCGGTCGCGCTCATCGTGTCGCGCAGCATCTTCCAGGACGTCGTGCGGCACCAGTACCGCGGACTGCGCCCCGAACGGTTCGCCCAGGTGACGGTGACGGTCAAGCAGCTGACGATAGACGCCTGGATCTGTGTGCCGGACGAGGACGCGAGCACGGTCGCCTGGGATCCACCGGCGCCTGCCGCCCCTGCCGCCCCTGCCACCCCGCCACCGGCGAAGGCCGAGCCGGCACCCGCGACGTACCAGATCAGCGGCAACACCACCCACGGTCCCACGGTCTTCGGCTCGGGCGGCACGGCCATCGGCACCGTGCACGGCTCGTGGGACGGCAGGGCCGACCGGTGACAACCGTCGACCAGTCGCCGCCCCCGGAGCCGGCACCGCCGGAGCCGCAGCCAGACCAACCGCCATCGGGGCAACCGCAACCGGTGCCCTCGGAGCCGCAGTCGGACGCCGCGGCGCCGGTCGAGGACACCGACGATGAGGTGCGGTCGCTGGCCGCGAACATGATCCGGTCGTACGGCATCCTGGACTCGGAGTTCCTCGGGCCGTCAGCGATCGGCGCGGGCGCGACATCGATCGGTGCCGTCCTGAACGTCGGCGCGGGCCAGGCCCGCCGCCGATTCATCAACCAGCCGCTGGACGGCGCCGTGGTGCTGGAGCGAATCCACACCTTCGCCGCGACGAGCACCCCCGACCGTCTGGTCGAACGGCTCGCTCAACGCCCGGTCGCGTACCTCAGCGGACCCGCCGGCAGCGGACGGCTCACCGCCGCGCTGGTCGGACTGGCGCGCACCCACGCATCGGATCGGATCACCCAGCTTCACCTCGTCGGCGACGAGCCGATCCACGCGTATCTCTCGGACCAGAACCTCCTCAGACCAGACCACGGGCACATCGTCGAATTGGCGCGCTCCACCCAGCCGGACCCGTCCGAGTTGGCTCAGCTGTCCAACCTCGCGCGCGCCGCGCGGGCGGCGGTCGTGTTCGTTGGAGCCGCTTCCAGCGGGCAGCTCGTCGAATACCACGTGGAGCACTCGAGTCCCGACCCGCGCGACGTCTTTCTCGTCTGGTTGGAGCGGCGGCTGCGGGACCGGGGCCAGTGCATCGCCGTCTGTCCGACATGCGAGGGGGAGTGCATTCGTCTGTACCTCGAACGCTGCAGTGCCCACCACTTGCAGCACCTGTCCGCGACGACCATGACGGACGCCGTGCGGTTCGCGCAGCAGTTCGCCGACCTGGTGCCCGACGGCGCCGCGGCTGTCGACCTCCTGGCCGACCGGACGACCTTGCGAGCCAAGGCGGCGGATCTGCTCACCGCGACGACCGCACAGGACGGCTACCGGGGGCGCCGCCTCGCGCAGCACCGGCGTGCCGCCCGCCTGGCCTACGCCGTGTTCAACGGATACCCGCTGACCAGGGTCTTCGAAGCGACTGGGGCGTTGAGCCGGCGGCTCGACGAGATGGCCGGCCACGACCCCTCGGGCCAGACCGTTCTCGAGCACAGCCTGGACGACCTGCTCGACGGCATCCGCCAGGAGGCATCCGCACGCAATGTCGGCGCCGCGAGGATCGCAGAGCTCCGCCAGCCCGAGCTGGTACGTGGTCTGCTCGACGTCGCCTGGCACGAATACGACACGGCCCGCCAGCCACTGCTGGACTGGCTCGACGACCTGGTCGCCACTGGCGACACCCGTCCCGCCGCCGCGGCCGCCGGTCTGCTGTGCGAGTACGACTTCAAGCAGATCCGCCGGGAGTTGCTGGAGCGCTGGGCCACGAGCAACAGCCGTTCGCGCCGTGAGGCCGCAGCCATCGCGTGCGAACTCGCGGTGCACAACCCCGCGCTCACATCGCGGGTCCGGGAATGCGTCGCGGCGTGGGTAGGGCAGCCGGGCAACCGTCGCGACACCGCGGTCCGGACGTATGCCACGACCACCTTCAGGCGCGCCTTCCCGCTCGACGCGTTGGAGGTGCTGGAACGTGCGGCCTTCGACGACATGCAGCGGACCAGCAACGCCATCCCCGTCGGAGTCCGGGGCATCTACACGACCAACGGCGCTGCGGTGATGCGACGGCTGGTGCGCTGGCCTGAGTCTCCGTTCGCGAACGTGCGGAACATGGCCGGCCGTTGCCTCGTGCAGCTGGCGGACGTGGACGACGACGCCTGGCCGGCGTTGCTGCGCCAGACCGTCAAGGGTGAACTGTCCGCCGCCGATCACGCCGGGCTCTGGCCCGCCGCGCTGCTCAACCCGGCGACCGCGCGGCAGGCGTGGTCTGTGTTCGAACGGTGGATCGGGCTCGCCGCCAAGGACCCGCAGCTCGCCGAGGTGCTCTTCGACCTCTTCCGCCACGTCCTGCGCGACGGCCCGATCAACGTCCGGGCCCGCTTCTACCTGCGGTACTTCTGGCGGCACAGCATGCCGGACAACCCGCTCCTCGACACCGTCAACAGCATGCTGGAGGGACGACACCATGGGCACTGACGCATTCGCGTTCAACGAGCCGTCGAAAGAGACCTGGCTGCGCCGCATTGCGGACTGGTGGCAGCCCACCATCGTCGACGATCCCGGCCTCGAACCCGAGCTGACCGACTGCCGACCGGCCGCGTCGATCGCCCTGACGGCGAAGGGTGATGCCTTCGACTTCTCCGTGCGGCCGACGTTCACCTGGTACGCCAGGCGGATGACCCGGACGCGGTTCGAGCAGCTCATCGCCTCGTACACGCCGGACGTGGTCGACGCGCTGCGGCTGCGTACCGAGCGGATCGCCCGCACCTTCGAGCCGCACCGTTCACAGGACCTCGAGAAGCAGCTCAACGAGCGCCTGGCGGTCAAGGACTGGGTCATGGGGGAGCCCGGCGAGCAGATCACCTGCCGCCCCTCGGTCTTCGTCCTGCCGGATCCACGGGTGCGCGAGAGCATGCGACCGTACTGGCAGCGCCGCATCCAGATGCAGACCGACCACGAACTGGCGATGCGGCAGGCCGAGCTGACCCGCGAGCGTACCCAGGCGTGGTCGAAGGTCATGAAGGCGCTGGAGAGCGACCCGCGCAGCAGGCACGCCGCGTCGCTCGCCGAGCACGAGGCCTTCGCGGAGGTCTACACCGCTATGACGCAGGGCCGCAAGGACGAGCTGCTCAAGCTCATCGAGCTGCTGGAGAAGGCGGGCCACAGCTACAACGGGATCGGCCTGTACGAGTACGCCGAAGGCCTTGACGCGGCGCTCGCCGAGTACCGCAAGCGCGCCGAGGTCGACGCGATCGAGTAGCGGCCCGGTTCACCGGCAGGGTGTCGCGATCATGACATCACCGTTGGTGAGCCAATGCCTTGCGGGACCCGTGCCTTGGGGTGTCCGGCGGTGACGGGCCGCAGAGGGAGCCCACATGGGAGGTAGTCATGGGAATCGGAAAGGGTCTTGCGCTGCTGACGGTCGGTGCGGTCGCGGGGGCGGCGGCGTTCGTCGGCTACGGGGCGGTGAGTGGGGACGTCGCGCTGGACAAGGTGGCGCAGTACTCGTCGACCGGCGGTAAGAAGGCCGAAGTCGTCAAGTTCAAGCTGGCGCCGAGCTCCGAGCAGCTCGCGAAATGCATGCCGAAGGTCAAGGTCGACGTGAAGGTCACGCTGGAGACAGATGTGAAGGGGTTCGACGTCTTCGACGTGAGTGTGACGGGTGGGCCGGCGAACACGGCGTTCACGGTGTTCCTGCTGGAGGTGCCCGCGTTGCCGTTCGGGGCGGCGGAATACGTCGGGGACGTGTTCACCGACAAGTACGGCAAGGGGCGCACCGAGATGAAGCTCATCGTCGAAGAGGCGTTCTCCTCGACGCTGGTCGGCAAGGAGCGGGTCCGCAAGGAGCTCGGGCACGTCGGAATGTGGTTCGCCGACCCGGCCGGTGACGACTTCTGCCTCGGTGCCGGGCAGGGGCCGGTGACGCCGTTCGACGGTGACAACGAGGCGGGCACGCAGGTCTTCAATTCGGCGCCGTCGCTGCCGAAGGCGCCCCTTCCATAAACCGAAGGCGCCCTCCCATAAGCCCGAGGAAACATCGAAGCGGGGACCCGCAAAGGGTCCCCGCTTCAGCGGCAAAGGCGATCAGTCGGTGCCGGCCTCCATGGCGGCGTTGTCCAGGAGCTCTTCGCCGGTCTCGGCGACGCCGCGGGAGGCGATGGCCTCGGCGCCGCCTTCGGGCATGGTGCCGATGAGCTGGGTCGAGGACTGCTCGGCGCCGGCGACGAGCTGGCGGTGCTGGCCGCTGCCGACGATGCCGATGCGGGCGTACTGCTCCAGCTTGGCCCGCGAGTCGGCGATGTCGAGGTTGCGCATGGTCAGCTGGCCGATGCGGTCCAGCGGGCCGAAGGCGGAGTCCTCGGTGCGCTCCATCGAGAGCTTGTCGGGGTGGTAGCTCAGCGTGGGGCCGGAGGTGTTGAGGACCGAGTAGTCCTCGCCCCGGCGCAGGCGCACGGTCACCTCGCCGGTGATCGCGGAGCCGACCCAGCGCTGCAGGGACTCGCGCAGCATGAGCGCCTGCGGGTCCAGCCAGCGGCCCTCGTACAGCAGGCGGCCGAGACGACGTCCCTCGTTGTGGTACGCCGCGACGGTGTCCTCGTTGTGGATCGCGTTGACCAGCCGCTCATACGCGGTGTGCAGCAGCGCCATGCCCGGCGCCTCGTAGATGCCGCGGCTCTTGGCCTCGATGATGCGGTTCTCGATCTGGTCGGACATGCCCAGGCCGTGGCGGCCGCCGATCGCGTTGGCCTCCAGCACCAGGTCGACGGCGGAGCCGAACTCCTTGCCGTTGATCGTGACGGGGCGGCCCTGCTCGAAGCCGATCGTGACGTCCTCGGTCGCGATCTCGACCGCGGGGTCCCAGAAGCGGACGCCCATGATCGGGTCGACGATCTCGATGCCGGTGTCGAGGCGCTCCAGGGTCTTCGCCTCGTGGGTGGCGCCCCAGATGTTGGCGTCGGTGGAATACGCCTTCTCGGTGCTGTCCCGGTAGGGCAGGCCGTGCGCGAGCAGCCACTCGGACATCTCCTTGCGGCCACCGAGCTCGGTGACGAAGGCGGAGTCCAGCCACGGCTTGTAGATGCGCAGCGACGGGTTCGCCAGCAGCCCATAGCGGTAGAAGCGCTCGATGTCATTGCCCTTGAACGTCGAGCCGTCGCCCCACACCTGCACGCCGTCCTCGAGCATCGCGTGCACGAGCAGGGTGCCGGTCACGGCGCGGCCGAGCGGGGTGGTGTTGAAATACGCGCGGCCGCCGGAGCGGATGTGGAACGCGCCGCAGGCCAGGGCCGCGAGGCCCTCCTCGACGAGCGCGGCGCGGCAGTCGACCAGGCGGCCGATCTCGGCGCCGTAAGCGCCGGCGCGGCCGGGGACCGACGCGATGTCGGGCTCGTCGTATTGCCCGATGTCAGCGGTGTACGTGCAGGGCACCGCACCCTTCTCGCGCATCCACGCGACAGCTACCGACGTGTCCAGGCCACCGGAGAAGGCGATTCCGACACGTTCACCGACGGGCAGGGAGGTGAGCACCTTGGACATGTCGAAAGTATATGCATCCCACTGCATGATGATGCAACTTTGCCGAACGGCAGGTGTGACGGACGCCACTCGCATGTCACATTCGGCGCGCCGGCATCCGTCCTGCGGTCATGAACATCGTGATCACCATCGCCGCGGCGCTCTGGGTCGGGTTTTCGGCCGTTTCCGTCTTCATGCGGGCCAGGTGGGTCGTCGAGCCGCTCGCGGCCTATGGCGTCCCGACCTCGTGGTGGCCGTGGCTCGGTGCCGCCAAGGCTGCCGGTGTACTGGGTCTGCTCGCCGGACTGGTCGTCCCCGCGATCGGTGTCGCCGCCGGGATCGGCCTCGTGCTCTATTTCACGGGCGCCGTCATCACCGTGCTGCGCGCCAGGTCGTACTCGCACGTCGTGTTTCCGCTCATGTACATGGCACCGGTCGCGGTCGCCCTGGCACTGTAATGATCATGACGACCGACGTGTTCTTCGAGCACCGGCGCCTGCTGTTCTCCGTGGCGTACCGGATCCTCGGCAGCGCGACCGACGCCGAGGACGCGGTGCAGGACGCGTGGGTGAAGTGGTCCTCGGCAGACCGGTCCGAGGTGGTCGACGCACGGTCGTACATCATCCGAATCCTGACGAACGTGGCCATGGACCGGCTACGGGCGGCCCGGTCCCGCCGGGAGGTCTACGTCGGGCCGTGGCTGCCCGAGCCGATCGTCACCACCGCGGAGGAGGACGCCGATTCGGTGTCGATGGCGCTGCTGGTGGTGCTGGAGACGCTGAGCCCCCTCGAGCGCGCCGTGTTCGTGCTCAAGGAGGCGTTCGGCTTCACCCACGCGGAGATCGCCACCGCCGTCGAACGCTCCGAGGACGCCGTCAGGCAGGCCGGGCACCGTGCCCGCGAGCATGTGCGGGCCCGCCGGCCCAGATTTCACGCCGGGTCCGCGCAGCGGCGCGAGGTCACCGAGCGGTTCTTCGCCGCGGCCACCGGCGGCGACATCAACACCCTGATGCAGCTGCTCGCGCCGGGCGTCACCGTGTGGACCGACGGCGGCGGCAAGGTCCGGCAGGCGACCCGCCCCGTCACCGGCGCGGCGCGGGTCGCCGCGTGGTTCGCGACGCTGGGCCGGCAGCCGTACCAGGGGGTCGAGCTCGCCGACATGACCGTGGAGCTCGTCGAGCTCAACGGCGGGCCCGGGATCGTGTTCCGCGGCGCCGGTCGGGTCATCGGCACCCTGACGCTCGACCTCGACGAGCAGGGGCTCATCGCCGGCATCTACAACGTTGCCAACCCCGACAAGCTCCGCGGGATCTGAAACTTTCCCGGGCCTCCGCTGGTGCGCGGGCCATGCGGCGCCGCGGCGTTGCCCGCCGTCTCCGGCCGGCCCTACCGTGCGCCGCATGTCCCGTCTTTTCGCGGTGGCCGTGGGGGTTGTCGCTGTTGCCGTCGCCGCCACCGCGACGCTGCTGATCCTGACCGCCGGCCGGGCCCCCTCGGGCGCCGGCGTGTGGTCGCTGGTCTACCGCACCCTTCAGTAGCCGTATCTGGACTTCAGGTGGCGCCACCAGTCGCGCAGCATCCACGCGTCGAACTCGGTGATCGACGTCGCGGAGCCCGCCTTCATGAGGAAGCCGCCGACGCCGGTGGGCGTCCAGTCGTAGAAGTCGTCGAGACCGAAACTATGACCGATCTCGTGCAGCAGAATGTGGATGTTGTCGTTGTTGACGGCGCCGACGAAGTACTCGCTGCCGACCCGCTGACCCCAGTCGCCACCGGCGCCGCCGTTCATTCCCGCGGTCAGCCACAGTGACATGTCGTAATGGTGCGAGGCGCCGCCCGGGCAGTTCGGGTAGTTGCCGCTCACGTTGAAGAACCGGCCGCACGGCTCCGAGCACTGCGGCGCGTTCTCGCGGATGTTGTTGACGTAGACGTCGACCGAGTTGTCGCTCCACTGCAGCGTCGCCCGGTCGCGGACGGCCCAGCCGACGACCTTCAGCGGCACATTCTGGTAGGGCCAGCCGTTGTGCCCGGCCATCACGTCCATCCATTTCTTGAACTGCCGCGCGAGCGACGCGTGGATCTGGTCGCGCAGCGCCGCGCTCACCGGTGCGCTGGAGTCCCAGCGGACGCAGTAGTTGATGCTGCCCCGGTTGGCGAACACCTGGTCCCAGCCGTAGTTCCGGAATCCGTACAGGTTCGGATACGTCTGCTCGACGTGCTGCCAGACCTGGTTGAGCGGGGTGACCAGGCCGGCCGGCGGATTCCAGCCGCCGCTGCTCTGGCCGATCGCCGTGGTGTACGCCCGCAGCTCCAGCACCCCGACCGAGGCCGCGCCGCTCTGCAGGACGAGCCGCAGCCTGGTGGTGCTGACGGCGGAGAAATTGACGGCGTTGTACTGGTTGACGGCCGTGGGATAGCCGGTCGCCCCTGAGACGTCCACATAGGACGAACCGTTCCACGACTGCAGTCGCCACGCACTCGGCGTACGGACGCCGCCGTTGTCGTCGAAGAAATAGACATCGGCGGACCTGAGCGACTGCGCGGCGGACCAGGTCAGCAGGACCCATTGTTCGCCGGTGTTCGGCCATGTGCCCCACCGGCGGTTCACGGTGTCGTTGGAAGTGGCGGGGTCGATGCCGTCGTTGACCGCGGCGACGCTTTCCCACGGCGAGGTGTACGACGCGGTCGCAGTAGCCGTGCGGGCGAGGTTGTCGCTCTGCCCGGGCGCGGCCTCGGCGACCGTGGCGCCCCCGGCGAGCATCGCGAGGGCGGCGAGGGGCACGACGATTCTTCGGAGCATGGACCTGATTCCTTCCGTTGCCGAAATCCTTTTCGACAACGTGGCGTCAGGGTTGACGTCTGTCAATGCTCCGATGTGCCGCGCCCGGGTTTACGCGGACCGAAATGTTTTCGGCGTGAAAGTTACCATCTGGCCGCCACGAGCTCCTCGAGCGTGTCCAGCGGCAGCGGCCCGTGCGCGAGGACCTCGTGGTGGAACGCGCGGATGTCGAACGCCGGCCCCAGCGCCGCCCGCTCCCGCTCCCGCAGCTGCTGGATCCGCAGCCTGCCCAGCATGTACGCGAGCGCCTGCCCCGGCATCGCGATGTAGCGGTCCACCTCGTTGGCG
Organism: Dactylosporangium sp. NPDC051087; assembly: GCF_055586325.1. Lineage (NCBI taxonomy): Bacteria > Bacillati > Actinomycetota > Actinomycetes > Micromonosporales > Micromonosporaceae > Dactylosporangium > Dactylosporangium sp. NPDC051087. The sequence goes on along the minus strand of NZ_JBVJIJ010000004.1, from coordinate 452,532 downwards.
ATGTTGGTCTCCGTCAACGCCGTGTTCTCCCGCATGTACGAGATGGCCTGCTCCCGCGACCAGCCGAAGTGGTGCATCCCGGTGTCCACGACCAGCCGGCACGCCCGCCACGCGTCGAACGACACCATCCCGAGCCGGCTCAGCTCCGACGTGTAGAGGCCCATCTCGTCGGTGAGCCGCTCCGTGTACAGGCCCCAGCCCTCGCCGTGCGCGTCGAAGTACGTGAACCGCCGGAAGCGCGGCAGATCGTCCCGCGACTGGGCGACCGCGATCTGCAGGTGATGCCCCGGCACACTCTCGTGGAACGCGAGCACCTCGTACTCGAACCTGGCCCGCGACTCAGGCCGGAACGTGTTGACCACGTGCGCCCCCGGCCGCTACCCGTCGGCCGCCGGCGCGACGTAATACCCGAGCACCGAGTTCTCCGCCTCGGCCGGGTCCATCTCCTTCACGACGCACGGCGCGATGCTGTAGCCCCCGAACCAGTCGGGCACCGCCTCCTCGGCCCGCCGCAGCGCCTGCGTCACCGCGTCGACGATCTCCTCTTTCGCGGTGAACCGCAGCTCCTTGTCGCCCCGCAGCCGGGTGATCGTCTCCTCGGCGCTTTTGGCGCCCAGCGCCCGCCCGCCCCGGTCGGCGAACTCCTCCCGCAACCCGGCCACCAGGTCCAGCCCGATCTGATGAATCTCCTCCGCCCCGAGCGCCGTCGTGGTGTACGCCCCGATCAGCGTGCGATAAGCCTCCGGCCCACCGGGCACGTGACACAGCCCGACCTCACCGTCACCCCGGGCGACGGGCAGGAGCTGCTCGGCGAGCACCGTCCTGAACCGGACCAGCGCCGGCCGGACCTCTTCCTTGACGAGGTCGGCTGTTTCTGGCGCCTGCCGCAGCAGCGGGTCCCGCTCCACGGGCGTGCTCAGATACCCGTCGACCTGCGCGATCGCCTGCCGGACCCCGAGCGCGGTCGGGAACCGTCCGTCCGCCGCCGCCTGCCCGTACCGCTCGGCGTGCCCGTCGAAATACCCGGCCAGCTTCCCGAGCCGGGCGACATACGCCGCGTCCCTGGTCATCGGCACCGCCGACACGACCTGCGCGAGCGGCCCGGCGATGCTCGCGGTCACCGCCACTTCACTGATCCCGTCGTGCAGAATCCGCTGCTCGTCCCGCAGCAGCCGGCTCAGGATCGTATGACTGATCTTCTCCTGCGTGCTGAGCCCTTCCCGCGCGACGGTGCCCAGCTCCGCCTCGACCCGCGCCAGCCTGCCCCGCTGCGCGTGCGCCGCTTCCCTGCTCGGGTCAGGCACCTCAGCGTCCCGCCCCTCCACCCCGAACACGGTGGCCAGCAACGGATCGGCATCGAAGTGCAGCCGGAAGTACTCCTCACCCAACCGCCCCAGCGTGTCCATCGCTCCACCGTAACCCGCCCCTCTACCCCCTCACCCGCCACGCGGCTCCGCCGTGCTCTGCTTGGCAACTGGTGCTCCACTCCGCGGCAGGCACTCAGCGCCAGAGTGTTCGGCGTCGCGGCGCTCTGCGCCGACGCGACTGGTCGGCGGTCCCGGTGGGGCTGTTGCCATGATCGGTGCCGATGCGTGGGATTGGCTCTCGCTTGATCTGGCCGCCTGTGGGTGTGCCTTTCGAAGGACCTGTCGTCCCGGTGTCGGCGCCGACCTGGCGCACCGACTGGCCTGATCAGAAGCCTGTCCGAGACGCGTCGCGTGACCCGTCACAGATGTACCGTTCGGTGCCACCCGCCAGGAGCGTTTCCGGTTCTCTGGCGAGAGGGGTTCGTTGGTGGTGACACGCACCTGGACACGCACACGTTGGAGATGGCGTCGTCGGTGGTGGTGCCGTTGGCGACGTTGCAGATCACGAACGATGCGGAGGGCTTCGCTGCGAACGACCGAGCCGGTCGGCGCGCCGTCAGGGCAAGAGCGATGCGCTGGATGCGCATCTGGCGGTGCTGCGCACCCTGCAGTTGCCGGTAGAGAAGTTGCCGGTGCCACGCTGCGATGGCGAACGCGAGGCGCTGCGGACCCTGCTCAGCGCCCGGCAAGAAGATGGTCACGACCAAGACCCGTCAGGTCAACCGGCTCCGGGCGTTGCTGCTGACCGGGTCTGACGCGGACCGGGAACTGCTGCCTGACGCGATGAGCGGGCCGCGACTGACCGTGATAGCTCGTCGCCGCGACGCCCGCACCGAAACGCGGGAACAGGCGATCCGTCGCAGCGAGGCGCGCCGGCTGGCGCTGGCCATCGTGGAGGCGGACCGGTCGCTGGCCGACAACAAGCAGGAACCTGCCACCTCAGTCGCCCTCATTGCGCCGAAGCAGCCCGTCCAACTCGGCGTCGCTGTCCGGTCTCTTGATCGCTGACGCCCGGCCGCTCGCCAACGCGCACCCGGGCGCTCCGACGCTCCGCATCCCCGCCGCTCGCCCGCGCAGCACCTTCGCCGCTCACCTGCCTCAGAGAGTGTTGGGTAACTGGAGGGCTACTTCTGGTTGAGTTCGTCGTTCAGGCGTCGGGCTGCTTCGGTCTCGATGGGACCCTGCGGCTTGATGTCCTCACCGGCCAGACGGGCAGCCATCAGCCGGATCATCGCCACCTTGATCATCGCTTCAGCGTGCGCGGGTTTGCGCTCGTCGTCGCGGGCCAACCTTCTGTACCGTCCTCACCAGGAGAAAGTCCGTTCCATCACCCACCGCCGGGGCAGCACCTGGAAGCCTTTCACGTCGGCGTTGCGCGGCACGATCTGCGGTTCGGCACCGGCGTGCTCCCGTGCCCAGGCCAGGAGCCCCTGATCGACGCGGTTGACGTATCCGGTGTCGGCCCGGACCAGTCCCAGCAACGGAAATGTCGCGGTGATACCGGCGAGCACGAGCTTGGCGCCGGCACGTTCCTGCACCGAGGCGGCGTGCACGGCCGCCTTGAGGAGAAGCCCGCTGGTGTCGACGAGGATGTGCCGTTTGCGGCCACGTGTGCGTTTGCCCGCGTCCCAGCCGATGGCATCACCACCTTCGTGACTGTGCGCGGTCTGCGAGTCCAGCACCGCGGCCGACGGCTGCGGGTCACGCCCTTCGGCGGCACGCACCAGAGCCCGCAGCTGATCGTGGACCCGATTCCAGATGCCGTCGGTGCTCCAGCAGCGAAACCAGCGGTAAGCGACGTCCCACGGCACCAGATCATGGCACCAGATCATGAGGAACATGCCGCCACGCGGTCCCGGTACGCAGGACGTACAGGATCGTGTCGATGATCAACCGCCGGTCATAGACCAGCGGCCGTCCACCACGACGCGGATCCCGACGCGGTAGAAGAGGTTCCAGCACCGCCCACTGCAGATCGGTCAGCGAAGACTCGTACGCCGGTTTACAAACACATAGACGCAGATGCGATCTTCACTGACACAGTCAGCAAAGATCACATCGAGGTAACACAACGCACTCTCAGACCCACCTTCGACCCGCCGACCCGCCGACCCGCTCAGCCGGCCCGCCCCGCTCAGCCGGCCGCCCCGCTCAGCCAGCCGCCCCGCTCAGCTGGCCTGCCGCCTCGCTGGGCCGGCGGAGGGTTGCTGTCTCTGGCGCACGCGGGTGTCTGTCGCTAGCGCTCGGCCTTCTCGACCGCGGCCCGCACCACGTCGGCGCTGGCAGGGTGGCCGGCCGGGTCGTCGAACGTGCCATACGGAGGGCCATACGCCGGGGTGTCCGGCTGATAGCGCCACCCGTCCGCCAGGGCGCCCACGTCCACGGCGTCATAGCCGATGGCGTCCAGGAACTCGATCACCGCGCGCTTCGCCGTCGTGTCGTCGCCGGCTACCGGCAGGGCGGACCGGTCGGTGGCGCCCGCCGGGCGGGGGAGGGAGCCCAGGTGCTTGTAGAAGATGTTGTTGAAGACCTTCACCACGCCCGCGCCTTCGAGGTGGTGTTGCAGCAGCTCGCTGCTGGTCGTCGTCGCCTCGTCCAGCTCGGCGAAGGTGCCGTCCCGCTGCGGGTAGTAGTTGTTGGTGTCGATGACGGCCTTGCCGCGCAGGGGTGCGGCCGGCACCGCCTGATAGGCCTTGAACGGGACGCTCACCACCACGATGTCCCCGGCCTCTGCCGCCTCCTGTGAGGTGGCCGCCCTGGCCCGCGGGCCGAGCTCGGCCACCAGGTCCTGCAGCGTCTCAGGACCGCGGGAGTTGCTCACCACCACGTCATATCCTGCCGCGACCGCCAGCCGCGCCACCGTCCCGCCGATGAACCCACTACCGATGAACCCGATCGTCGTCATATCGCCGACAACCCCGCCCACCCCTCACCGATTCCCCGCCACGCCGGTGGGGAATTGTGACGCAGATGACTGGCCGCGAGGGGTTTCATGCCAGGTCCAGGAGGTAGTTGCTGGGGCCCCAGGCGATCTTCCACTCCTCATAGACGCCGAGCCGGCCGCAGGACAGGCACCGCAGGCCAACCACGACCCAGCGGACGTCGTCGCTCTCCTCGTGCAGCGAATAGCCGACGGCCCCCGCGAACTCCTCGGCCCCGCACGGGCAAGCGCACCGGCACTGCACGTCCTCGTCGTCGTCCCAATACTCGACGCTGTCGGCGATCAGGTCGTGCCGCCGGCAGTCCAGGCACGTGCGCCGCACCGCCTGCGCCGTGTCCATCACCCGCACCTCGAACCGGCGCCCGTCACACGACCTGCAGACGCACTCCCGCACCACGTCGACCGGAAACCCGCCCGGCACCGGCCGCTCGAGGAAGCCGGCGAGATCCTCGAAGGACCCACCGACGACCAAGGACCCACCGACGACCGGCTCGGTCATGAGGGCACCTCCCCGTGGTCCCGACCTCGACGCAACCGAGCCTAGCCACGAGGTACGACAACTTCGACGATCGCGAAGTCCGAGGGTTGCGACGGGGTGGTGGCGAGCGGGCGGAGGAAGCGCGGCGCCGTCGCGGGGTCGATGTCCGCGGACTGGACGAACACCTGGCCGGCGGTCGCGTGGCCGGCCGCGATCAGCTGTGCGACCAGGGCCCGGTGGTCGGCCGCACGCAGTGCCTGCCGGGACTCGCGCCCCGAGGCGTCGAGGTCGGCGACCGCGAAGCCGCGGCTGGTGAAATACCCCGGGTCCGTTCGCGGTCCGGCTCCCACGCGCACGATCAGCGGCGCCGGACGGTCCGCGGCGGCGTCCGAAGGCCGGTACACCAGCACCATCAACTGCGCGGAGCCCTGCACGACGAACTGCTCCGGAAGCGCGGCGTCGAGATCGACGATCGCGACCCGCTGCTCCACTTCCGGCGACGATCCGATCAGCGCCACCGAGGAGCCCAGTGCCACCAGGCAGGGTTCGATCGAGGTGTACGGCGTCGGCACCGGCGAGACCGACCCTGACCCGTCGGCGACCACCAGCCGGTGTCCCGGCCCCTCGCGCACGATCATGGCAATGCGCCCGTCGGCGAGGAAACAGTAGGACGCGTGCCCGAGCTCCCACGGCGTCGCCGCGCACTCCGCGTCCAGCGGGGCGATGGCCGTGCCGTCGTGGCGGTACAGGTTCCACCAGCCGGTCCGGTCGGACATGAAGTACAGCATCCCGTCGGGACCCCAGCGCGGCTCGAGCGCCGACTCGTCCGGGCCGCCCGCCACCCGCATCGGGTCGCCGATCTGGCCGCCGGGATCGTAGGCGGCGACCCACAGCTCGCACGCGTCCCACGGCATGTCCCGCGCGCTCCACCAGGTCCAGGCCAGCATGCCTTCGGTGGGCCGCGGCGCGCCGAAGAACCCGGCCGCCTCCGCCAGCACCCGGACGTCGCCGCCGGCCAGCGGGACCGCGACCAGCGCGTCGCCGGACCCGTCCTCCCGGACCGCGAGCAGCTCACCGTCGCCGAGGACCAGGTCGCCGAACGCTCCCTCGGCGACCAGCGTCCCGTCGCGGAACAGGCCCTCGGGCGTGGCGCACCAAATGCCGGAGGCCGTGACGAGATGGTCGCCGCCACCGTACGTGTGTGCGCCGCCCCCGACGCGCACGCCCGGCGGGGTCACGTCACCGGCGTCCTGGCGCATCAGCCGCCCGCCGTCCAGCCAGTGCAACACGCCGCCGTCGCCGCGCAGCGAACCGAGATCAGGGCCAGGCACGCCCCGATTCTCCATTACCGTTGATGGGGTGAGCTGGTGGGTGTTGCACGTCGACCTCGACCAGTTCATCGCGGCGGTCGAGGTCCTGCGCCGGCCCGAGCTGCGCGGCCTGCCCGTCGTCGTCGGCGGCGACGGCGACCCGGACCGGCCGCGGCAGGTGGTCGCGACCGCGTCCTATGAGGCGAGAGCGGCCGGCGTCCGGTCCGGCATGCCGCTGCGGGTCGCGGCGCGCCGCTGCCCCACCGCCGTGTTCCTGCCGTCCGACCCGCCCGCCTACAAGGCAGCGTCCGAGCACGTCATGGCCACACTGGCAGGCTTTCCCGTGCGGCTGCAGGTGTACGGCTGGGACGAGGCGTTCCTCGGCAGCGACACCGACGAGCCGCTGGTGCTCGCCGCGGACGTACGCCGGAAGGTGCTCGAGGAGACGGGCCTGAGCTGCGCGGTCGGCGTGGGCGACAACAAGCTCACGGCCAAGCACGCCGCCCGCTTCGCCAAGCCCGGCGGCATCCACCAGCTGACCGCCGGCACGTGGCTCGCCGAGATGGGCGCGCTGCCCGCCGGCGAGCTGTGGGGCGTCGGCCCGAAGACCACGAAGCGGCTCACCGCGCTCGGCCTGCACACCGTCGCCGACCTGGCCGCCGCCGATCCCGCCCTGCTCGTCCCGCAGCTCGGCGAGCGCTCCGGCGCATGGCTGTCGCTGACGGCCCGTGGCCTCGGTGAGACCACCGTCGACACGACACCCTGGGTCGCCCGCTCACGCAGCCGCGAGACGACGTTCACGGTGGACGTCACCGACCGCGACGAGCTCTCCTCCCACCTCACGACGCTGGCCCGTGCCCTCGGCGCCGCGGTCACCGCCGAGGGCCGGCAGGTCACGCACGTGGCGGTCAAGGTCAGGTTCCCCTCCTTCCGCACCCCGGTGAAGGTCATGAAGCTGCGCGGCGGCCCGACCACCGACCTCGACGAGATCACCCGTACGGCGCACGCGGTGCTGGCCAAGTTCGCCCTCGACCGTCCTGTGCGGCTGCTCGGCGTGCGGCTGGATCTGCTCCAGCACTCGCGGCAGTAGAAGTCCCGGGTCGTTCTCGCGCGCCGACCCGGCAGGCAGGGCAGCCCACCGGGTCGGCGACATGCAGGAAAGACATGCAGTAATAGACATGCAGGAAAGACGTGCGGGAAAAGCAGGATCAGGCGACCGTGCAGACGGTGCCGTTGAGGCGGAAGGCCGACGGCAGGACGTTGGGGCCGTTGTAGGCGCCGACGAAGCCGGTGCTGGTGGTGCCGCCGGAGGCGGCGAGGGCGCCGTTGGTGTCGATGTTGGTGATCTTCACGTCGCGGCCGGTCTGGGTCCAGTTGCCGTTCCAGTTGCCGGAGACGGTCTGCCAGGGGGTGGGCCAGGTGAAGGTGAGGGTCCAGCCGTTGATGGGGCTGGGGCCGGTGTTGGTGATATCGATGTTGCCGACGTAGCCGTTGCCCCAGTCGTTGACGTCGGTGAAGCGGACGGCGCAGGTGCTCGTCGCCGGGCTCGTCGTGGTGAACGTCAGCGGCGGCGAGGACCAGGAGACCTTGCCGGCGGTGTCGCGGGTGATGACGTTGACGGTGTAGCGGGTGCCGGGGTTCAGGTTGTACACCTGCAGCGACGTCCCGGGCGTCTCGCCGAGCTGCTCGCTGATGGCGCCGTTCTGGCGGTACACCTCGTATTTGGCGCCGGCGCCGGTCGGTGCGGCCGGCCACGCGATGGTCGCCGTGGTCGCGCCGACGGCCGTCGTCGTGGGCTGGCCGGGCGCCGCGGGGGCACCGGTCACGGGGGCCGCCGGGTGCAGTACCAGCAGCGTCAAGGAATACGGGGGCAGGGTCTGCGCGGCCGAGGTGCCACCGGTGCCGCTGACAGGAGCGGCGGCACCGTTCGTGAACGTGGTCACCGTCGGCGCGCCCGCGGCGGGCGAGTAGCCGGAGTACCGCAGCGCCACCGGCCGGGCGTTGTCCGGGTCCTTGTTGATGAGCAGGACAGCCAGGTCACCGTTCGGGCGGCGGGCGGCGTGCGCGGCGACGAGGGGGTCGCCGGTGGCGGCGCGGACGAGCTGGTCGCCGGGCTTGATGAAGGACTTCATGACGCTCAACGCGTGATACGGCGCGAACGGCGTGTTCAGCGGCGGCTCGCAGACCGTGCCGCCGGTCTGGCAGCCGCCGCTGGACAGCATGCCGAAGTCGCCGTAGTCGGTCTGCCCACCGACGGTGGAGACGGTGCCGATGCCGTTGTGCACGTTCCACCACTGGACGGTGAAGACCCCGTTGTCCAGGAGGCTGCTGTACGCGTCGGCGAGGAACAGCGCGCCCGGCTGGGTGTTCTGGCCGACGCCGACGTTCAGCTCGGTGAAGCTGACCTTGATGCGGCTCGCGCCGGCTCCCGCGTGGCGGGCGATCTGCTGGCGCGTCAGGTACATGATGTCGTCGATCTGGTCGGTCTTCGTCAGGGCTTCCGCGGCGGAGCCGCCACCCGGGTACCAGTGCAGGTCGACGAAATCGATGGACGGGCCGGCCACGGAGAGCACGACCTGGTTCCACGTGCCGGCGTCGCCGGAGCCGACCAGGCCGTCCGGCCAGTTGCCCGGGGTGGTGAGCACCGCGCCGATCTTGATGGTGGGGTCGACCGCCTTCATCGCGGCGGCGAACGCGACCACGCCCTCCGCGTAGGCGCGCGGGCTCTTGTCGGCGTGGTTGTCGGCCTCCCACGCGGTGCCGTAGTGGCCGTTGCCGTAGTTCTCGTTGCCGATCGTCCAGTACTTCGCCCCGTAGCCCTTGGTCACGTTGGCGTAGCGGACCCAGTCGGCGGCTTCCTCGGCGGTACCGGTGCCGTAGTTCGCAATGATCATCGGCTGGGCGTTGATCCGGCGCACCGAGCCCATGAACGTGTCGAAGTCGGTGTTCGGGGCGACGTAGCCGCCGGGCGCGGTGTGGTCGCGCCAGTGGTAGATGTCGGCGTACGAGCCGCCCGGGTATCGCAGCATCTGCGCCCCGGCGGCGCCGAGCAGGTCGGACACCGCGGTGGTGCCGAGCTCGGCGTCCCAGATCGCGTCGTTGACGCCCAGCGCGGTGTCCGGGACGGTCGCGAGTCCCGCCCGGGCGTTCACGGTGACGGTGGTGGGTGCCGGATCCGCGGCCGCTACCGCCGGGAGTCCTGTCGTGAGCAGCAACGCCGCGACGGCCACAGCGCCGCGGCGAATTCCGATCTGCATGGCGGTCCAATCGGAGAGCATGGATGGAAGCGCTCCCATGCTGTGGATGCCCCTGGGACATGTCAAGCGCTTCGACAGTTGCCGCGCCCCGACCACGCGCCTATCGAGAACGTTCCACGGTCGCCAGGTAGTCGGCCACGTCCCGCTTGCCGTTGTGCTCCGCCCAGCCGCGCGGCGTGGCGTTGAACCGCGGCTCGCGGCGGTCCGGATCCGCGCCGAGCCCGACCAGCGCCCGCACCGTTTCGAGGTGCCCGTTGTGCGCCGCCTCGTGCAGCGCGTCGGTGCCCTTGAACGGGAACCCCAGGTCCGCCATGAGCCGCACCGCCGCCGTCCGGCCGTCGCTCGCGGCCGCGACGAGGTGGTGCGGGCGCCTGCTGATCGCCGTCCCGGCCAGCGCGGGGTCGCTGACGGCCTCGCCGCGCATGCACTCGCCCAGGAACCGCAGCACTGGATCGTCGCTCTGCAGCAGGTCCGTGTGGCCGTACATGGTGGACAGCTGCCGCGCGTTGAGCCCCTCGAAGATGGGGTGCGTGGTGCCGACGCCCTCAGGATCGGCGCCGTGGCGGAGCAGGAGGCCGACCCGCTCCACCGCGTTGTGCCGAGCCGCCTTGATCAGCTCGTCCTGCAGCAGCTGCGCGGGCGTCGGATGGGTCGGTCCGAGCCGCCGGTGCCACACCCCGCCGTCGCCGCGCCCCAGGCCGTGCCGCAGCAACAGGCGGAGATATGCGTCGTCCCCGCTCTGGAGGCCGCGGTTGTACAGCGTCTGACTGTCGTTCGCGTCGGCACCGGCCGCGAGCAGCACCTCCGCCAGCGCCTGCGCCTCGGGGTGCGGCGGCTGCCCACCCTCACCCCCGCCGAAGACCCCCGTCAGCACCGTGAACGGCGACGGCAGCCCGTCCCACAGAAACCCCGCGTTGGGGTCGGCGCCGCGCTCCAGCAGCAACCGCGCCGTCTCGATCGCGGCCCTGCTGCCGATGCGCGAGTACGCGAGATACAGCAGCGGCTCCCACCGGTGCGGTCCACCCTGCCGGCTCGCCAGCCCCGGATCCCGGTCCAGCAACCCCCGCACCGCCGCGGCGTCCCCGACCGCCGCCGCCGCGAAGACCGACTGGCTGCCGAGCTCGGGCCGCGCGGCCAGCATCGCCCGTGCCCGGTCCCACCGCTCCGGGTTGTCGCGGCTGTACGTGAGACAGGCGAGCACCAGCAGCTCGCTGTCGCTCTCGTGCTGCGGCGACCGCGTGAACCGCTCGATGACCTCCAGGGTCGCCCGCAGCCTGGGCCAGCTGGCAAACCCATACGACCGGGCCACCACCAGCAACGCGTCGGACCGCCGCAGGACTTCGGGCGGGCTCGGGTGGAACTCCCTGACGAGGTCGGCACCCTCGCCCCGCTGCAGCGCTCTGGCCTGATTCCGGAGATGCTCGACACTGGGCCGGTCGGGAAGACGGCGGATCGGCACGATGGCCTCCTTGTCCGAATGCCTGGCGCCCGCAAGCTCAGGCCGGAAAGGAGGGACGACACCGGCGCAGCGAATCTCTTCCTCAGGTGGGCTGTGCCCTCCGCGCGGACCGCCGGCGCCCTGCCGCGCCACCAGCAGGCTACTCGACCTCGCGGCGCACCGGGGCGGACCGACGCCCGCGTCGCTCAGCCGGTCGCGTCCGCTCTCGAGATGGCGTATTCGTGCTCGGTGCCGGCGGCGGCTTCGACGGTGGTGCCGGTGGGGGTGAAGCCGGCCTTCTTGTACATGGACTGGGCGCGGGTGTTGTCGGCGTGGACGTAGAGCCGGACGCGTTGCGGGGACGGCGCCGGCAGGGACCAGGACCAGGCGAGGGCCGCGTCGAACAGGGCGGCGGCCAGGCCGGTGCCGCGGGCCTCCGGGCGGACGTAGACGCCGACGAGGTGGGTCTGGGCGGCCGGCACCACCACACCGAAGTAGTCCTCGAAGCCGGGCGCCTCGACGAGGACGGTGACGGTGCCGAGCCAGCGGCCGGATGGGGAAGCGCCGATGAACTGGTGGACGGTGCTGCCCTCGGCGGCGGTCGTGGTGCGGCCCTGCCAGAACTCGTCGGGCTGCGAAGCGGCCTGGTCGTAGGTCTCCAGGAACGCTATCGACGCGACGGGGTCCTGCAGGGCCGCGAGCCGCAGCTCCTTCGCCGAGGGCCAGTCCGAATCGACGACCGGTCTGATGGTGTATTGCATCGGGTCATCCTGGCATCGCGGCAGGACGAGCGACGCGCATTTTTCAGGCGGGCGTGAAGCGGACCGCGTTGGCCCGGGCGAAGGTCGTGCCGGCGGTCAGGACGACCTTGCCGGCGGTGCCCTGGGCGAAGGACCACGTGCCGAGCGGGTGCCAGGCGCCGCCGACCGCGACCTGGTTCACCGTGAAGGACGCCGTGCCACCGGCGTGGGTGACCTGGTACGCCGCCGCGGTGGCGCTGCTCGAGTTCGGCGGGACCCAGATCTCGACCCGGTAGGTCCCGGCGGCGCGCAGGGTCGGGGCCCAGGTGGCGGTGGAGCCGGCGGTGTTGCTGTAGCGGCTCGGGGTGCCGTCCACGCCGGCGAGGCTGCTCGCCAGCCAGGTGCCGGTCTCGCGGTACCGCACGGAACCGGCACAGTCGGCGGCGGTGTCCAGCGGCGTGACGGTGACCTGCCGCGGCCCGGGCGTGCCGGGCACGACGTAGCCGGCGGACGCCGCGCTGGTGCCGCCCTCGCCGACGGCGGTGACCCGGTAGGCGACGCCGGCGACGCCGCCCTGCGCGCCGAGCACGAGCGAGGTGCCGGTGACGACGACGGACGTGGGCACGCTGCCGCAGTCGGAGGCCGAGACGAGATACCCGGCGGCGCCGGGAACCGCGGACCACACCAGCGTGGTCACGCCACCGCTGGTGGAGCTGCTCAGCCCGGTCGGCGTGGCCGGTGCGCCGGTGGGCAGCACGACGGTGGTCCGGGCGGACACGACGACAGGCGCGGACCAGCCGGCCGCGGTCCCGCACCGCACGCTCACCTGATGCGTGGCGTCGGCGACGAGCCCGGTGACGGTCAGCAGCTCGACGGCCGAGGACTCCACGACCCGGACCACGGTGCGCCCGCCGCCGGTGGCGGTCACCTCGTACCGCTCCGCGAAAGGATCAGGGGCGATCCGCACCGCGAGCCGGTCGTCGGCCGCGAGGACGCCCAGCACGGCGAACCCACCGGCAGGAGTGGCGAACGAGCTCCACACCGTGTTCGAGCCCTTGATCCGCACCGAGGTCCCGGTGGTCACGATCCGGACCGAGCCCTTCAACGACGTGGTGAACGACGGACCGCCGAGCACCTCGACCTGATGGTCGGTCGCGCCCGGCGCGACGATGAAGCCGAGCACCAGCCCGCCGGAAACCGGCACCACGTCCTGGATCCGCGGCGGCAGGGCCAGCGTCCCCGAAGGGGTCACGGAGGACGGCGTGGAGGCGGCGGACACCCCGGAGCCGTTGAAGGCCACCACCCGCACCTGCACCGCGACCCCGTTGGCCAGCCCGGTCACGTCGGCGAACCCGTTGATCGTGTCGGCGCTGGTGACACCCGTCGAGGTGAGCACCCGGTATCCGTCGGCGTTGGCGACCCGGTCGAAGACCACACGCACGGCACCGTCGGCGGCGACGACCGAGCGGATCACCGGCGCGGCCGGCACCCGCAGGTCCGAAGTGGCCACCGCGACCTCGTGCCCGGAGGGCGCGAGCAGCGACAGCCGCTGCCGCACGGCGGTGCCCGGATCGGTCCACCGGACCGCGCGCTGGAAAACGCCGGAGCCGGGCGCGATGTCGGGCAACGGCACGATCCGCCCGTCCAGCACCGCCCCCGAAGCGTCCGTGACCTGCCAGGCGAGCCGGTGCCCGCGCAGGATCCGGGAAGCGCCGGCGGACACGGAAAGCAGGCTCAGCCCGCCCGAAGTGGCGACGGCGAGCCCCGAAACGAGACTGTTGGTGGCCTGGAGCTGCGCATACGCGCGTTTGCGCTGGCCCCACACGTTCTGGATGCCCCAGCCGCGGACCTGGTTGGGCGACGTGCCGCCGAAGCTGCTGCGGTAGTCGTTGAAGGTCCAGTGCGAGCTGCCCACCACCCACGGGCGGCTGACGAACGCGGTCGCGGCGGCGTCGCTGGTGGTGCGGAAGTCGATGTCCTCGCGGCTGGTGGGGAACGTGAAGCTGTCGGAGCTGTATTCCGACACGAAGATCGGCTTGTCCGGGTAGAGGCCGTGCACGTGGTCGACGTTGCCGGCGAAGCCGCCGTACATGTTGAGGCACGCGAAGTCGGTGTACTGCAACGCTTCCCCGGCCGGCGTGGACGCCCCGGCATAGGTGTTGCTCACGTAGGTGCACAAGCGGGTGCTGTCCAATGAGGACTTGATGTAGGCGATCATCTCGCGGACGAACGTCATGCCCTCGGCGCTGGTGCCGCGGATCTCGTTGGCCACCGACCAGGCGACGATCGACGGGTGGTTGTAGTCGCGGCGGATCATGTCGCGCAGCTCTGCCCGGGTGACCTCGTTGGCGGGGTCGAGGTTGGCGCCGGACCCCCAGACGGGGATCTCCTCGATGAGCAGCATGCCGATCTCGTCGGCGTAGTCGAGCAGCTCAGGCGTCTGCGGCACGTGGTGGATGCGCATCAGCCCGGCGCCCGCGGCCTTCATCCGGTCGAGGTCGCGGCGCACCAGGTAGGTCGGCTCGGTCGCGCCGGCGACCCGGTCGTCGCCCACGCGGTTGTAGCCGCTCAACCGGCTCGGCTCGCCGTTGAGGTGGATCGCCGTGCCGCGCACCTCGACCTTGCGGAATCCGAAGCGGTCGGTCTTGCCGTGCAGCACCGTCGAGCCCTCGACGACGGTGGTTTCGCAGGTGTACAGGCTGGGCCTGTCCAAGCTCCACAACGCATACCCGCCCGCGGGGACGGCACTGTCCAGGCGCGCCTCCGCGGTCCCCCGGGCCGGGACGGTGACCGTCGTCGAGGGCGTGCCCCACGCATACGTGCTGCGCACGGTCACGGTCCTGGCGGTGGCGCCCGCGTTGGACAGCGTCACCCAGTTGACCACGGTGCCGGCGCCGGTGGTCAGGTCCGGGGTGGCGATGACGTGCTGCCGCTCGACCCGCACGGGCGCGTCGACGGTCAGCGACACCGACCTGCTGATCCCGCCCCACGGCCACCAGGCGCCGATCGAATACGTGTTGCTGGCCGCGACGACGATCGTGTTGGTGGCGGCGAGACGGCTGGTCACGTCGAACTCGAACGGCGTGTAGCCACCGGAGTGCTCGCCCAGGTAGACGCCGTTGAACCAGACCCTGGCCCGGTAGTAGACGGCCTCGAACCGCAGCCGGACGACCTGCCCCGCGGTGACCGCGGGTGACGCGACGGTGCGCCGGTGCCAGCCCCAGCCGCGATAGCCGGCCCAGGCGTCGTGGACGTCCCAGTTGCCGGGGATCTGCAGCGTCGCCCAGCCGGAGTCGTTGAAGCCGGGCGTGGCCCAGCCGGCCGCCTCGCCGGTGTTGCCCGGGTCGGTCGCGAAGCGCCACGCCCCGTCGAGCGGGACCACGACCGACCCGGCCGCGTGTGCGGGAGCGCCGAGGGACAAGGGGAGGAGCGCGCCGGCCGTGCCGGCGCCGATGAGCTTGAGGACGTCGCGACGATGCGTGGACACACGTGCCTCCTGATGGGAGAAGACTCCCGGAATCGGCTACGGGCGGATCCGATTCGGGAAGAGGCTTGCAGTAGACGCGAAGGTAGTGCAGCCTCCGCAACGCGTCAACCATCAGGGGATCGGTGATCCCCACTGGACGGCCAAGGCCGGGCCCGATCACCGGTAGTGGTTCAGCGCCCGCAGGAACTCGAGGTCGGTGCGACCGGTCCAGATGGCGACCCGCGAATACGGGCGCTCCGAGCGGGCCTGCGGGTCGGCGCCCGCGGCGAGCAGCCCCCGCACCAGGCCGGGGGTGCCGAAGTCGACGGCCGGGTGCAGCGGCGTCTCGCCGTTGTCGTCGCGGGCGTGCACGTCGAGGCCGGCGGCCAGCAGCCGGGCGAGGAGATCCGCCCCGAAGAGCCACGGCAGCAGGTGCAGCAGGGTGCGGCCCCGCTCGTCGCGGACGTGCGGATCGATCCCGGCGTCCAGGGCGGCGGTCACCGCCGGACCGTCACCCTGCTGGACGAGCAGCATCAGCTCGCGGCGCAGACCCCGCATCTGGCCGGGCATCCGCACCGTGTGGTCCCGCCAGCCGTCGACCGCGGCGACACAGCCGCTCGGCGCCCCGCCGAAGGCCCTGATCGCGCGCTCCCGCTGGACCTCGGCGGGCGTGTCCTGGATGTGGATGGCCCCGTCGCGCAGGACCACCTCGTGGATCCGCTCCCCGCAGTGGACCCTCACCCGGTCCCGCACGGTCACTGGTTTCGCTTCGGGTGTGGTTCCGGCGGGGAACAGCGTCCGGTGCACCAGCGGATGCAGCTCGTCTGGGCCGGCGTCGCCACGGATCAGGGCGGTGAGCTCCTCCGGCCGGCGGGCCAGCGCGTGCGGCATCCTCGGCACCCGGTCCAGCTCGAGGCCGAACTCGGCGACCTCGGCCCGCCGCCTGGCCTCGTCGACCTTGCCGTACGGCACACCCGCCACCAGCCTGGCCCGCGGCCGCGGCGTGTCGAGCCGGTCCAGCACGATGCAGCGGCCGCGCACGTCGATCCGCACGAGCCCGGCCCGCTCGTCGACGTGCAGCGGCATCGGCTCGGCCCGCGGGCCCGGCACCTGGACCGTGGTCCTGGTCCCGCCGGTCCACCTGGTCTCGTCCACCATCCGCTCCACGGGCGCGGCGCGGCGCAGGTCCCCGATGTGGGCGACGACGCGCCGGGTCGCGTCGGCGAGCGCGGTGTGGACCGGCCGCAGCCAGGTGAGCGACCGCTCGACGACCTCGCGCCGCTTCTCCTCCTGGCCGCTTCCGTTTCTGGCTCCGGCTCCGTTTCCGGCTCTGGCTCCGGTCTCGGCTCCGGCTCTGGCTTCGGTTCCCGGTTCGGCTTCGGGGCCAGCGAATGCCGCCGGGTCGATGCGGTCGCGGCTCCAGCCTGGCTCGAACAGCAGCACCTCGAGGTCGAAGCCGGCCGCGGCCCACGCCTCGGCGTGCCTGCCGTCCTCGTCCAGCTGGATCGCCCGCTCGGTGCGTGTCGCCGCGCCTTCCCTGCGCGTGCCGTCGGCCTCGAAGAACGGCAACCGGTCGGTGCCGCCGCAGCGGGTGAGGAGCTCGTTCGTACACCTGGAATCCCAGCGATCGCGGACCAGCAGCAGCGAATCGTCGCGCTTGCCGGTCGCACCGGCGCCGAGCCGCTCGAACCGCAGGGCGATCCGCTGCGGCCGGTCGAGGCGGGCCGGTGGCCGGACGACCAGCGCGTGCGCGTCGGGGAACAGCGCCAGCGGCAGCCGCAACCCCGTGCGCAGCAACCCGTCGTCGGGCCGCCGCGGCGCGTACCACCGCAGCAGATCAGGCACGAGATGGCGCAGATCGTCCTCGAGCTCGCGGGCGGTCGCCGAGCCGTGCAGCCGTTCGATGCCGGGAAGGTCGAGCTCGACGTCGACGCCGGCGGCCTCGCAGGCGCCGCGCCAGTCGCCGGCCAGGCGCCGCGCGGTGGCCCGCTCGATCATCCACCCCGGCACCCGCACCGCGCCCCCATGTCGTCGAGGGCAGTGCCGACCGGATTCGAACCGGCGTCCTTCCCGCTTATGAGGCGGACGCGACAACCTCTGCGCTACGGCCCTGCCGCGGCCGAGTGTATCGGCGCCGTTGCGGGTTTCGGACCGCCGCTCGCTGTTTCGAGGCGCAGCTTGATGTTTCGGAGCGGCGCTCGCCGTTCTCGGATCGCCGCTTGCTGGTTTCGGATCGCCGCTTGCTGGTTTCGGATCGCGGCTTGATCACGTGTTTGATTACGTGCGCCGCACCAGGTGCCGGCCGAGCGGGGTCAGCTCGATCGTGCTGCCGGGCTCCGGCCACATCGCCCACACGGTCGTGCCCCACGCGGCGGCCTCGGCCTCGCGCTCAGGGTCGGACGTGTAGCCGGCGACCGCGACGGCGCCGTGCCGGGCGAGCGTGGCGAGGATGTTGCGGACCGAGGTGGCGGCGAGCCCGGCGAAGAGCCGAGGATCCCCGACCGGCAGGCGCCCGGCCTGCTCGAGCAGCAGCCGGTCGATGAGCCCGTCCAGCTCGGCGGGCCCGTCCTGCTCACTCAGCAGTTCGAGGAACAGCGGCGTCCACGGGTCGAGCCAGCCGCGGATCTGCTCGGCCCCCTTCTCCGAGTGCAGCGGCGTGACCGGATGGATCAGCATGTCGGCGAGCCCCGACCACAGGTCGAGGGCCTCCCGCTCCGGCGCCGTGCCGGCCAGGACGTCACGGACCAGTCCGGCGCCCGGCCCGGCGGTCACCCTGGTCCGGCGCAGCCTGATCACGTCGAACTCGACCGCCGCCAGCCACAGCGCCGCCAGCACCGGGTCGGTCCCGTCCCTGAGCCCGAGCGCGCTCCGTAGCCCCTGCCGGTCGGCCTTGCGGACCTCGCCGCGGTCGTCGCGCGGCCGGCCCTCCTCGCCGACCCAACCGGCCAGCGCGGCCAGGTCCCGCACCAACGCACTGCGCCCTACCTGGGCCGTTTCCTCCCCGACCGGGATCCGCGCCGGCTCCCGCGGCGGCGCGGGCGCCGTGCTGGGCTTGCCGGTCATGGCCGCCGGGAACTTCACCTTGAGCCGGTCCAGCTCCTTGACCAGCGCGGCCGGCCTGGCACTGCCCGGGTGCATCCGGTCCGTGACGTCGAGAAACCTGATGAACCCGCGCACGTCGTCGAGCCCATGCTCGGCCAGCCCGGGCTCAACCTCTTCCCGCGCCGCGACCTGCCGCATGAACAACTGGTTGAGGTCCCCGCTGCGCCACAACGTCGGATCGGTCCGCCCCCGCAACAACCCACCGACCCGCACCTTCTCGGCGTCGTCCACCCCCGCCCATTCCGCGAAGTCGTCCACGAGCCGCTGCCGCAACCGGTACGCCATCCACCGACCCTATCCAAGCGGCTCCCGGCAGCGGCTCCCGTCAGGCGACAAGGGTCCCGAAGAAGTCCCCGAACCCTTTACCGAGCGCACCGATCAGCCCCAGAAGCCCTTTGGCGACGTTCGCCGCCGCCTGCGGCCGGAAGGCAATGAAATAGATGAGGAACGCCCAGGCGGCGTAGGTCAGCGTCTTCTTCAGCGTCATCGCTTGCCCCGTGCAGTTTGTCGTCCGGTCATGTACCGGCCGGCCGACTACCCCTGAGCCACCGCCCTAACCGCCTTCTTCCCCATCCGCCTGGTGGATCCTGCCGAGGTACGCCAGGTCGGGGGTCCCGGTGACCACCCGCACCTCGTACTCCCACCTGAGCAGCGCCTGCCGCATCTTGGCGACGCCGGGCGGATTCGCGGAGTGGATGAGGACGACACCGACGTCGAACGGCTCCCCACCGAACTCCGCCTCCTCCAACACCTCGATCACAGGCCACACCGTGTCCTCACCCCCGAGATCGTGATCCAGCCACAACTCGTCGATCCGCCCACCCCGAAGCCGCCGCAACACCTCCACCCCAGCCGTACTGCTCCGCGCCACCACGGCAACCCGCCCGTCGACAAACGACCGCAAATCATCGACCAGCACAACCACGCCCACCCGCCGCACCCTAACCTCCCAGGCCCCAACCGTCGCAGCACCGCGACGGTTGGGGCAGCGACGGCCGGGATCGGCGCACGTCAGCGGACGCCACCCGCGACCGAGACTCTCGGACTGCCGACGACACGAGCCGGTCGTTGGCCTGGTCGCGGCTTGGGGTGTGCGGCCGAGGTGGAGTCGTCCCCGGCGCGGGCAGCGTTGTCTCGTCGCAGGCCGGGTGGCATCTGTTTGAGGGTGTGCGGTCGCCGCTGGGTGGGCCGAGGACCGCGCTCGGCTCGGTGAAAGGGGGAGCGGGCGCGGTGGACCCGGTGAGGGACGCGGTGGGCTCGGGTGACGGCACGCTCGGTTGAGGACGGGCGGCGCTCTCTGCGGACAGGCGTGAGTCGCGGCCGGGAGGCAGGGCCGGCCGGAGTCGAACCGGCGTTCCCCACCTTGTAAAGGTGGTGCGACGACCTCTGCGCTACGACCCTGCGATGCGGATCTTAAGCCGGACCGCGCCGTTTGGTGCCCAGCGTGCGGGCCCGCCCGGCGGTCCACGGTCGAGGCCGGCACGGTTCGGGTCGGCTGGTCGCGCGGGGTCGGTCTCGGGCCTGACACAGGGTCAGGTCGGGTGTCGCGACCTGCTCGCACGGATCTCGGCCCTTGGCGGGCACGGTGCTGGGCGTGGAGGTGCCGGATGCCGAGGTCCGGGGGGTTGCCGGCTGGGCGTGGAGTGGTGGCGAAGGCGCTGATGCTGACCCGGGCAGGCGCGGACGCGAGCTGCTGGGCGTGACGATGCGGACTCGAGCCCTGGAAACGTAAGCGCGAACGGCGGTCACTCGGGCGCGAACACTGGTCACCCGGCTGCGGTGAAGGTCCAGGCGATCGACAGCCAGGTGGCGATGCCGGCAGAGCGGCAGACTGCGCGATCGCCGGTGCGGGTTCGGGCGATGGGCGGGCCGGCGTGGCAGCACGGCGCGTCGAGACAACGCCGGCCGCGGCCCGGCGCACCGGAGCGGAGACCGCTGTGGCCGTCGGCTGAGACACCGGTCGGGTCGTGGTCGGAGCGGCTTCCGCGGTAGGCCGGGCCGGGATGGTTGTCGGCTGGGGCTCGGGTTGGACTGTGGTCGGAGCGGTTGCGGCGGTCGGTCGGG
>NZ_JBVJIJ010000004.1:22053-432271 GCF_055586325.1 Dactylosporangium sp. NPDC051087 | reverse complement strand
GGCCGGGGTCGGTGTCGGCTGGGCTCCAGGCCGGACTGCAGTCGGGCCGGCCGTGATCGTGATCTGAGCCGGAATCGCGGTGGTCGGTCGGGCCGGGGTCGGTGTCGGCTGGGCTCCAGGCCGGACTGCAGTCGGGCCGGCCGTGATCGTGATCTGAGCCGGAATCGCGGTGGTCGGTCGGGCCGGGATGGTGGTCACCGTGGCTGTCGGCTGGAGCCCCGGCCGAACTGCGGTCGGAGCCGTGGTGGCTGTCGGCTGGCGCCCAGGTCGGACTGTGGTCGGGGCGGCCGTGACCGGTGGAGGAATCGGCCGGTCGGGCGGCGCGAGAGGTGGGTCGGCCGCAGGCGGCGACAGGAGACGAGCGTTGCGCAGGCGGGTCAGTTTCGCGGCGTGACGGGCGGCCAGGCCATGCGCGCGGGCCGCGGCGAACTCCGACCGCACCCGCACCCGCACCCGCACCCGCTCCGCACGCCGACGCTCATATTCGGCAGTCCGCTCGGCGAAGCGGGACTTCCAATCGACCGGGCCGATGGCTGAATCTGGTGCTGACAAAGAAAAGTAAGGTCGTGGCACGGCTGCCGCCTCCCCCCGGTAGGCGCCACCCCCATCATCGAGGTCGCACACCACCACGTCCAGCGGCATGACCGAAAGTCACGACCTGCGGACGGAGTGTTCGATCAGGGAGACCGTGGTGCGGGGGTCGTCGACCTGGATGACCAGGCGGGCGTACTGGGCGTCGGCGAGTTCCACGACGATCGCCTTCGCCGGGTCGCGGACGTCCCAGAAGACCTTTTCGCCGTCGAGGTGGAAGGTGCCGGCGGTGATGACGTTGGGGATGTGGGCGCCGGGGGCGCGGATGCCCTTCGGCTGGTGGATCATGCCGGGGTCGGCGGTGGCGCCGCGGACCTTGGTCAGAGGGATGGTCAGGCGGCTCTTGAGGGCCCAGAGCTTGTCCATGCCTTCGATTTCCACGACGAGGGTGTCGCGGTCGATGGTGACGGTTGCCATGGTCGCTACTCCTTGGGGTTGATGCGGGCCCGCAGGCGCTGGCCCAGCAGTGCGGTGGCGCGGTCCGGGCCGAAGACCTCGTCCAGCCGGGTGAGCGCGTCGCCGACCAGCAGGGCCACCTCCGGGTCGGAGGGGGCCTGTTCGACGGCGGCCAGCAGCAGCAGGTCGAGTGCCGCCGGGTCGGGAAAAGCCGAAGCGGAGGCGGAGGCGTCGGAGGCCAGCAGCGGAGTGAGGTCGTGCTCGAGATACCAGCGCAGCGCGGTCAGATACAGGCCGCGTTTGCTGCCGAACGTCTTGTACAGGCTGTTGCGGTGCACGCCGAGGCCGTTGACCAGGTCGTCCACGGACAGGCCGTCGTAGGCGCGCCGGGAGAACAGTGTCACGGCCGCCCGGGTCACCGCCTGCTCGTCGAAGCCCCTCGGTCGTCCCATGCCTCAACGGTACGAGTAAAGGAACGAACAGTCAAGAACGAGCGTTCCTAAACGGGGAGGGGTCATAATGCGGGGCATGGTGACGTTCCGAGACGCTGGCCCCGATGACGTGCCGGCCCTGGTCAGTCTGGTGCAGGCCGCCTATCGCGGGGACAGCAGCCGGGAAGGGTGGACGACCGAGGCGGACCTGCTGGAGGGCCAGCGTGCCGACCCGGAGATGGTCACGGCGGCGATCGGGACGACGATCGTGGCGGAGCGGGACGGCGGCATCGTCGGGTGCTGCCAGCTGGAGCGCCGCGACGGGTATGCCTACTTCGGCATGTTCGCCGTCGACCCGAAGCTGCAGGGCAACAGCATCGGCCGCAAGGTCCTCGAAGAGGCCGAGCGCAAGGCGAGAGACGAGTGGGGCGCCGGCGAGGTGCGGATGACCGTGATCGTCCAGCGGGAGGACCTCATCGCCTGGTATGAGCGGCGTGGCTTCAAGCGCACCGGCGAGCTGTCGCCGTTCCCCTATGGCGACGAGCGCTTCGGCCAGCCGCTGCGCGATGACCTGGCGTTCGAGACGCTGGTCAAGCAGCTGGCATAGTGCCGAGATAGGCCGAGGCGACGAGGGTCGTCCACTGATACACCGCGTCCTCGTTCGGCGCCAGGGGGCCGGGGACGAAATGGGGTGAGGACAGGCCGCGCTGCACGGACTCGCACGCTGCCCAGTCCTGCCGGTTCGTCAGGTCCCAGAAGTCGACCGCGTAGGCCGTCTCCGAGAAGCCCTCGGGGAAGAACCAGCTGCACTCGATCGACGTCAGGCCGGGCTCCAGCGGCGTCAGCCGGTGCGTCATCACATAGTCCGGATGCGCTGACACCAGCAGGTTGGGGAACAGCCCCACGTACAGCACCGTGCGGCGCGGTGCGTCGGGGATGAAGTGTCCGGGTCCGCTGCCGTCGAACGACATGGTCGTCGCGTGCGGCCGCAGGTCCATCGAGCCGCCGACCCACGCCCCGGGCAGGGACCAGTTGTCGCCGGACGTCGGCGGCGAGACCTTGCACAGCTCGGGGTGGATCAGCGGGCAGTGGTAGCACTCGTAGTAGTTGTCGATCATGACCTTCCAGTTGGCGGCCACCCGGTATTCGTGGCGCGCACCCAGTTGGAGGCCGCCCATCCGGTACGGCTGGAGCAGCCCGTCCAGGTCGCCGACGAACGCGGAGAAGGGCTGGGCGGGGGCGCCCGCGTTGACGAACAGCCATCCCTCCCAGACCGCGGCGGGCAGCTCGATGAGGCCGAACTCGGCGGGATCGAGCGGTCCCATCCCGGGCGCCGTGGCCAGCGCGCCGTCGAGGCGGAACGCCCAGCCGTGATAGGGGCACACGGCCGACGGCCGCCCGTTCGAAGCGCCGTCTGGCAGCAGCTCGTGCGCCCGGTGCCGGCACACGTTCGCGAAAGCGCGGACGGAGTCGCCGCTGAAGGTCAGCAGTACCCCGACGTCGCCGACGGTGACCGCCCGCTGCGTGCAGTCCGCGCCCAGCTCGGAGGCCCGCCCCACGCACGTCCACGAGGCCGCGAACAGGTGCCGGCGCTCCCACGCCAGGACCGCCGGGTCCGTGTACGCGGCGGCGGGCAGCATCCGCGACGACCCGAACGGCAGCAGCGCGGCCTCGACCGCGGCCCGGTCCAGCGGGGCCTCCACGCGGGACATGTCAGACCTGCCAACCATGCAAACCATCATGACGGACCGGACCGCGTTCGAGGAACGGTCAGCGCGTGGTCTCCCAGCGGTCAGACATCACGTGACACGCTCGGCGGATCGCCGAATCCGAGCCAGGTGATCCGGTGTCCGAGTCCGTCGTGCACCACCTCGAGCCGTAGCCGGGACACGCCGTAGACGGTGTCCCACAGCGACATCACGCTGACCCGGCGATATCCCTCGTCGGTGCTCATCAGGTCGGGTGGGATCCGGTGCGGGGGCAGCAGGAGGGGCACCGGGTAGCCGTCGACCAGCTCCCTCAGCCGGTCACCCTGCCAGCCCTGGCCGTCGGTCCGCGCGTCGATCGTCTGGTACCAGCCTCGTACAAGATCCAACACGATCGCCGCGAGCTCGAAGCGCACCGACGGCGGCAGGTCCCGGGCGGTCGGCGGTCCCCACGTGACCGGCTTCAGCCCGGCGGGCGGCAGCGCGTCGTGCATCCCGTCGCGGATCTCGGGGTTGCCGCCGAGCTCCCGCAGCGGCCCGTTGAGGTGCTGGTCCAGCGCGGCGAGCACCTGCATCGTGCCGAGCGACATGGCGCGTACGGCCGGCGAATGCTGCCGGTTCCAGTCGTTGAGCAGGAACACGAAGAACTCCCGCAGCTTCAGCGGATCGAAGTGCAGCTCGTCGCTCTCGGGTCCGAGGATGCCGCTGGAGCGCTGGATCCGGTCCTCCATGACGCGCACCTGCGCCGCGAACATCCGCGCGGTGCTCCTGCCCGGCTCCCAGAAGGAGACCCCGTCGACGTACCCGAACATGCCCATGCGCATGACCTTGCCACCTCGGCGGAAAAAGGTGCCCGCGAAAGCTCATGGCCGGCGCGGTGGCGCCGATGAAATCCCCGTGCGGGCCACGGACGGCCCGCGAAGTACGACCCGCATCAAGGAGGAATCACCATGGGTCTTCGTATCAACAACAACATCGCCGCTCAGAACGCCTACCGGAACCTGTCGGTGACGGACAGCCAGATGAGCAAGTCGCTGGAGAAGCTCTCCTCGGGCTTCCGGATCAACCGGGCCGCCGACGACGCCGCCGGCCTGTCCATCAGTGAGGGCCTGCGTTCGCAGGTCGGCGGTCTGAAGGTCGCGGTGCGCAACGCGCAGGACGGCATCTCGGTCGTGCAGACCGCTGAAGGCGCGCTCACCGAGACCCACTCGATCCTCCAGCGCATGCGTGACCTGTCCGTGCAGGCGTCGTCCACCGGTTCGCAGGACACCGACGCCCGCACGGCGGCACAGACCGAGTTCACCCAGCTCAACGCCGAGCTGGACCGGATCGCCACCACCACGTCCTTCGGCGGGCAGAAGCTGCTCGACCCGGCGGGCGCTTACACCGGCACCTTCCAGGTCGGCGCGAACAACGCGACGGCGGACCAGATCGCCGTGAACCTCGGCACGGCCGCCTTCGGCAGCGTCGCGGTGACCGGCTTCGACTCGACCGGTCTCGGCACCTCGGGCCTCGACCTGGTGGCCGGCGGCTCCGCCGCGATCACCGCGATCGACACCGCGATCAAGGGCATCTCGACCGCTCGGGCGACGCTCGGTGCGTACCAGAACCGCTTCGAGCACACCATCAACAACCTCAACACCGCGGTGGAGAACCTGTCCGCCTCGGAGTCCCGGATCCGCGACACGGACATGGCGCAGGAGATGGTCTCCTTCACCAAGTCGCAGATCCTGACCCAGGCCGGCACCAGCATGCTGGCGCAGGCGAACCAGGCGCCGCAGAACGTGCTGTCCCTGCTGCGCTAAGTCAACACGCCGTTGAGCGGGGCCCGCGTACGTTGGGCCCCGCTCAACGCATTCTTAAGTTTGTATTCAGCGATTGACATCGTTTACTGCTGGTACGAATGCTGCTGAGAGCGCTCTCACGAAGGAGTCTCTCGGTGCGTCTCAGGACAAAACTGCTCGGTGCGGCCGCCGCACTGGCCGCGGCGGTGCCCGTCGGCATCGCCGCGATGCCCAACGCGTCGGCGGTCGGACCCGGCCTGCTGCCCTTCACGGTCACGAACACCACCGGCCGCGGCGACGCGGTCTACCTCTACGTGCTGGGTGTCAACCTGAGCACCGGCCGCCTCGGCTACGCCAACGCCGGCGGTACCTTCACCAACTGGCCCGCGGGCCAGAACCCGCCCTCGCCGGCGCCCGACGTCGCGATCGGCGGCCCCGGCAACGGCGGCAGCACCACCATCCAGCTGCCGAAGAACATGTCCGGCCGGGTCTACATGTCGCTGGGCCAGAAGCTGAAGTTCTTCCTCACCCCCGACGGGCTCGTCCAGCCGGCGCCGTGGTCCGCCAGCGACCCCAACCACGACATCCTGTTCGACTGGAGCGAGTTCACCTACAACGACGCCGGACTGTGGCTCAACAGCTCGCAGGTCGACATGTTCGCCGTGCCGCACGAGGTCACCGTGACCGGCAGCAACGGCGTCACGACCCGCACCGGCGCGCCCGTCGCCAACGGCCGGCAGAACGTCATCAACCAGGTCAAGGCCCAGTCGGGCTGGGGCAACACCGTGGTCACCCGCGGCGACGGCACGGTCCTTCGCGTTCTCGCTCCCGGCAAAGCCGCCGATGCCGGGCTCTTCAGTGCGACGTACCTCGACCCGTACATCACCAACGCCTGGAACGCGTACACGTCCAAGACGCTGACGGTCGTGCCGTTCACGGACCAGCCGGGCATCAAGTACTTCGGCCGGACCAGCGGCAACGTCATGAACTTCACCAACGGCTCCGGCCAGCAGGTCGCGTCGTTCAACAAGCCCAGCACCAGCAACGTCTGGGGCTGCGACGGCGCGCTCGGCGCCCCCAACGACCAGGTCGTCGGGCCGATCGCCCGCACGCTCTGCGCGGCGCTGCACCGCGGCACGCTCGGCACCATCGACACCCAGCCCGGCGGCGGAGCGGCGGACTTCTACAAGAGCTCGCTGACCAACCACTACTCGCGGATCATCCACGCGAACATGGCCGACGGGAAGGCGTACGGGTTCGCGTTCGACGACGTGCAGAACCAGGAGTCCCTGGTGCACTCCGGCGACCCGCGCTCGGCCGGCATCACGCTCAGCCCGTTCGTCGGCGGCACCACCCCGCCCACCACGAAGCCGCCGACCACCCAGCCGCCGGCCGGCAACGTCAGCGGGATCGCCTCCAACTGGCACGGCAAGTGCATCGACGTGCCGAACTGGAACTTCAACGACGGCCAGCGCCTGATCGTGTGGAACTGCACGGGCGGCACCAACCAGCGCTGGAACTGGGTCAACGGCACCCTGCGCACCGAGAACAACAAGTGCATGGACGTCGCCTGGGGCTCCACCGCCAACGGCGCGGCGATCCAGATCGCCACCTGCAGCGGCAACGCCGCCCAGCAGTTCGTCCTGTCCGCCGTCGGCGACCTGGTCAACCCCCAGGCCAACAAGTGCGTGGACATCGCCGGCTGGAACCCGAACAACGACGCCGTCCTGCACCTGTGGGAATGCACCGGCGGCGCCAACCAGAAGTGGCACCGCGTCTGACGCGCAGGCCACGCCTGAAGGGCCGGGTCCCCGCCAGGGCCCGGCCTTTCGCGTGCGTCCTCAGCTGGCCAGGTCGAGACGGGCCAGCTGGGTGCGGCCGGAGACGTTGAGCTTCGGGAACGCGCGGTACAGGTGGTAGCTCACGGTCTTCGGGCTGATGAACAGATGGGCGCCGATCTCGCGGTTGGTCCGCCCCGCCGCGGCCAGCCGGACGATCTGCAGCTCCTGCGGGGACAGCCCCGACACCGCGCTCGGCGCCGCGTCCGCGGCGGCGGCGCCCGCGGCGCGGAGCTCGGCGCGGGCCCGGTCGGCCCACGGGCGGGCCTCCAGCCGGTCGAAGATCTCCGCCGCGGCGCGCAGCTGCGTCCGCGCCTCGTTCTTGCGGCGCTCGCGGCGGAGCCGTTCGCCGAAGGCGAGGTGGGTGCGGGCCGCCTCCCACGGCCGGCCGCTGGACGCGTGCGCGGCGACCGCCGCCTCGAAGTGCCGGTTCGCGGCCGGCCAGGACGGCTCCAGCAGGGCGTGGCAGCGGTGCGCGACCGCGTCGGCCCAGTCGAGGCGCGCCGCGCCGGCCCACTCGGCGAATCGCTCGCGGGCCGCCTCGGCCCGGTCCGGCGCGCCGATCCGCACCGCGGCCTCCACCTGGTCCGGGGCGCTGTAGACGGCCTGGATCTGGTGGCGGACCGGCCCGGCGAGAGCCGCGTCGAGCCGGTCGGACGCCTCCGCCGGCCGGCCCAGACCGAGGTCCAGCAGGGCGAGCGCCCACTCCGACCAGGCCAGCCCGTTGGCGATGTGGTTCCGCGCGTACCGGTCGTGACAGCGCCCGGCGAGATCCGCGCACCCGTCCGCGTCGCCCCGGACGGCGAGGATCCAGGCGAGGATCCCTTCCAGGTATCCGGCCCGGTTCGGTTGCCCGGTGTCCGTGGCCAGCTGCAGCCCTTCCGTCGCGGTGGCCACCGCGTCGCGGAACCGGCCCAGGTAGACCTCCGCCGCCGCCAGGGTCACGTGCGCGAGCGGCAGCCAGCCGATCGAGCCCTCCGCGCGCGACTCGTCCGCGACGCCCTGCGAGATCGCCCGGCCGGCCTCGAAGTCGCCGACGAGTCCCGCGACGAACGCCGCGTTGAGCCGCAGATTCGGCGGGCCGGTCCTCGTGCGGGTGAGGGCGCGCATCGCCGGTACACCCGCCGCGGGACCGTCGATGAGCAGCCTCGCCGCCGCGGTCACCGCGTCGACGGCGGGATCGAGGCCGTCGGCGGGGCGCAGGCCGAGCTCGTGCAGCCGCTCTGCCGCCTCCCGCACCCGCGGCGGGTCGCTGAGCTGCCAGGCGTTGCGGGCGGCGTCGACGAGCAGCAGCCCGGCGGCCTTGCGGTCCACCGGCGCGAGGGCCGCCGCCCCGGCGACCAGCAGGTCGTGCGCGGACGCCGCCGACCCCTCGTCGAACGCGAGCCGGGCGCGCAGCTCGCACACCTGCGCGGTGAGCACCGGGTCACCGTCGACCTGCTCACAGGACGCCAGGAACCGCCGGGCCAGGTCGGGCTGGCCGGCGTCGTTGGCCGCGACCGCCGCCGCGACCAGCCGGCGGGTCCGCTGCCTCGGGGACGCGGTCAGCTGGGCGGCGCGCTGCAGCGCCGCCGCCGAGGCCGGGTAGCCCTTGCGGCCGCGGGCCCGCTCGGCGGCGCGTTCGAGCGCGTCGGCCGCCTCGTCGTCGGGGCCGGTCGCGGCGGCGGCCAGGTGCCAGGCCCGGCGGTCGTCGTCGGCCGGCAGCAGTCGCGCCAGTGTCCGGTGTACGGCCAGCCGCCGGTCGAACGTGGTCTGCTGGTACGCCGCGGCCCGCAGCAGCGGATGGGTGAACGAGATCCGTTCCGCGGCGACGGTGACCAGGCCCGCCTCCTCGGCCGCGCCGAGCCCCTCGGGTGCCACGCCGAGCAGCTCGGCGGCGCGCAGCACGTTGCCCAGACCCTCGCCGGCGGAAGCGGCGGCGGCGATCAGCAGCATCGCCCGGCCGTCGGGTGGCAGCTCGTCGATCCTCGCCGCGAACGCGTCCTGGATCCGGCGCGGCAGCGTGGCCGGCACGAACGGCGGCGCACCCCGGGGCAGCTCCCGCAGCGCCAGCGGGTTGCCGGCGCTGTCGCGCACCAGCCGCACCCGGATCCGCTGCGGCAGGTCCGGCCGGACGTGCCGCAGCAGCGCGTCGGCGGTCTCCTCGTCCAGGCCGGCGAGGCGGTGCTCCGGCAGGCCCTCCGGGGCGAACTCGTCCCGCGCCCCGAAGAGCATCACCACCGACTCCGCGTGCAGCCTCCGGGCCACGAAGCGCAGCGCCTGCGCGGAGGACCGGTCCAGCCAGTGCGCGTCGTCGACGAGGCACAGCACCGGCCGGTCCTCGGCGAGCTCGGCCAGCAGCGTCAGCACCGCGACCCCGACGAGCAGCTGGTCCCCGCCGGCCGACGGAGGTCCGAGCCCGAGGGCGCCGCGCAGCGCGGCCGCCTGCCCGTCCGGCAGCCGCTCGATCCGGTCCAGGACCGGCGCCAGCAACTGGTGCAGCGACGCGAACGGGACCTCCGCCTCGGTCTCCACCCCGGCACAGCGCAGGGCCGTCATCCCGGTCGCCGCGGCGGCCGTGTCGTCGAGCAGGGCACTCTTGCCGATACCCGGGTCGCCGCGCACGACGAGCACCGCGCTGCGCCCGGCGCGGGCCCGGTCGAGCAGCGCACCCGCGGCGGCCCGATCGGCTTCCCGGCCCCACAACATGATCATTAGAGGGTACTGGTCACCTGTCCGGTACCGCGCCCCGCCCGCCCGCTCATACGGTCGTCGGCATGGTCGAGCTCGATGCCGTCACCAGGCGGTTCTCAGGAGTCACCGCGCTGGACGCGGTCACGGTCGCGTTCGCACGAGGGACGTTCACGGCGGTGATGGGGCCGTCGGGCTCCGGCAAGTCGACGCTGCTGCAGTGCGCGGCCGGCCTCGACCGCCCCGACGCCGGCCGGGTCACGGTCGCCGGGCAGGACATCACCGGGCTCAGCGAGCGCCGCCTCACGCTGCTGCGCCGCGAGCGGATCGGGTTCGTGTTCCAGGCGTTCAACCTGCTGCCCGCGCTCACCGCCCGGCAGAACGTCGGCCTCCCGCTGCGCATCGCCGGCCGCCGGCCGGGCCGCGGCACCGTCGACCGGGCGCTCGCCGCGGTCGGCCTCACCGACCGCGCCGGGCACCGCCCGCACCAGCTGTCCGGCGGGCAGCAGCAGCGGGTCGCGATCGCCCGGGCCCTGGTCAGCGAGCCGGCGGTGCTCTTCGCCGACGAGCCGACCGGCGCCCTGGACACCGCCACCAGTGGCGAGGTGCTGCGGCTGCTGCGCACGCTCGTCGACGAGCACGGCCAGACGATCGTCATGGTCACCCACGACCCGGTCGCCGCCGCCCACGCCGACCGGGTGCTCTTCCTGGTCGACGGCCGGTGCACCGGCGCGCTGGAGGCCCCGACCGCCGCAGCGGTGGTCGCCCGGATGGCGGGTACGGCGGCATGATCCTCATTGCGATCGCGGGTCTGCGGCTGCGGTGGCGGTCGTTCGTCGGCACGTTCCTCGCGCTGGTCCTCGGCAGCGCGCTCATCGCGGCCATGGGGCAGGTCCTCGCCACCACGGCCACCGCGCCGGACCGACCGCCGCAGCGGTACGCGGCGTTCCCGGTGGTGGTCGCGCCGTTCGACACGCTGACCGTCCCGACGTGGCGGGGCGGGGACAGCGAACCTCTGGAGGTGTCGTCCGGCCTGCCCACCGAGCTGGTCACCGAGCTGGTCGCCGCGCTGCCCGGCGCGCGGGTGGACCGGATCGTCCCGGCGCAGCTCGCCGACGGGCCGCGCGGATCCGGCGCCGGGCGGCCGTGGGCCGTCGCGCCCGCGCTGCTGGCCGGCCGGGCACCCGCCGACGACGAGATCGCCGTGGCGGGCCATCCGATCGGCACCCGGATCCGGGTCGTCGTCGGGGACGGCGTCCGCTCGTACACCGTGACGGGCCAGGTCGGCGAGGGCCTGTTCTTCGCCGACGCCACCGCCGCCAGGCTCCGGCCGCAGGTCGACGCGCTGCTGCCCGGCGGCGGCGCCGAGCGGGTCCGGGACCTGGTCGGCGACCGGGCCAGGGTGCTCACCGGCGACGACCGCGGCCGCCTCGACCCGGGCCGCACCGCCGACGGCCGGGCCCGCAACAACGCCAACACGATCGTCGGCATCGCCCTCGGGTTCGCCGCGTTCGTCGCGATCTTCGTGGTCGCCTCCACGTTCGCGTTCGCCGTCGGGCAGCGGCGGCAGGAGTTCGCGCTGCTGCGGGCCGGCGGTGCGCTCCCCGGCCAGGTCCGGCGGCTGGTGTACAGCGAAGCCCTCCTCGTCGCCCTGGTCGCCGCGGCGATCGGCGCGCTGGCCGGCCCGTCCCTGGCACCCGGCCTGCTGGACCTGCTGCGCGACCGGGGCATGGCACCGGACTGGGTGAGCACGGTCAGCACCGCGCGCTGGCCGGCCTGGACCGCGTTCGGCACCGGCGTGACCGTGGCGCTGCTCGGCGCGGTCACGGCGGCGTGGCGGGCCGGTCGGGTCCGCCCCGGCGAGGCGCTGCGCGAGACGGTCGTCGAGTCGCGGACCATGCCGCCGGCCAGGTGGGTCGTGGGCGGGCTGACGCTCGCGACCGCGGTGATCTCGATGGCGGTCACCGCGTTCGGCGACCCGGCGGGGGCGACCAACCGCAAGAGCTACATGCCGGTCGTGATGCTGCTGGTCGCCGCCACCGGACTGCTCGCCCCGGCGCTCGTCGCCGTGCTCGCCCGCCGCTCCGACGACGCGCCGTCCGGTCGCCGTTCCGGTGCCGCACTGTCCGGGGTGGGGTGGCTGCTGGCGGTGCGCAACGTGACCGCCTCGGCCCGGCGCACCGCCGCCGTCGCCGCGCCCGTGCTGGTCACCGTCGGGTTGGCGGCGTCGCTGCTGATCGCGTCGGACCTGACCGACGAGGCGAAGAACGTCCTGCGCGCCGACTCGACCCGCGCCGACTTCCTCGTCGTGCCCGACGGCACCGCCGGCCTGGACCGCGAGCTCGTCGCCCGCCTGCACGGCGTCCAGGGCGTCGACGTGCGCGTCAGCATCGAGACCAGCGTGTACACCCTGGAAGGCGACACCGCGCTGGTCCGGCGCCCGGCGACGGCGGTCGACGATATGCCCGACGACGGGATCAAGGTCGCCGCCGACTGGGACCTCCGGGTCGGCGACACCGCCAGGGTGTGGCTCGCCGACGGCAGCGAGGCGCGCCTGCGGGTCCTCGAGGTGCTGCCGACCGGCGGCGAGGCCGACGCCTATGTCTCCGCGTCGAAGGCGTTCACCGAGTTGCCGTCGGTCGCTCAGGTACGGCTGCTGCCCGGCACCGACCCGTCGGCCGCAAGCGCGGCGCTGAAGGCCGCGGTCGACGGCCACCGGGCGAAGGCCGTCACCCGCGCGGCGTGGCTGGCGGCGCAGCGCACCGGGCAGGGTTCGGCGAGCCGGCTCGGCCTGCTGGTCGTGCT
This sequence comes from Dactylosporangium sp. NPDC051087, assembly GCF_055586325.1. Classification (NCBI taxonomy): domain Bacteria; kingdom Bacillati; phylum Actinomycetota; class Actinomycetes; order Micromonosporales; family Micromonosporaceae; genus Dactylosporangium; species Dactylosporangium sp. NPDC051087. The sequence goes on along the minus strand of NZ_JBVJIJ010000004.1, from coordinate 420,050 downwards.
CGGCATCGTGCTCGCCTACACCACCCTGGCGATGGTCAACACCCTGCTGATGGCGGCCCCGGACCGGGCGGGGGAGCGGCGCAGCCTGGGCCTGCTCGGCGCGAGCCGCCGCCAGGTGCTGGCCTGGACGGCCGTCGAGGCGCTGGTCACGGTGGCGCTCGGGGTGGCGCTCGGCGTGGCGGCCGCGGTGGTCGCGGTCGCGGGCCTGTGGACGACGCTGCTCGCGGTCGCCGGGCCGGTGGCGGTGCGTGTTCCGTGGGCCACGCTGGGTGCCGTGATCGGGGGGACCGTGCTGCTCGCGGTCGTCGCGGCGCTGGTCGGTGCCCGTCCGGAGAAATAGTGAGACCGGCACCCACGGGGGAAGGCGCCGGTCTACTGCATCCCAGAATAGGCCGCCTTCCGCGCATGCGCCAGTGCCAACCGGAGGACGTCCACCGTGGACGATCGGAGGCCGCCTTATTGCGATGTCGCCGCGCGTTCATCGGACGTTCAGCCGGGCCGGTGACCGACTCGTCCGCGATAGCCCATTTTGATCATCGGACGTTCAGCCGGAGGTCGGAAACAGGGGCAACACAAAACTAAATTCATGATTAAACTCCCGGTCGGACCCCGTCCCGGCGCCTCGCGGGCAGCGAGAGCGGCACGGCCATCGCGGTGGTCCGTTCAAATCCTTTTACGGGGAGGATCAATTTGTCTCGTGCTTACGTACGCCGAATCGCAGTCGGCGGCGTAACCCTCGCGACGGTCGCCGCGACCGCCACGGCGGCCAACGCAGCGCACACCGGTGAGGTCGGCAAGCTCACCTACAACGTCGGCTCCACGGCCTATGTGGCCAACCAGGACGGCACCGGCGCGAGCGTGCTCGCATCCGGGGTCGTCGGCAACGGCGCCTGGTCGCCGGACGGCAGTCGTTACGCGTACGCCTCGACCGACGGCAGCATCCACACGGTCCGCTACGACGGCAGCCGCAACCTCCAGATCACCAACCCGGCCTCGGGCACCGCGATCGACCCGTCGTGGAGCGCCTACGGCCAGCGGGTGTACTTCAGCCGGAACGGGCAGCTGTTCTTCGCGTCCAGTGACGCGACCTTCTGGGTCACGCCGCTGGCCGAGAACCCGGGCGGCAGCTACTACGACGTCAACCCGTCCGTGTCCGACACCAACGAGGTCATCTTCGAGCGGTCCGGCGGGGTCTACAAGTACAACCCGCAAAGCCCCGCCAGCTCGACCAAGCTGCTCGACGGCACCAGCCCGGACTTCGCACCGGGCGGCGCCACGTTCGTCTACGTGTCGGGCGGCAACCTCTGGACCGCCGACAACAACGGCGGCAACAAGACCCAGCTGACCACCGAGGGCGGCGCCACCGACCCGGCGTTCTCCGCCGACGGCGCCACCGTCGTCTACTCCACCGGCGGCGCGGTCAAGAAGGTCGTCGTCTCTACCAAGCAGGCCTCGACGGTCAAGGCCAGCAGCAGCGCCCCCAGTTCCCAGGGGGTGCGGCGCAACGTCGTCCAGCGCGTCTGGGGTGCCGACGGCACCGACACGGCGATCCAGACGTCGCAGTGGAACTGGCTCGACAACGGCGACACCAGCACCGACACCGGACGCATCCCCGCCGACGCGGTCGTGCTGTCCCGCAGCGACACCTACCTCGACGCCCTCGTCGGGTCGGCGCTCGCCATCAACAAGCAGGGCCCGCTGCTGATCACCGCCCGTGGCAACACGGTCGAGCCGCGCGTCCTCGCCGAGATCAACCGGATCCTCGGCACGTCGGGCGACGTCTACCTGCTCGGCGGCTCGCTCGCCCTGCCGGCGGGCATCGAGAGCCAGCTCACGGGCCTCGGCTACTCGGTCCACCGGATCTGGGGCAACACGCACTACGACACCGCGATCGCCATCAACCGGGAGATCACGCCCGACCCGCTGTTCGCGATCGTCACCACCGGCGCGAACTACTACGACGCCCTCGCCGCCGGTGCGGCCGCGGGCGCCACCGGTGACACGGTCGTCGTCCTCTCCGACGGTGGCAACATGCCGGCCGCGTCGGCGAACTACCTCAACAGCCTCAACCCCTACCCGGAGCAGGGCGGCACCTACATCGTCGCCGCCGGCGGCCCGGGCAACACCGCGCTCGGCAACGCGTACTTCAACAACCAGCTGTACAACTGGGGCGACGACTGGCTCTACTACCCGCTGGTCGGCAACAACGAGAAGGACACGGCGCTCGACCTGGCCTCGTTCTTCTTCGCGGCGCCGGTCAACGTGGCGATCTCCACCAACCGTGGCTGGCAGGACGCCCTCACCGGTGGTGCGATGATCGGCGCGGCCAACGGTCCGCTGCTGCTCAGCGAGCCGACCGGCCTCTACGGCCCGGTCGCGGACTACCTGTACGCGGGCTCGGGCAGCATCACCGCCGGCATCATGCTCGGCGGCTACCTCGCCCTTCCGGACAACCTCGCCGGGCAGATCGGCAACCCGATCAGCGTGGCGGGTCAGTACGACTTCGTGGACTTCTCGGCCGGGGTGGCCAAGAGCGGGCTGCGCGCGCAGACCGTCACGCCCAAGGCGACGGTCGACGCGAAGAGCACCGAGGTGCCCGGCCTGACCACGGTCAAGCCGAAGACCATCAAGTAAGCACGGCTCATCCAGGACAGGCCCCGGCGAGTTTCGCCGGGGCCTGTTCGCCCCCCAGGAGGAACCTTCTTGTCTCGTCCTTACGTCCGCCGGCTCATCGTCGGCGGTGTGACCCTCGCGACGGTCGCCGCGACCGTCACCGCGGCCGAGGCGACCCAGGCCGGCGAGGTCGGCCAGGTCGCCTATCGGGTCGGCGGCGCCGTCTACCGCGCCAACCCGGACGGCAGCGGCACCGCCCTCATGTCCTCGAGCTCCGCCAAGCCGGGCACCACGGGCAGCTGGTCCGACGACGGCAGCCGCTACGCGTACTCGTCGCTCGGCGGCCTCGTGTCCGTCCGCGGCGGTGGCGGGCAGACCGTCCAGCTCACCGACGACGCCGCCGACATCGACCCGGAGTGGCTGCCGGGCGGCTTCGCGCTGCTCTTCAGCCGCAACGGGCAGCTGTTCTCCGTGCAGAGCGACGGCTACGGCGAGTCGCCGCTCAGCGTGGACCCGGCCGGCGCCTACCAGGACACCGACCCGGCCGTCTCGATCAACTACCAGATCCTCTTCGAGCGGACCGAGCCCGGCCAGCCGGTGTCGATCTACGAGTTCGGCCAGGGTGCGCCGAGCCCGAGCACCATGCTCGTCGAGGGCTCCAGCCCCGACTTCGCGCCCGACGGCGCGCGGTTCGCCTACATCGCCGGCGGCAACCTGTGGACGGCCGCGGCCGACGGCAGCGCCAAGAAGCAGCTGACCACCGACGGCACGTCCAGCGACCCGGTGTACTCGCCGGACGGCACCGAGATCGCCTTCTCCACCGGTGGCGCCCTGAAGAAGATCAAGGTCGACGGCTCCGGCCTGACCACGATCAAGGCCGCGGGCACCGCGCCGGCCTGGCAGACCATCAACGCCAACGGCGTCGAGCGGGTCTGGGGCAACGACGGCGTCGCCACCGCCATCGCCACCTCCAAGTGGAACTGGGTCGACGACGGCACCGGGCCGGACGACCAGGGCCGGGGTCAGGCCGGGGCCGTGGTGCTGTCGCGCAGCGACACCTACCTCGACGCCCTCGTCGGCTCGGCGCTCGCCATCAAGAAGGACGCGCCGCTGCTGATCACCGCCCCGGGCAACTCGGTCGAGCCGCGCGTCGTGGCCGAGATCAAGCGGGTCCTGGGCAACAACGGCGACGTGTACCTCCTCGGCGGCACCCTCGCCCTGCCGGCCGGCATCGAGACCCAGCTGAAGAACCTCGGGTACACGATCCACCGGATCTGGGGCCAGAACCACTACGAGACCGCCGTCGCGATCAACAAGGAGATCGCCGCCGACCCGCAGCTCGCCATCGTCACCACCGGCGCGAACTACTACGACGCCCTCGCCGCCGGTGCGGCCGCGGGCTCCATCGGCGACACGGTCATCGTCCTCACCGAGGGCGCCACCATGCCGGCCTCGTCGGCGACGTACCTCAACAGCCTCGACCCCGACCAGGTCGCGGTCGTCACCGCGGGCGGCCCGGGCGACGCCGCGCTCGCCAAGGCGCTGAGCCGTGGCCAGCTGAGCAACTGGGGCGGCTTCGGCATCGACGACGCGTACCGGCTGGTCGGCCAGGACGAGATCAGCACCGCGCTGCAGCTGGCGCAGTTCTTCTTCAGTGCCCCGGCCTACGTGGCGATCTCCACCAACCGCGGCTGGCAGGACGCCCTCACCGGTGGTGCGATGATCGGCGCGGCGAACGGTCCGCTGCTGCTCACCGCCCCCGGCCAGCTCAACGGGTCGGTCGCGGAGTACCTGTCGGACAACTCGGCGAGCATCTGGCTCGGCGTCATGCTCGGCGGCTACCTGGCGCTGCCGGACGCGCTCATCGACCCGTTCGGCGAGTCGTTCAGCGCCGCGTTCGACTACTACTCGGGCGCGCCGTCGCTGGCCAAGAAGGCCAACCCGCGGTCGCTGGTCCCGCACGTGGACACCGACCCGCACACGGTGCCGGGCCTGCAGGCCAAGCGCTGACACAGCAATAGTTGAGCGGGCCCCGGCGGATCTTCGCCGGGGCCCGTTCCGCGTTCTGCCCACCATGTACCGGTTTGCTCATCGGCCGTTCGGGCGGAGCCGCTCTCCGAGATGGGATGTGACAAGGATCCGCCCCTAGACTGCCGCCAAGATCTCCATCTGTGCCGCCGGGTTCCCCGCGTGAGGACTGGTATGCAGCGTCCTAGGTATCTCCGGCGGTACACCATCGGTGCCGTCACTGTCGCCATCGTCGCCGCCACCGCGGTCGGCGCCGAGGCCACCCACACGGGGGCGGTCGGCAAGATCTCGTACAACAGCGGCGGCACCATCACGGTCGCCGGCCCCGACGGGTCCTGGCCGAAGACCCTTGCCGAGGGCACGGGCGCGAAATGGTCGCCGGACGGCTCCCGCGTCGCCTTCGTGGCGCCCGGTGGCGGCATCAGGTCCGTCCGGCAGGACGGCGGCCGGCCGGTCACCATCACCACGGACCCGGCCGACAGGGACCCGGTCTGGAGCCCGACCGGAGAGGGCGTCTACTTCAGCCGTGACGGCCAGCTCTACGTCGCATCCGCCGACGGCTCGGGCTCCGTCGAGCCGGTCGACGAGAACCCCGACCCGGCGATCATCCAGGACACGCTGCCGTCGGTGTCGATGACCCGCGAGGGCGACGGCAACGACCACGACATCCTGTTCTTCGTGCGCCGGCAGAACGGCGGTGCGCCGGCCATCCACCGCTTCACGCCCGTGGACGCCGCCCCGTCGCTGCTGATCACCAACGCGACGCTGCCCGACGTCGACCCGAACTTCACCAGGATCGCCTACGTCGTGCCCGCCACCACGCCGGCGGCCAACGACGCCGAGCTGTGGACCGCCGGCCTGGACGGCTCCGGCAAGGCGAAGCTCGTCACGCTCGCCGGCGACGTCACCTCGGTCGCCTGGTCGCCTGACGCGCAGAGCATCCTCGTCACGAGCGGCACGAAGGTCAGGTCCGTCGACGTCGCGGCCAAGACCATCAAGGACCTCGCCACCGGCTCCGGCACCGTCGCGTGGCAGTCGATCCAGGGCAACATCATCCCGCGCGTCTGGGGCAACGACGGCACCGACACCGCGATCGCCACCTCCAAGCGCAACTTCAACGACGGCTCCGCACGGGCGGTCGTCCTGTCGCGCAGCGACACCTACCTCGACGCCCTCGTCGGGTCGGCCCTGGCGATCAACAAGGGCGGGCCGTTGCTGATCACGGCGCAGGGCAACACCGTCGAGCAGCGGGTGCTCCTCGAGATGAGCCGGGCGCTGGGCGGGCACAGGACCGTGTACCTGCTCGGCGGCACCCTCGCGCTGCCGCAGGGGATCGAGAACCAGCTCAAGAGCCTCGGGTACACGGTGAAGCGGATCTGGGGCCAGAACCACTACGAGACCGCTGTCGCGATCAACAAGGAGATCACCTCGGCGCCGACGACGGCCATCGTCACCACCGGCGCCAACTACTACGACGCCCTTGCCGCCGGCGCGGCAGCGGGCGCCACCCCGGGCACCGTCGTGGTCCTCACCGACGGCGGCACCATGCCGGAGGCGTCGGCGACCTACCTCGACGGCATCGGCCCGGACATCGACACCGTCGCCGCCGGCGGCCCCGGCGACGCGGCGCTGCGCAAGGCGGCGAGCGCCGGGCAGCTCCCGGCGTGGGGCAACTTCTCCTACACCAGCCTCGTCGGCGACAACGAGAAGGACACCGCGATCGCGTTGGCCAGGCACTTCTTCGTGGCTCCGCGCAACGTCGCGATCTCCACCAACCGCGGCTGGCAGGACGCCCTCACCGGCGGCGCGATGATCGGCGCGACCTACGGACCGCTGCTGCTCACCGAGCCCGGCGCCCTCTACGGCCCGGTCGCCGACTACCTGTCCGACGGCTCCGGCAACATCCAGTACGCCGTGGTGCTCGGCGGGAAGCTGGCACTGCCGGAGACGATCATCCCGCCGATCGGTAACGCGATCGGCGTCCCCGGCACCTACATCGTTTCCGGCGGCTCGGCACCGTCATCGAACCTCGTGCCGCAGGGCGAGCCGCTCACGCGACGCTGATCCGCTGCTCCGCCCCGGTCGGCAGCGGCGGGGTCTGGATCGTCACGGTGCGGGTGGCCGCGTCGAACGACCAGGCCCCGCCGTCCAGCTCGGCCCCGTTGAGCAGCACCCGGGCCGGCGCCGCGCCGACCGCGTGCAGGCGGACCGTCCACGCGCGCTTGTCCACCGCACCCGGGAACGTGCCGTCGCGGGCGCCGATGGTGACGCCGCCTCCCCCGTCCTGGCTGTAGCGGACGGTCGTCCAGGCGAGCTCGCCGGCCCGGTCGCCGTGGCCCTCGCCGGCGTCCTCGTACAGGCGGAACTCCCCGTTCGCGCCGGTCGCGACGTCGAGGGTGACCTGGTCCATCGGTGCGGCGCCCGCGTTGGGGACGTCGTCGGTGCGCGTCGGCAGGATCCCGCCCGCGCGCTGGAAGACGGGCATCGTGCCGAGGTCGGTGGTGACGGTCTCGACCTTCGGGCCGGTGTAGGAGCGGCCGGTGAACCAGTCCGTCCACGTCCCCGGCGGGAACCACACGTCGATCCGCACGCCGTCCGTCCCGGGCCCGGTCACCGGGGCGACCAGGAGGTCGTCGCCGAAGAGGTACTGCGACGTGAAGTCGTACGCCTCCCGGAACGCTGGATAGTTGAGGAACATGCCACGCGCCATCGGCAGTCCGGTGTCCCGTGCCTGGCGGGCCAGCGTGTACGTGTAGGGGATCAGCGCCTCCCGCAGCCGCAGGAACTTGACCGCCGAGTCCCGCGCCTCGCCCGGGTAGTCCCACGGCAGCCGGAAGCCGTGGTTGGAGTGCAGCCGGAGCAGCGGCTGGAACGCGCCGAACTGCACCCACCGCGCGTAGAGGTCCGGCGGCAGCCGGTTGCCGTCCTGCGGGTAGTTGTGGCCGCCGATGTCGTGCGACTCATAGGGCATGCCGATCGCGCCGCGCAGCACGGTGTAGCGCGACGCGAACGCCAGCAGCTCCCACGTCGAGGTCGTGTCCATGCTGGTGTCGACGGTGTACCGGTGGTCGGCCCACGGCCCGGCCGGATAGACGGCGCTCTCGGCGTAGGCGGTGAAGCCGCTGCCGCTGCGGTTCCACGAGAAGCCGCGCCGCCCCTGACCGTCGATGTACGCGGCGTACTGCGCGTTGAGCCAGCTGTCCGGGGAGATGCCGGGCGTGGTCGCGACGCTGGAGTCGCAGCAGCTGTCCGGCCACCACACGATCGGGGCGAGCGCGTCGAACGGGCGGTGCAGGTCGAAGTACGCGCGCAGCTCCACCGGGTCGCTGAAGTCGAACACCCGGCACGGGTTGCCCGCCTCGCACGCGCCGACCGGCAGCTCGTGTCCGACGGTCCGGACCACCTCGGCGTAGCGGGGGTCGTCGGCGCGGATGCTCGGGTGGATGTTCAGCGCGACCCGCAGCCCCTCGCCGGTCGCCCAGTCCAGGAAGCCCTCCGGATCGGGGAACAGCGAAGGGTTCCAGTTCCAGCCGTTCCAGAACCCGGGCGCCTTGAAGTCGGTGTCGACGACGAGCACGTCCAGCGGGACGTCGTTCTCGCGGAACGCGGGCAGGATGCCGTCGCGGTAGTCGGCGTCCTTGTAGGGGTAGTAGCGCGAGAACCACGTGCCGAACGCCCAGCGCGGCAGCGTCACCGCCGGGCCCGTCAGGTCGCGCAGGTCCTTCAACGCCTGGCGGTAGTCCTGGCCGTACCCGAACAGGTAACCGTCCTGGTAGGTGTCGCGCACGGGGCGCGGCTGCCCGGTCGCCAGGGCCGTGGCGGAGTCGTTGAGCAGGAACCAGCCGTCGCGGCTGAGCAGGCCGTCGTACAGCGGCCGCGGCCCGTCGGCGTAGTCGAGGCTGCGCCGCCAGCCGCCCAGGTTCGCCGCGCTGTGCGCCGCGTCGGCCATCGCCGGATACGTCGCGCCGGTCGCCGTCACCGCCACGCTGTCGACGTTGAACGCGCATGCGTCCGCTCTCGCGCAGCCTACCGACACGCCGCTGGACCCCGCCGGCAGTTCCATGACCGCCGCCGTCTCGGCCCAGGCGTCCCAGCTTCCGGTCGGCGGCAGGTCCAGCCGTACCTTCGTGTCGCCGGCGGTGATCAGCGCCGTCTGCGTCTGGTCGCCGCCGTTGGCGTAGCGGAACCCGACGCGGTGCAGGCCGGCGGCCGGGCTGTCGCGGAGACTCCACGCGATCGTGCCCCGCATGCCGTCGACGAACCCCGGCCCGGTGAAGCCCCGCTGGTCGTCGGCGAGCCCGGCGCCGCCGGACAGGCGCATCAGCTCCGCCTCGCAGGCGACGCCGTAGTCGCAGTCGCCCGCGAGCCGCCACACCGGGTGCGCGGCGGCGCTGTCGCGGGGCTCGACGGTCACGTTGCCGTCGGAGAACGGGCCGGAGTTCAGCTTGTACCGCAGCGTGAGCCGGCTGGTCCTGATGACGCGCTCGCCGTGCTCGATGTCGCTCGTGTACCGCGGGACCGGAAGGTCACGGTTGACGGCGTTGAACGTGGGCCGGTCCTCGAACCGGCCGTCCGGGGCGTACTCCATCCGGATCAGCGTCGGCGACAGCACCTGAAACCTGGCCCGGCCGTCGTGCACCGCCGCCGGCGGGGACGGGTCGTCGTCGTCGGCCGCGACGACCGCGATCCCGACGAGCAGCGCCGCGGCGACACCGAGCGCTATTACGGAGCCGGGTCGACGACCTCTGAGGACTGGCGCTGGCTTGGAAGTGGGTTCAGGACCGGCCACGCCTCGCGCTCCTCGGTCATCGCGATCCGAGGCAGGTGCGCCTCCTTGAGCAGGAAGTGCGGGCGGCGTTTCACTTCGTAATAGATGCGGCCGACATACTCACCGATCACACCGACGACGATCATCTGCAGGCCGCCGAGGCCGACGATCGCGGTGAGCAATGTGACGTATCCGGGGGAGTCGATGCCGCTGACGACGCTCACGCCGATGATCCACAGCATGTACGCCACGGCGATCGACGTCATGAACAGGCCGAGATAGATCGCCAGGCGCAACGGCCGGTTGTTGAACGACAGCAGGCCGTCCATCGCGTAGTTGACCAGCTTCGGGAACGTCCACGAGGTGGCGCCGCCCTGGCGGGACACATTCTGATACTCGATGTAGGCGACGTCGAAGCCGACCCAGGCGAACATGGCCTTGGAGAAGCGGTTGTATTCCGGCATCGCGAGGATCGCGTCGACGACCGGGCGGGAGATGAGCCGGAAGTCACCGGCGCCGTCGACCAGCCGGACCTCGATCCAGCGGTTGACCAGCCGGTAGAAGGCCTTGCTCAGGAACGTGCGGGTCCTCGGGTCGCCGGCCCGGTTGCGCCGGGCGACGACCTGGTCGATTCCGGTGCGCCACATGGCCACCAGCTGCGAGATCAGCTCCGGCGGGTGCTGCAGGTCGGCATCCATGATGATGATCGCGTCGCCGGTGGTGTGCCGCAGCCCGGCATACATCGCGGCTTCCTTGCCGAAATTCCGGCTGAACGCGACATAGCGGACGCGGTCGTCGTTGGCGGCGAGCTTGCGCAGGATCGCGAGCGTGTCGTCGGAGCTGCCGTCGTCGACGTAGATCAGCTCGCAGGTCTCACCGGCCGCCGCGACCTCGGCGGTGATCCGGTCGTGCAGTCGGACAAGTGTCTCGGCTTCGTTGAAGCACGGAACAACCACGGACAACACGTGAGGGCCTCTCGTCTGGCAATGCGGACACACAGTAACGCGGGGGCTGACGCATCCGCGACCCCCGCTCGGCCGGTCCCGTCCGCCGTCCTTTCGACCCCCCGCGCCCTCCTTTCGGCCCCGGTCAGACGGAGGGCGATGGACCGCCGAGGTTCTGACTAGACTCCGGGGCGCCCCGACGAAGGAGTGCCCGCACCGTGCAGGACCTGCTCGTGGACCGGCCCGCCGTCGAGTCCGCCCCCGCCCCCGGCCCGCGCCGCCGCCGCTCAGATCTGCTCGGCCTCGGCGTCGTGGCGGTCATCGTCGCGTTCGCCGCGCAGCTGCCGGTGCTCAAGACGCACCTTTTCTACTACTACGACGACACCTCGTCGGTGATCATCCCGGGCTGGCGCCTGATCGGCGAGCAGCTGCTGCAGGGGCGGCTGCCGATGCTCGACGTCGACACCTGGCTCGGCGGCAACTTCGCCGGGGAGGCGCAGTTCGGCCTGTTCAACCCGCTGACCATGGCGAATGCCGTGCTGGTGGCGCTGCTGCCCGACCTGGCCGTCTCCGCCATCCTGATCAAGACCGAGTTCCTGGTCCTGCTCGCCGCCGGCGTCTACCTGCTCGCCCGTGAGTATGGCGCCAACCGCTCGGCCGCCGCCGTCGTCGCGGTCGCGATGCCGTTCAGCGGTTACACGCTGTTCTGGGACGCGCAGGCCTGGGTCACCAACCTCATCGCCTTCACGCTCACCGTCCACACGTGGTGGACGCTGCGCCGCTATGCGCGCGGCCGCCTGCACCCGGTCGTGCCGCTGATCGTCGCCGCCCTCACGACGACGTCGGGCAGTCCCTACAGTGTGCTCGGCGTCATGGTCGTCGTCGCCGCGGTCATCGTCGAGCGCCTGGTCAACCGGCAGCTGCGGGCCGCGATCGGGGTGGCCGTGATCGGTCTCGCCGCCGGGCTGATGGCCGCGATCGTCTTCCTGCCCCTGCTCGGCATGCAGCCGGTCGGCACCCGCCAGGCCGGCGGGGTCTTCAACACCGGCCAGCTCGTGCCCGGCCTCGGTCAGCTGCTCAACCTGAGCGCCCCGACGTATGTGCCGCGCCTCTACACCTTCGGGCCCGCCACCACCCCGATCGCCTACCTGGCGTGGTTCGTCGTGCCGCTGCTGCCGTGGTTCGCCTGGCCGGCGCTGCGGGAGTTCCGCGCCCGGGCCGGCATCGCCGCCGTCGGTGTCGCCTACCTGGCGCTGACCCTGGCCCCGTCCAACCTGTGGATGTTCCGCTGGCCGGCCCGGCTCATCGAATACCTGTTCCTGGCCGTCATCCTGGTCGTCGCGCTGCTGCTCAGCGCCGGTCTGCGCACCGACAACGCCGTCCGGCGCGGCCTCGGCTCGGCCGGGCTGATCCTCCTGTCCACCTACCTGGTCTGGGCGGACCGCCCCGACGAGGCCCGGCGGGCCGCGGAGGCGGCGCTGGTGGTCGGCGTGCTGGTCCTGGCGGTCGTGCTGGCCGCCCGGCACCGGGCCCGCCTGGTCACGCCCGCCCTGATCGCCGGGACCCTGATGCTGCTGGTCCTGCAGCTCAACTGGTTCCCGCGCAACCGCGACATCACGCCCTGGCAGTTCCCGCACAACGTCGCCCAGCTGCGCGCCGACTTCGCCGACCGGTCCGACGGCAACACGCTGATCATCGCGAACTCCTTCGACAAGGTCCGGGCCGCCGACAAGCAGCCTGACCGGGCCTGGCGCGAGGTCCTGTTCGGCAACGTGAGCCACGTCGCCGGGATGGACAGCCTCAACGCGTACACCGGCATGGGCAACCAGCAGTTCGGCGCCGCGCTGTGCATGGAATACGAGGGCAGCGTCTGCGACGACGCCTACCGGCGGGTGTTCGCGCCCGACCCCGCGACCGGCGTGCCGCTGGCGGACCTGCTGCGGCTGCAGACCGTCACGCTGCTCAACAGTCAGGTCCCCGGCACCCTGCAGAAGACCCCTGAGCTGCAGCGGGACCAGCCCTACCTGTTCGACCTCGCGGCGGCGCCGCCCGGCTGGGAGACCGGCGACCGCGGCGCGTATGCCACCGTGATCCGCCGGACCGCCGCCCTGCCGCACCCGTCGGGCCGGGTCTCGTGGACCTCGCCGGGGCTGACGGTCACCGCAGACCAGGTCACGTCCACGTTCTCCTCGTCGTCGGAGGAGATCCGGTACACCGGCGGCGGGCGGGTCATCGTCGCGGCGCTGGCCTGGCCGGGCTGGCACGCCTCCGTGGACGGCCGCTACCTGCCCGTCGACCGTGGGCCGGCCGGGCTCATCCAGGTCGACCTGCCCGACCAGGCGGGGGAGGGGACGCTGAAGCTCTGGTTCGTCCCCGCCGGGCTGCGCACCGGTGTCGAGCTGGTCGCCGTCGGCGTGCTCATCGGCGCAGGGTATTGCACCTATCACTCTGTGCGGCTGCGCCGGCGTCGCGCCGTTCCGGCCGCATGAACTGCCCGTTCGGCCAGGCCGTAGGGTGGGCGGCATGACCGTGGAGGTGGAGTCCGTCGATGTCCGGCGGGGACGCATCGGCGCGATCGTCGAGCACAGCGCCTTCCGTTACCTGGTCATCGGCGTCCTGAGCGCCGCCGCCGACTTCGGCCTGCTCTATGGGTTGCACGGCGGCCTGGGCGTCCCGGTGGGGATCGCCGCGTTCATCGCGGTCACCCTCGCGTTCTTCTGCAACTTCGCCCTCAACCGGATCTGGTCCTTCCGGAGCCAGGCGCCGGTCGTCGGCCAGTTCGGCAAATACCTCTTCCTCGGCTGCGTCAACTGGGTGCTGACCGCGATCCTCGTGACCGCGTTCACGGCGATGGGCCTGAACTATCTCGTCGCGAAGGCCATCGCCCTCGTTTTGACTACAGGCAGTAACTACATGTTGTACCGGTTATGGGTCTTCAGAGATCGACGCCCGGCGACGCCGGCTGAGGTCGGCTGAACGGGTTGTAAAGTACGCACGGTCGTCCGACGAGTGCCTCAGGAGCGCGGTCGGCGACACTGTAACCGGCAAATGAACTTGTGATCGGCAGGTTGCCGTTCACCGACATGTCCTTTAGTGTCGCCGTTCGTGCTGGCCGCCAGGCCGTCGCGCGCTTCACGGGGTGTAATCGAGCTGGCAGGGAGTGCCATTGTGTCTGGCGAGAAGCCGACCACTGTAGTCATCGGGGCCGGTCCGGCCGGTCTCACCGCCGCTTACGCCCTGGCGAAGCAGAACCTGCCGGTGCAGGTCTTCGAGGCCGACAAGGTCGTCGGGGGCATCAGCCAGACCGTCGAGCGCGACGGCTGGCGCTTCGACATCGGCGGTCACCGGTTCTTCACCAAGGTGCCCGAGGTCGAGGCGCTGTGGCACGAGATCCTCCCCGACGAGGACTTCCTGCTGCGCCCCCGCATGAGCCGCATCTACTACCGCGGCAAGCTCTTCGACTACCCGTTGAAGGCGATGAACGCCCTGCGCAACCTCGGCATCTGGGAGGCCGTGCGCTGCGTCGCGTCCTACACCGCGGCCCGCATCCGCCCGCCGAAGGACCAGTCGCACTTCGAGGGCTGGGTCTCCGCCCGCTTCGGATGGCGCCTCTACTCGATCTTCTTCAAGACCTACACCGAGAAGGTGTGGGGCATGCCCGCCACGGCCCTGCAGGCCGACTGGGCCGCCCAGCGCATCAAGAACCTCTCGCTGTCCAGCGCCGTGATCAACGCGATCATGCCCAAGCGCAACCAGAAGGACATCGCGAGCCTCATCGAGGAGTTCCAGTACCCGAAGTACGGCCCCGGCATGATGTGGGAGCGGTGCACCGAGCACGTCGAGAAGCTCGGCGGCTCCGTCACGATGCAGACCTGGGTCAAGACCATCCACCGCGACCCGGAGACCAAGAAGGTCACCGCCGTCGACGTCGCCGACGCCCAGGGCGAGCGGCGCGTGGAGCTGGACCACCTGATCTCCTCGATGCCGCTGTCCGAGCTGGTCCTCGCGATGGAGCCGGCCGCCGACCACGACGCCATCCTCGCCGCCAAGGACCTGCACTACCGCGACTTCCTCACCGTCGCGCTGGTCGTGCCGCAGGAGTTCTCCTTCCCGGACAACTGGATCTACATCCACGACCCGCACGTGAAGGTCGGCCGGATCCAGAACTTCGGCTCCTGGTCGCCGTACATGGTCAAGGACGGCCGCACCTGCCTCGGCATGGAGTACTTCGTCTTCGAGAACGACGAGATGTGGGTCAAGTCCGACGAGGACCTGGTCGCGTTCGCCACCAAGGAGCTGGAGCGCCTCGGCCTGGTCAAGGAAGGCGCCGTCGAGACCGGCTACGTCGTGCGCATGCCCAAGGCATACCCGACCTACGACGAGACGTATCAGCGCAACGTCGACGTGCTGCGGGCCTGGCTCGACGCGAACGTCACCAACGCGCACCCCGTCGGCCGTAACGGCATGCACCGCTACAACAACGCCGACCACTCGATGATGACGGCGCTGCTCACCGCCGAGAACATCGCCTCCGGGACCAGCCACGACGTGTGGGAGGTCAACGTGGAGGAGGAGTACCACGAGGAGAAGTCGACCGGCGACAAGCCCACCGCGGCCGCCGGCACCGGTCGCAGCGCTCCCGTGATCCCCCGCCAGACGCCTCGCGTCGACGCACCCAGCACGGCCGATGTCGACCGATGAAGCCACGCTGCCGGCGGTGACGGAACCCGTCACCGCCGGCCCCCCGGGGCCGCTGTCCCGCTTCTGGGGTCTGATCCGCGCGAACAAGCTCTTCACCGGCCTGCTGGCCGCCGGGGTCCTGCTCCGGGTGGCCATGATGGTCGTGTACTACCCGGCCTTCGGCTACTTCATCGACACGCTTGCCTACATGCGGTCGGCGAAGAACTGGGACACCGACCCCATCTGGCCGTTCGGCTACCCGTTCTACCTGTGGCTGCACGAGCCCTTCCAGCGCAACTCGACCGTCGCCCTCAGCCAGCACCTGCTCGGCCTGGTCATGGGCATCCTGGTCTACGCGCTGCTGCGCCGCCGCGGCCTGGCCCGCGGCTGGTCCGCCCTGGCGACCGCGCCGATCCTGCTCGACGCCCGCGAGCTGGTCGTCGAGCACCACATCCTGTCGGACACGGTCTTCTCGACGCTGCTGCTGCTCGCCGTCGTGCTCCTGCTCTGGCCCGCGCAGCGCCTGCCGCTCTGGGTCGCCGCGCTGTCCGGCGGCCTCTTCGCCGCCGCGAGCCTCACCCGCACCATCGGCCAGGTCCTGCTCGCCATCGCCATCGTCTACCTCATCGTGCGGCGGGTCGGCTGGAAGCAGATCGCCACCTTCTGCGTCGCCATGGCCATCCCGCTCGCCGGTTACATGGTCTGGTTCCACCACGAGCACGGCGCCTACGCGATCAACACGTACACCGGCCGCTACATGTGGTCCCGCACGACCACCTTCGTCGACTGCGACAAGGTCGACTTCACGCCGCAGGAGCGGGAGCTCTGCCCGCTGGAGCCGCTCGGCCAGCGCCTCGGCCCGGACTCCTACCTCTGGTACGACGACCCGACGAAACTGGTCAAACGGTACAAGGACGACAACATCTACAAGTCCTTCGCCACGAAAGCCATCCTGGCCCAGCCGGGCGACTACATCTCGGTCGTCTTCTCCGACACCCTGCACATGTTCCAGCCCGGCTGGCACGGCCCCTGGCGCACCGAATGCGTCCACGACCGGTGGAACATGCCGTCCGCAGCCTCGGACGACACCTGCCAACCGTCGCTGATGGTCAAGCCCTTCCGGGCGAGCTCCGACTCAATCGCCGGCAAACCCGCCAACTGGCAGCACAAAACCATGCACGCCTACGGCACGGTCTTCACCAGCCCCGGCTTCCTGTTCGTCTTCATGCTGCTGTTCATCTTCGCCGCGGCCCTGCGCCGACCCCGCAAGCAGCACGGCTACGAAAACCTCGACGCCGTCTTCCTGGCCACGATCTCCGTCGCCCTGGTGATGATGTCCCTCGCCCTCTCGGCGATCGACATCCGCTACATCATGCCGCTGCTGACCTTGGCGCCGATCGCTCTCGCCATCTCGATCCGCCGCTTCCGCAAGCCCACCGACGCCTAGTCCCTTCGTACACACGTTCCATCCACACCCTGTGGATAGAACGTGTGTACGAAGACTCTTCCCCTGCTCGGCCCCTGTGGACAAACCCGGGCCGCGTAGCACGCGTGCTTACCCGGGAAAGGCGGCCGCTGCTGTCAGGTGCTCGACGAACGCGCGGAAGTCGGGTGCGAGCGGAAGCTCGTGGTCCATCTCGTTGTCGATCCAGACGACCGGTGGCCTCCCTTCCGGTCCGCAGTCGCGGTAGTCGAGGCCGACCCAGTAGTGACCATCACCGCTGAGCAGGACCACTGGTGAGGGAAGCTCCCACTCCTGCGCCAGATACGGGGTGTCGAGCAGGGTCGTCGTCTCGGCTTGGCCGGCGGGGCCGATCCCGAAGAGGTGGTCGAAGGGAATGTGGTCGTCTGCGTAGAAGTTCGGGTCGGCAGGGCAGGCGTCCCATCTGCCGGCGATGACGCCGCCGTTCTGGATCCGAAGCAGGTGGAGGAGATCGAGCGGCAAGGTGACACCAAGTCGTCGCTCCGCATCGACGATCAGCTCGTCGGTCAGTGGGGCCAGCCGGAAGTGCTCATGCTCCGGGTGCCAGAAACTGGCCCCGACCTGCTCGAACGACACCATGCCAATCATGCTGTCACGCGCGGCGTGTCGAGGTTGCCGCCGAAGGTCGGGAGTCTGCTCCGCGGCCGAGGAGGGGCGCGGTCATGTCGACGTGAGCGGTTCGTTGGTCTGGCCGTGATCGTCGTGTTCGACGGCGATGGCGTGTCGTAGGAAGGTCCAACCGTCTCCGTTGTCGTCCTCGTTGTCGTGTCCGGCGTCGAGGGCGCTCGTAGTGTGCCAGGTCTCGCTGCTCGACGGCCCTGGTGGTCAGGTGACCAAGTTGTCTGGTTGGGTCGGGGTGTTTCCGCGGACCCGAGTCCGAGGATGGCTGCCATCTCGGTCGCCGATGTGCTGCGGCTGAACAGCGCGAAGTGGGCGTCGCGGCTGGGACGGCGGCGGGCGCGACCTTGCGCCTTGGACGCCGCACGCGTTGTTGCTTCAGCGGTGCGATCGCCTGCGCCGCCTGCGTTGCCGAGGGCTCCGGCCAGAGCCTGGACCGAAACCAAACTTCGTACACACGTTTCATCCACAGCCTGTGGATAGCACGTGTGTACGAAGAGGAGCTCCTGCTCAAAGTCTGTGGATAAACGGGAAGACCCCCGGACCCAAGTGGGCCGGGGGTCTTCCTGGGGTCTGTGTCGGGGCTTAGAGGGCCCGGCGGCCGCGCCCTGCGAAGCCGGCGACCAGCGCGACACCGATGGCGGCCACGATCACCTGGACCAGCAGCTCGCCCCAGTCGACGCCGGGGGTGTCGGTCGCGATGCCGACGGCATTGGCGATGAAGGTGCCGATCAGGGCGGCAACCACGCCGATGACCATCGTCAGCCAGATCGGAATGTTCTGGCGGCCGGGGACCACCAGCCTGCCGAGCGCGCCCACGATCAGACCGACGATCAGCGCAGTGATGATTCCGGTGACGGTCACTGTTCCTCCTCGTTTCCCGATGTAACGGCATCAATCCGCCGCTGATTCAGGGGTGCCCGATCCCATTGGCCGTCAAACACGAACCCGTCATCGACCGTCGACAGGATCCGGGGATTTCGGTGGGCGGATGGCGCCGGCCAGCAGGAAGGCGACGGTCAGCAGGACGGGAATCACGATGAGTGCGCGGAGGACCGACATGTGGTCGCCGAGCAGGCCGATGAGCGGGGGGCCGCCCAGGAAGGCGCAGTAGCCGATCGACGCGACCACGCTGACCCGCCCCGCCGCCTTGGCCGGGTCGTCGGAGGCGGCGCTCATCGCGACAGGGAAGCCCAGGGAGGCGCCGGTGCCCCACAGGAGCGCGCCGGCGTAGGCGACGGCGGTGTTGGGGCCGAAGATGAACAGGGCCAGGCCGGCCAGGGCGATGACGGCCAGGGCGCGCACGACCGGGACACGGCCGTAGCGGTCCAGCAGCGCGGGGCCGAACCACCGGCCGAGGGTCATCGCGGTCAGGAACACGGTGAAGGCGAGCGTGCCGACCGCGGCGGGCGTTTGGTAGCCGTCGATGACGGCGACGGAGATCCAGTCGATGCCGGCGCCCTCGGTGAAGGCGAAGGCGAGCACGAACACGCCGACGAGCAGGGTGCGCGGCTCGGTCCAGAACTGCAGGATGCCGCCGGAGGAGGAGGTGGACGAGGTCGGGGTGGGTGCCTCGTCGGGGAGGAACGCCCGGACCATGAAGAACGTGCTGGCGCCGGCCAGTAGTGCGACCGCGGACAGGTGCAGCGTGACGGGCACCTTCAATGCGACCATTGCCGTGCCGATCAGGGCGCCCGCGACGGTGCCGACGCTGTATCCGGCGTGGAAGCGCGGCATGATCGCCCGTTCGAGGTGGCGTTCGACGAGCGCGCCCTGCACGTTCATCGCGACGTCCCAGGCGCCGTTGGCGAAGCCGAACGCGAAGAGGCCGAGCACGACCAGTGGCACGCCGAGGTGGTATCCGGTGGCGACGACGACCAGCCCGACGGTGAGCAGCACGGCCATCGCGGCGACGGTGGCCCGCGAGCCGAGACGCGCGACGATCTGACCCGACAGTACGAGCGAGATGATCGAGCCGGCGGCGATGGCGACGAGGACCAGCCCGAGCTGGGAAGGCCCGAGGCGCAGCTCGTCGCGGATCTGCGGGATGCGGGTGGCCCAGCTCGCCATGGCGAAACCGGACCAGATGAAGGCGGCGTAGACGGCGCGGGTGGCGGCGCGCAGTGAGGTGGTGGACGCCGGCCCGGCGATCAGGGTCATCGAGGGTCTCCGAGGGTACGGGCCACGATCACGCGGATGTCGGCGCGTGAAACGGGTGCCGTGGACAGTGTCTTGTGCATGACCAGGCCCTCGATCAGGGCGTCGACGCCCCGTGCGGTGGTCGGGTCGACGAAGCGTTCGAGCACGGCGCGGCTGGTGCGCATCCAGGTCTCGGTGATGGTGCGCAGCGAGGGGTCGCGCAGCGCGGCCAGGTACAGCTCATAGGCGACGGCCCAGTCGGCGGTGTCCGCGCCGGCGTCGCCGTGGATCAGGTCGGTGAGCGCCTCGATCAGGGCGTCATGCGTGTGTACGTCGAGGAAATGCGACTCGTAGACCGCCGACATGCGTTCGGCGTGCCGCTGGAACGCCTGGGCGCGCAGGTCGTCGAGGCCGGTGAAGTGGTATGTCAGCGAGCCGAGCGGCACGTCGGCGGCCGACGCGATGAGCCGGTGCGTCGTGCCCGCGACGCCGTGCTCGGCGATGACCGAGATGGCCGCGTCGACGATGCGGTCCTTGCGGTTGGGGTCGTGGCGCCGGGTCCCGGTGGCCATCTCAGAGGGCCCGGACGACCCTGGCCGGGCTGCCGACCGCGAGCACGCCCGCGGGCAGGTCGCGGACCACGACCGAACCGGCCCCGACGACGGTGTCGGCGCCGATCGTGACGCCGGGGCAGACGATGACGCCGCCGCCGAGCCAGACGTTGTCGCCGATGACGATCGGCTTCGCCGCCTCCCACTTGTCCCGCCGCGGCCCCGGCTCCAGCGGGTGGGTGGACGTCAGCAGCTGCACGCCGGGGCCTATCTGCACGTCGTCGCCGATCGTGATGGTGGCGACGTCGTTGCAGATCAGGCCCCAGTTGGCGAACGACCGGGCGCCGAAGCTCGTCTGATATCCGTAGTCGCACTGCAGTGGCGGCCGGATGTAGGCGCCCTCGCCGTAGTGGCCGAGCAGCGACGTCAGCACGTCCCGCCGGCCGGCCTGGTCGGTGGGGTCCATCGTGTTGAAGCGATGGGTGAGCGCCTGCGCGCGGGCGTCGTCGGCGGCCAGTTGCGGGTCGTCTGCGATGTACAGCTCCCCGGCCAGCATCCGCTCGCGCATGGTCTTTCCGGTCATGTGTACAAACGTACACTCGCTATGTACGTCTGTACACTACCGCCGTCTACGCTCGACGGCGGCGGCGATCAGAGCGATCGGGATCCACAGGTACACCGCGATGAACCCGGCGAACTTGAGCGCCGCGGCGGTCGAGTAGAGGACGGCGACGACCGGGTTCACCGAGGCCGGATCCGGCAGCATGACGAAGGAGAACAGGTTCTCCACCACGTCGAGCAGCGGCGCGAACAGGCCCAGCGGAATCGCCAGGGTGGCGACCCGCCGTCCGCGCGAATCGGCCGGGAACGCGCGGGCCGTCAGGGCGAGTGCGGCCGTGAACAGCAGCGCGGTCGCCGCGATGAAGGTGAAGTCGATGAGCTGTGTCTGCCAGTAGACGCCCAGCGTGCCCGCCCGCCGCATCGCGGTGTACCAGCCGGAGAGCTTGTCCGCGCTGAACGACAGCTGCCCGACGTAGTACGGCACCGGATATCCGGACCTGGCGTAGAACCCGTCGAGGACCGACTGGGTGACCCGCTGTGCGACGAAACCGGCCACCGTGGCGCCGGCGAGGACGGGGAGCGATGCGCGCTTGATGAATTCCATGGAATGTATCTTCCGGAGCGCGATGGCGTGACGTCAAGTGTTCCATGGAATATATTTGCCCGATGGACAATCAGACGCGCGCTGAGCTGCAGGGCCGGGCGATGCGCGAGCTGTCGATCGCGCACCAGCTCGCCGAGACCAGGCTCAACCGGGCGCTCCGCCCGCTCGGCCTCACCATGACCCACACGGCGGTCCTGCTGCACCTCGCCAACGCCGGGCCCGGATCGGTTGGTGACATCGCGGCCGCGATGGAGGTCAACCAGCCCGCGGTGTCCAAGACCCTCAAGACCCTCGTCGAGCGCGGGGCCGTGACGATGGAGGCGGCCGCGGACGACGCCCGGCGGCGCCTCGTCGGCCTCACCCCGCTCGGCGGCGAGCTCATCGGCCAGGCCATGCACGCCATGCACCCGGACGCGACGGTCGCGTTCGCCGGGCTCGACGACGCCCGCCTGCGCCAGCTCGTCGAGCTGCTCGCGCAGGTCCGGGCCACCCTGGACGGGGCGAGGGCCTAATCGGGGGTGATGCCCGTGTTCGTCGGGTCCTGCAGGGCCTCGTCGATGTCGTTCGTCGTGGTGGTCATGATGGCCTGGACCTGGGCGCGGTCCAGGGCGCCCGGGGCGCTCCACAGCTCGACGAGGTCCTTCGCGATCACCGACTCGACGATGATCCAGGCGGAGACCGAGGGGTACATCTTGCCGTGCGGGATCATCTCGCGGAACGCGGCGTACTCCGGCTCGGTGGCGAGCTTGGTGCCCTCGATCGCCTCGGTGCGGGCGGGCCACAGGCCGGAGTTGACGCTGTAGCGCTGCTGGCTGGCCTTGCCCGTCAGGTACCGGACGAACTCGAACGCCGCCTCGGGATGCTTCGCCTCCTTGAGGATGCCGAGGTTGGAGCCGCCCAGGAAGCCGAACCTGCCCGCCTTGCCGGCCGGCATCGGCGCCGTCGCCCAGCCCGCCTTCAGCCCGGCCCGGGAGGTGTCGGAGGCGAACTCGGCGACCGACTGCGAGTTGTCGATGGTGATCGCGCCGGTACCTTCGGCGAACGCCCGCGGCACGTCGCTGGAGGACAGGGCCATCGCCTTCGGGTCGTCGTACAGGCCGATGAGCCGCTGGTAGTAGGTGACGCCGTCGACCGCGGCGGGCTCGGCGAGCATCGACTTCGTGCCGTCGTCCTTGATCAGGTCGCCGCCGGCGCCCCAGATGAAGGGGGCCACGTTGTGGATGATGCCGAAGTTGTTCTGCAGGCCGATGGCGAGCGGCGCGACCCCGAGGTCCGCCGCCTTGATCTTCTGCAGGGTCGTCTCGAACGAGTCCCAGGTCGCGAACGCCTCCTTCGCGTCCAGGCCGACCTTCTTCAGCACGTCGGTGCGGTAGAACAGCGCCCGGATGTCGATCAGCCACGGCAGCGCGGTGATGTCCTCGGAGGTGATCAGGTGGCTGGAGCTCCAGCTCGCCTTCGCGAACGCGGCCTCGCCGCCGACCGCCGCGATCTCCTCGATGCTGTACGGCCGCAGCGCCCCGATCGAGCTGAACCCGGCGACCCAGGTGGTGCCGAGCACGGTCACGTCAGGGCCCTCGCCGCTGGTCGACGCGGTGCTGAGCCGGGTCAGCGCCTCGTCCCACGGCACCCGGACCGCGTTGACCGTGATGTTCGGGTGCGCCTTGTGGAACTCCTCGGTCTCGGTGATGACCGCCTGGTCCTGCACCGGTCCGCCGTACGGCATGTACCAGAAGTCGATCGTGACGGGCGGCTGGTCGGCGGCGTACCCCACGCCTCCGGACTCTTTGTCGCCCTTCCCGGCGCACCCGGCGGCCGGCAGGAGCGACGCCGCGGCGGCGGCCGCGGTCATGATCAGCCGGCGACGGCTCAGGCTGCGTTGCACTGGGCACCCCCTTGTGGTCATCAGGCCAATCGTCCCGAGCGGCCGCGTGCTGAGAGCAAATCCGCAGCTCAAAACCCGAAAGTCGGGCCGCGCGTGCCGATCTCAGTGCCATGCGACAGGTCGGGAAGGTCAAGTGGCGATGGCCGCGGGTGCTGGTACTCGCGATCGTGCTGCTCGGCGGCGTGACCTTCGCCAACGTGTACCTGCACGGCCGCAGCCAGGCGCACGAGGCCACCCGGTCGCACCTGAGCGAGCTCAACATGCTGCTGCACGAGGAGAGTTCGCTGCAGTGGAAGACCGTCGCCGACCGCAACACGCCCGTGACGGTCGCCCGTGAGCTCGGCGAGATCCGCAGCCGCGAGCGCGCCCTGATCAACGCGCTCGGCGACCTCGACCCGAAGACCGTCGAAGGGCTGGAGACCAGCGTCAACGCGTACCACGCGGTGCTGGACACCGAGCTCGGCATGCTCGGCGTCGGCAAGCTCAAGGAGGCGCGGGCGCTGGAGAAACGGCAGACCGAGCCGCAGTTCGGCCGGCTCAACACCGAGCTGCGCAGCCTCGAGCAGCAGGAGGCCGACGCCGCGGACCTGGCCAACACGGTCGCCGACCTGGCGCTCGCCGTCGCCATGGTGTTCGCCCTCGTCTCGATCGGCGTGCTGCTCTACCGCTTCGAGCGCGAGCACCGCCTCACCACCAAGGCCAACGAGGAGATGCTCGAGCAGCAGCAGATCGCGCTGGACACTCTCGCCGAGCACGAGGCGCTGATCCGGCACCAGGCCTCGCACGACCCGCTGACCGGGCTGCCCAACCGGCGCATGCTCACCGAGCTGCTGGAGGGCGGCGCCGACGCCGACAACGCCGACCGGGCGCTGCTGCTGGTCGACCTGGACAACTTCAAGCCCGTCAACGACCAGCTCGGCCACGCCGCCGGCGACGACCTGCTCATCGGCGTTTCCAGCCGGCTGCTGGCCGCGGTCCGCGGCGACGACACCGTGGTCCGCCTCGGCGGCGACGAGTTCGCGATCGTCATCTCCGGCGGCGACGCCGGTGTCGCGGTGCGGGTGGCGGAGCGCATCGTGGCCACCGTCGGCGAGCCGTTCGAGATCGCCGGCACCGAGGTCCGGGTCGGCGCCAGCGTCGGCGTCGCCATCAGCGGCGGCGGCCGCGACGGCAACCAGCTCCTCCGCGACGCCGACATGGCGATGTATCAGGTGAAACAGGGTGACAAGGGCGGCTTCGCCGTCTACCACGAGCCCACGGTCCGCCTCATCGAGCAGGCGGTGCGCTGAGACCGGGTCATGATGGATCCATGAAGCTGGGTCTGCATTATTGGAACTTCTCGACGCCGGCCGATCCGGCGGCGATCGCACCAACTTTGAAGGAGACCGCCCTCATCGCCGAGCAGTCCGGCGTGGCGTCCTTCACCGTCATGGACCACTACTTCCAGATGGAGGCCTTGGCGCCGGCCGAGGCGCCGATGCTGGAGGGCTACACCACCCTGGGCTATCTCGCGGCCCTCACGGACAAGATGACGCTGGGCCTGCTGGTGACCGGGGTGATGTACCGCCACCCGGGGCTCCTCGCGAAGATCGTCACCACCCTGGACGTGCTGTCCGCCGGCCGTGCCCGCCTCGGGATCGGCGCCTCGTGGTACGAGCGGGAGCAGCGCGGCCTGGGCGTCCCCGTGGTGCCGGTCGCGGAGCGCTTCGAGCGGCTCGAGGAGACGCTGCAGATCTGCCTGCAGATGTGGAGCGACGACAACGGCCCCTACCAGGGCACCCACTACCAGCTGACGGAGACGCTCAACTCCCCGCAGCCGCTCGGCCGGGCCCGCCCCCTGATCATGATCGGCGGTGGCGGAGAGAAGAAGACGCTGCGGCTGGTCGCGAAGTACGCCGACGCCTGCAACGTCTTCGGCACCTCACCTGAGGAGGTCGCCGCGAAGTTCGACGTGCTGCGCGGCCACTGCGACACCGAGGGCCGCGACTACGACTCGCTGGTCAAGACCGTGCTGGTCAACCGCCCGCCGCTGGCCGACCCCGACGCCTGGCTGCGCGACGTCGAGGCGTACGGGCGGCTCGGTGCCACCGAGGTCATGACCATCCCGGACCGGCACCCGGTCGAGTTCGCCGACGGCCTGGCCAAGGAGATCCTGCCGAGGCTGCGGGAGCTCAGCTGAGCAGGGCGATGTCGCGCAGGTAGTGATCGAGGTCGCCGCGGGCGATGTGGGCGGCGAAGGCCTCGTCGCCCGCGCCCGCGGCGGCGCGCATGTGTTCGGTCAGGTCGCGCAGGCGGGGTGCCACTGCGGCGAGGGCGGCCTCGCGCAGCGCGGGGTCGGCGCCGTAGGCGTCGAAGAACAGCCCGAGGCGCTCCTGGGTGCGCGGCCCGGCGGCGGAGCCGAGCGGGACGAACCGGTAGACCGCATACGCCAGGTCCCAGGAGCGCGGGCCCGGCGCCGCCACGTCGAAGTCGATCAGACCGACCGCCGCCGAGCCGTCGTAGACGCAGTTGTACGGCGCGACGTCGTTGTGGCAGATGACCTCGACCGGGTCCAGCGCCGGTTTCTGCCAGCCGTCGCGCCAGCTCGCCGCCACGTCGGCGGTCGCGTCGTGGTACGCCCGCAGCAGCCGACCGGCGCTGGTCAGGGCCTCGTCGCCGGCCACCGCCGGGGTCCACGGGTCGTGGCCGACCTCGCCCGGAAGGAAGCTGAAGACGTCGCGGCCCAGCGGGTCGGTGCCGAACGAGCGGGGCGCCCCGGTGAAGCCGCGGGTCTGCAGGTGATCGAAGAGCTGGTGGATCCGCGGGCTCCAGGCGCCCGGCGGGCGCCGGACCGTCGTCCCGACGCGGACCACCCGGTTGACCCCGCCGCCGGTGAGCTCTTCCTCGACGTCAGTCATACGGGCCAGCTTCGCACAGTCCGAAAGGGCAGGCTCGCCCGGAAATGCGGCGACCTCGTGCGTGGCGTCACCTGTCGCCTATAGACGGCGTTGCACCGTTTGATGAGAGTTCTGGTCACCGGCGGCGCGGGTTTCATCGGGGGAAACCTGTGCCGGGAGCTGGTCACCCACCCTGCCGTCGATGAGGTCGTCGCGTTCGACGACCTGAGCACCGGTAGTGAGGGCAACCTCGACGGCGTCGGCGCGACGCTGGTCACCGGCAGCATCCTGGACCGGCCGGCGATCGACGACGCGGTCGAAGGCGCCGACGTCGTGATCCACCTGGCCGCGCGGCCGTCGGTGCCGCGGTCGGTCGCCGATCCGCTGCGCAGCCACCTGGTCAACGCCACCGGCACGATGCACGTGCTGGAGGCCTGCCGCCGCGATGGCACACCCATCATCACGGCGTCGTCGTCGTCGGTGTACGGGCCGACGAAGGTCCTGCCGAAGCACGAGGAGCTGCCGACCCGCCCGCAGAGCCCGTATGCGGCGAGCAAGCTCGCGGCCGAGTCGTCGGTGCTGGCCTACGGCGCCACCTATGGGCTGCCGGTGCTCGCGTTGCGGTTCTTCAACGTGTACGGGCCGCTGCAGTCCGTCGGCCACGCGTATGCGGCGGTCATCCCCACGTTCGCCGACGCGGCGCTGCGCGGGCAGCCGGTGCACGTGCACGGCGACGGCCGGCAGACGCGGGACTTCACCTTCGTCGGGTCGGTCGCGCGGCTGCTCACCGACGCGGCGGTCCGCCGGGTCACCAGCCCCACGCCGGTCAACCTGGCGTTCGGCACCCGCACGTCGCTGATCGACCTGATCGACAAGATCCGCGGCCTGGTCGACCGGCCGGTCGAGGTGGTCTTCGACCCGGCCCGCCCCGGCGACGTGCGCGACTCGCAGGCGGAGTCGTCCCGGCTGCGCGAGCTGTTCCCCGGCCACGGCCCCGTCCCGCTGGACGAGGGCCTGGCCGAGACCGTCAGCTGGTACGAACGGCAGATAGCGTCGGCGCCGCTGTAGCCGGCGCCAGAGCCGGCACCAGGCACAGGTCCGTGAGCTGCCCGATCAGCGCCGCCGGGGACGAGCGGAGGTCCAGGGCGAGGGCGAGCGCCGGATCCAGCGGCGGCACCGACACGTGCGAGATCAGCGGGTGCAGCGGCCGGAGGTCGATCTCGCCGTCGCCGAAGAGCTCCTCGTGCAGCTTCTCGCCGTGCCGTAGACCGGTGTAGACGAAGTCGACCGGCCGCTCGGACTGGGCGGCGAGCTGGTGCGCCAGGTCGTCGATCCGCACGGGGGCGCCCATGTCGAGCACGAGCGCCTCGCCGCCGGCGCCCAGGGCCGCCGCCTGGATGACCAGCTGCACCGCTTCCTGGACGGTCATCATGAAGCGGGTGACGTCCGGGTCGGTGACGGTCACCGGCCCGCCGGCCGCGATCTGCGCCTGGAAGGCGGTGACCACGGAGCCGCGGCTGCCGAGCACGTTGCCGAAGCGGACGTTGAGGAACGTGCCCGCCGCGACGGACGACCGGTGCGCGGTGAGCCGCTCGGTGATCCGCTTCGAGTAGCCCAGGACGCTGCACGGGTTCGCGGCCTTGTCGGTGGAGATGTTGACGAAGCGCTCGACGCCGGCCGCCGCGGCCGCCGTCAGGACGTTGAGCGTGCCGAGGACGTTGGTCTGCACCGCCTCGGCCGGGTGCCGCTCCAGCAGCGTGAGGTGCTTGAGCGCGGCCGCGTGGAACACCACCTCCGGGCGGCGGTCGGCGAAGATCGCGGCGATCGACTCCGCGTCGCGCAGGTCGGCGAGGATCAGCTCGGGGCCGTCCAGCAGCGCCCGGCCGTGGATCGACAGCTGCACCGCGTGCAGGGCCGACTCGTCGCGGTCGAGCATCATCAGCTCGGCGGGGCCGAACTGGTGCAGCTGCCGGCACAGCTCGGAGCCGATCGAGCCGCCGGCACCGGTGACGAGGACCCGGCGGCCGGTCAGGTAGTCGCCGATCGCGGCCAGGTCGGTGTCGATCTGGCGGCGGCCGAGCAGGTCCGACAGCTGCACGTCGCGGACCTCGGCGACCCCGACGGGCCCTTCCAGGCTCTCGCTGATCGACGGCAGGATCTTGAGGTCCCGGCCCACCGCCGTGGTCGTGGCGCGGACCTCGCGCAGCAGCGCGCCCGCGTCCTCGCTGCCGGCCCGGATCGCGAAGATGACGACCTGGGCGCCGGTGCGCACGATCGCCGAGCGCAGCGAGGCCCGCCCGCCGAGCACGGCGACACCCTCGATGCGCAGGTTGCGCTTGGCCGGGTCGTCGTCGACGATGCCGACCGGGCGATACCGGCAGTGCGGGTCGTGCGCCATCGAGCGCAGCAGCCGGTGACCGGCGGCGCCCGCGCCGAAGACGATGACCGGCACGGCCTCCGGGGTGGGGGCGACCCGCAGGCGGCGCTCGCGGCGCAGCCGCCCGGCCGCCCGGCCGGTGACCATGGCGAGCAGCGCGGTCATCGCGCCGACCACCGCGACCGGGGCCGCGGAGCCGGCCGGGGTCGAGCCGGCCGTCCAGAGCGACGGGCCGGCCGCCCACAGCAGCACGCCGGTCGCGGCGACGGTGAACGCGAGCGCCCGCAGCTCCGGCAGGGTCCCGCGGCCGTACCGGCGCCGGTACAGGTGGACCGGCCAGGCGATCGCCGTGTGCGCCCCGGCGGCGAGCACGATCGCGGCCCCGGCGGCGAACAGCGACGGCGGGGCGGGCGCGATGGTGATCGCCAGGGCCAGGCCGCCGGCCCAGGCGCAGAGGTCGGCGGGCCAGTCCGCGGGCCCGGAAGGCCTGTGGTCGTCCATCGGTTCCCCCTTCGACTGCGACCATTTTTCACGATTTGCAGTAGGAGATCCGGATAAAGCCGGATCGGGGAAATTAGACGGTTTCACCTCTTCCGTCATGACATCATGTCACTCTTCGTAAAGAAGCGAACACGGGAGGTCATGGCGTATGGAGCTGCGCGACTATGTCGGCGCGGTCCGGAAACGCTGGTGGCTGGTGGCCACGACCGCCTGCCTGGCCCTGGTCGCCGCGGTCTTCGTCACCGCGCGCACCGCGCCGATGTACGCGGCCTCGGTCACGTTCTTCGTGAGCACCCCGAGCAGCGGCGTGACCGATGCCTACCAGGGTGGCCTGTTCTCGCAGCAGCGGGCCAGGTCCTACGTCAACCTCGTCGGCAGCGACCGCTTGGCGCGGGCCGTGGCCGCGGACCCGGCGGTCGGCCTCGACGCCGACGAGGTCAAGGAGCGCATCAGCGCCCGGACCGTGCCCGACACCGTCCTGCTGGACATCACCGTCCTGGACACCCGGAGCGACCGCGCCCTGCGCATCGCCCAGGCCGTCGCGTCGAAGTTCGCCGCGCTCGTCGCGGTGCTGGAGACCCCGCCGGGCGGCGACAGCCCGACCGTGCGCGTCGACGTGGTCACCGGCCCCCGCGTCGGCACCGACCCCGTCTCGCCGCAGCCGGCCCGCAACTTCGCCGTCGCGCTGGTCATGGGCCTGCTCGTCGGTGCCGCAGGTGCCGTACTGCGGGAGATCCTGGACAGCAGCGTCCGCTCCGCGACCGCCCTGCGGCAGGCCGGCGGCAAGGCCGTCCTCGCCACCGTGCCGCTGGACCCCAGGGCCCGGCAGGAGCCGCTGCTGCTGGAGGACGCGTCCTGGTCCCCGCGCGGCGAGGCGATGCGCCACCTGCGCACCAACCTGCAGTTCGTCGACCCCGACCGGCGGGCCCGCTGCATCGTCGTCACCAGCGCGCTGCCCGACGAGGGCAAGTCGACGATCGCCTGCAACCTCGCCATCGTCCTGGCCGAGAACGGGCACCGGGTCCTGCTGATCGACGCCGACGTGCGCCGCCCGAAGCTCGCCGAATACCTCGACCTCGAAGGCGCGGTCGGCCTCACCAACGTCCTCGTCGGCCAGGTCGACCTGGACACCGCCGCGCAGCCGTGGGGCGACCGCGACATGTGGGTCCTGGCCAGCGGCTCGATCCCGCCCAACCCGAGCGAGCTGCTCGGCTCGCAGCAGATGGCCCGGCTCCTCGCCACCGCCGGCGAGAACTTCGACTACGTCGTCGTGGACACCTCGCCGCTGCTCGTCGTCACCGACGCCGCGGTGGTGGCCAGCCGCGCCGACGGCGCCGTGCTCGTCACCCGCGCCGGCAAGACGACCACCACCCAGGTGCGCTCCGCCGTCCTCGCGATCGACGCGGTCTCCGCCCGGCTCTTCGGCTGCGTGCTCAACGGCGCGAAGGCCGGCGGTGACGACGGCTACTCCTACGCCTACTACGGCACCCGGACCGGCGCGCCGCTGCTCACGGCGCGACCCGCCCCGCTCAGGCGGGATCTCGACGCGGCCGGTCGGCCAGGAGGGTGAGGATGTCCGCAATCGTCTCGGCGCAGACGCGGAACTCGTCGATCGGACCGCCGAACGGGTCGGGCAGGTCGTCGTCGAGCGACGAGCCCGCCTGCAGCCGCCCCCGCACCCGGGCGATGTCCCGCAGCGTCGTCGGCTCCGGCGGCAGGTGCCGCAGGTACCGGCCGAACTGCCGCAGCGTGAACGTCCGCGCCGCCGTCGCCGGGGCGAGGGTCACGCAGTGCGCCCGCTCCGCCCGGGTCGCGGTCAGCACCAGGTCGGCGCCGGCCAGCAGCCCGGCGTCGACGCGCCGGCTGGCGAACCCGGCCGGGTCCGCGCCCCGCTCCACCAGCACGTCCTTCGCGAACGCCGGCATGTCCAGGTCCGGCACCGCGTGGGTGCCCGCACTCGCGGCGTCCAGGCCACCGGCCCGGGCCAGCCGCTCGGCCATGGCCGACCGGCACAGGTTGGCCCGACAGACGAACAGCATGGAAAGCCCCCGATGACTTCTCGCATCTTCCTTTCGGCGCCCGATATGTCGGGCACAGAGGAGCGCTACCTCGTCAACGCGTTACGTTCCGGTTGGGTGGCGCCCGTCGGCCCGGATCTTGACGCGTTCGAGGCGGAGATCGCTCAGCGGTGCGGCACCGCGCACGCCGTCGGGGTCAGCTCCGGCACCGCCGCGCTGCACCTGGCCCTGCTCGCGATGGGGGTCGGACCCGGCGACGCGGTCGTCGTGCCGACGCTGACGTTCGCGGCCACCGCCAACGCCGTCGTCTACACCGGCGCCGAGCCCGTCTTCGTCGACTGCGAGCCGGACACCGGCAACGTCGACGTCGCCCTCGTCGAGCGGGCGGTCGCCGACCTGCGCCGCGAGGGCAGGCACGTCGGCGCGGTCGTCTCGGTGGACCTCTTCGGCGCCTGCGCCGACAACCAGGCGCTCGAGGCGCTGGACGTACCGCTGCTGGAGGACGCGGCGGAGGCGCTCGGCGCGAGCCGGGACGGGCGCCCGGCGGGCTCGTTCGGCAGGGCCGCGGCCCTGTCGTTCAACGGCAACAAGATCATCACCACGTCGGGCGGCGGGATGCTCGTCACCGACGACGAGGCGCTCGCCGACCGCTGCCGCTACCTCGCCACCCAGGCCCGGCAGCCAGTGGCGCACTACGAGCACACCGACGTCGGCTACAACTACCGGCTCAGCAACCTGCTCGCCGCGGTCGGCCGCGGGCAGCTGGCCCGCCTCGACGGGATGATCGCCCGGCGCCGGCAGCTGCGGGAACGCTACGCCAAGGCCTTCGCCGGCGTCCCCGGCGTGCGGATCGTCGGCGAGCAGGAGCACGGCGCCAACTGCTGGCTCACCGTCATCGCCGTCGACGAGCGCGAGTCCGGCTGGCCCGCCGCCGACCTCGGCGCGCACCTCGCCAAGGGCGACATCGAGACCCGCCCGGTGTGGAAACCGATGCACCGGCAGCCGGTGTACCGCGATGCCCGCGGCTGGCTGACGGGCGCCGCCGACCGGCTCTTCGCCACCGGCCTGGCCCTGCCCAGCGGCTCGCAGCTGCAGGACGCCGCGCAGCAGCGCATCTTCGACGCGATCGACGAGTTCCTGTGAACCGGGCCCTCGACATCGCCGGCGCCGCGGTCGCCGCGGTCGCCCTCGCCCCGGTCATGGCGGCGACCGCCGTCTTCGTCGGCGTCACCATGGGCACGCCGGTGCTGTTCCGCCAGGAGCGGGCCGGCCTGCACGGCGAGCCCTTCACGTTCGTCAAGTTCCGCACCATGCGCCCCGCGGCGACGAGCGGCTTCGACCCGGGCAGCGACGCGGACCGGCTCACCGCGGCCGGCCGCTTCCTGCGCTCGACCAGCCTCGACGAGCTGCCCGCGCTGTGGAATGTGCTGCGCGGCGACATGAGCCTCGTCGGGCCGCGGCCGCTGCCGACCGCGTACCTCGACCGGTACACCGACAATGAGGCGCACCGGCACGACGTGCGGCCCGGCATCACCGGACTGGCCCAGGTCCTGGGCCGCAACAACCTCACGTGGGAGCAGAAGTTCGCCCACGACCTGCACTACGTGCGGCACCGGACGCTGCGGATGGACCTGCGGATCCTCGTCGAGACGGTCCGCACGGTCGTGCGCCGCGACGGGGTCACCGCGACCGGCTCCGCGACCAACCACGAGCTGCGCGCCGCCGCTGCCGACGACGGGCGGCGGGCATGAGGAACGGCCTGGTCATCGTCGGAATCGGCGGGCACGGTCGCGAGGTGCTGACCATCGCGCGGGCCGCCGGCATGCCCGTGCGCGGCTTCGTCGACGACAGCCCCACCCAGCGCAACCTCGACCGGGTGTCCGCGCTCGGCGTGCCGTTCCTCGGGCCGAGCACCCGCCTCGGCGACGAGCGGCCCTCGATCGGATACGTGATCGGCATCGGCGACCCGCGGGTCCGGGCCCGCCTCGACGAGCAGCTGCGGCTGCACGGCCTCGCGGCGGCGACCCTGATCCACCCGGCCGCGACGATCGGCCCGGACGCGTGCGTGGGCGAAGGGTTCGTCGCGTTTGCCGGCGCCCGCGTCACCACGAACGTCCGCATCGGGCGGCACGTCCACCTGAACCAGAACTGCACCGTCGGCCACGACACCGAACTGTCCGACTTCGTGCAGGTCAACCCGCTCGCCGCGATCTCCGGGGACTGCCGGATCGGCCCCGAGGTGCTGATCGGCACGACCGCCTGCGTGCTGCAGGGGCGGCACGTCGGCGAGGGCGCCACCGTCGGCGCGGGGGCGTGCGTCACCCGCGACGTCGAGCCGAAGACGATCGTGAAGGGGGTGCCGGCCCGGTGAAGGTCGCGATGATCATCAAGACGGACGACGGCGGCCGGTGGACCCTGTCGCAGCTCGACGAGCTGCGACAGCGCGGCCACGATGTGGTCGCCGTGCTGCCGCCCGGCAGCGAGGGGCAGCTGCGCAAGGCCCTGCACGACCGGGGCATCGACGTCGTGCAGTCCGCGTTCGACTTCCGCTTCCGCCCGTCGCCCGCCACCCTGGCCGGGCTGCTCGGCCTGCGCGAGCAGCTCCGCGCGCTGCAGCCCGACGTGCTGCACTACCACCTCTACGCCTCCGCGCTCGCCGTCCGGATCGCGAGCCTCGGCCTGCCCGCCCGGCGCGTCCACATGGTCCCCGGCCCACTGTTCCTGGAGTCGCCGCTGATCCGGACGGTGGAGCGGGTCCTGTGCCGCCGCGACGAGGTCGTCATCAGCGGCAGCGACCACACCGCGGCGCTCTACCGCGGCATCGGCATGCCCGCCGAGCGGGTCGCCCCGATCCCTTACGGCACCGACTGCGACCACTTCTCGCCGCCGTCGCCCGCCTACCGGGCCGCGTGCCGGGCCGCGTTCGGCGTCGGCGACGGCACGTTCACCGCGTGCATGGTCGCCTACGTGTACCCGCCGAAGTGGCTCACCCACCGCGGCCGGGGCATCAAGGGCCACGACATCCTGCTCACCGCGTGGCGCCGCTTCCGCCGGGACGTCCCCGACGCCCGGCTGATCCTGCTCGGCGGCGGGTTCAACGCCGAGGGGGAGGCCTACAAGCGGCAGCTGGAGACCCGCTTCGGCGTCGCCGGCGACCCGGGCGTCGACTGGCACGACTCGGTGCTCGACGTCCGCGACTGCTACGCCGCCGCCGACGTCAGCGTCAGCCCGTCGCTGTCGGAGAACCACGGCGCCGCCCGCGAGGCCGGTGCGATGGGTGTGCCGAGCATCGTCTCCGACGCCGGCGCGCTGCCGGAGACCGTCGACGCGTCGTCGGGCTGGCTGGTGCCCCGCGACGACGTCGACGCGCTCGTCGCGGCCCTGCACGAGGCGCACGCGGAGTTCCTCGCCGGCACGCTGCGCCGCCGCGGGGAGCTGAGCCGGGAGCTGATCGTCGCCCGCTTCGCCGAGGGCCCGGCCGCCGCCGCGGTCGCCGACGTCCTGGAACGCGTCGTCCTCGACCGGCCCGCCTCCGACCGGTCCGGCCTCGACCCGTCTGCCTCCGACCGGTCCAGCCTCGAGCGGTCCGCCTCCGACCGGCCCGGTCTCGGGCGCGACGGCCTCGACCCGGACGGCCTCGACCCGGACGGCCTCGACCGGGACGGGCTGGGACGGGGCGGTCGAAGATGACGCAGCTGCGATCGGCGAAGACGCCCGTCCGGCATGCCGCGCCGCGGCGCAGGCCCTCGTTCGCCGGCAACGTCGGCTGGGGAGTCGCCGGCAACGCCGGCTACGCGCTGTGCCAGTGGCTGGTCCTCGTCGTCGTGGCCCGGCTCGGCACCCAGGCGATGGTCGGCGACTACGCCCTGGGCCTGGCCGTCGGCGCCCCGGTGGTGCTGCTGGCGAACCTGTCGCTGCGCACCGTCCTGGTCACCGACACGTTCCACGAGCACCCGTTCCGCCGGTACCTGCGGGTCAGGCTCGCCGGGATGGCCATCGCGACCGCCGCGGTCTGCGTCGCCGTGTGGGTCTTCGACCTGCCCGCCGCGGTCGTCGTCCTCGTCGGCCTGGCCAAGGCGTTCGACGGTGTCGGCGACATCTACCTCGGCCTGCTCCAGCGCCACCACGACCAGCGGAGCATCGCGATCGCCCAGCTCGCCAACGGCGCCCTCACCGTCGCGCTCACCGGCGTGCTGCTGTCCGCGACCGGCAGCGTCGCCTGGGCGGCCGCCGGCTCCGCGATGGGCTCGCTGATCGCGTGGCTCGGCTTCTGCGCGCCGCTCGCCTCCCGGGTGCTGGACGCGACCGCGAAGACCGGCCCGCGCAAGCGGCACACGCACCGCTTCAGCCCGCCCGGACCCGGCGCGCTGGTGTGGACGGCGCTGCCGCTCGGCCTGGCGTCGGCGATCACCTCGCTCACCGCGAACGTGCCCCGCTACGCGCTGCAGGACCGGCTCGGCGCCGCCGCCCTCGGCGCGTTCGCCGCCGCCGGGTACCTGGTGCTCACCGGCAACGTGCTCGTCTCCGCGGTCGCGCAGACGCTCCTGCCCCGCCTGGTCGAGCTGCGGGCGGCCGGGGCCAAGGACCGCTTCGCGGCGCTCGTGCGGCAGTCGCTCGCCGGGATCGCCGTCGCCGGTGTCCTCGCCGTCTGGGCGGCGGAGCTGTTCGGCGCGAAGGTCCTGCGGACCGTCTACGGCGAGTCCTACGCGGAGGACGCCGGCACCCTCACCGTGCTCACCGTCGCCACCGCCGTCGCCGCGACCTGCTTCGTGCTCGACGCGGCCCTGTCCGCGGTGCGCCGCTTCACCGGGCAGCTCGCCGTCAACGCCGCGGTCTGCGCCGCCGCCGTCCTCGCCGCGCTGGTGCTCGTGCCCCGCTACGGCATCAGCGGCGCGGCCTGGGCCACCGTCGCGGCCGCCGCCGTCCACGCCGGCCTGAAGTGGGAGCTGCTGCGGCGTGACCTTTGATGCTTCGTTCGATCCGTGGTACGCGGTGCTGCTGGCCGGGCTGGCGATCCCGGTGCTGCTGCTCGTCGGCGGGGTCCGCGACATCCTCGCCTACGTCACCGCGTACTTCTTCCTCTTCGGCTTCGGGCCCGTCGTCAGCTACCAGCTCGGCGGGGCGATCTACTTCGGCACCAACACCGCCCTCATCGGCCGGGCCGCGCTCGGGTTGCTGCTCGCCTTCGCCGGGGTGCTCGCCGCCGGTCTGCTGGTGCGCCAGCGCGACGACATCGCCGCACCCGTCGCGACGCACCGCTTCCCGCTGCTGCCCGTGGTCCTCGCCGGGCTCACCCTCTACGCGACGACCGTCCTGGTCCTCGGCGGCACCAGCTTCCTCGCCGGCACCAAGCTCGACCGCATCGACGTCGCCGGGCCCGGCCACTACGACTACCTGCTGTTCGAGATGTTCGCCTGCGCGCTGTACTACATGGCCGACGGCAGTTCCGCGGGGCGTTTCACGTACCGGCTGAACTTCGCCGTCTACGTCGTCTACTGCCTCAGCACCGGCGAGCGCGACTTCGTCTTCGTGCTGTTCAGCCTGATCCTGCACCGCGAGCTGACCCGGGGCGGCTCCTTCACCAGGCCGGTCGGCTACGGCGTGCTGCTGCTGCTCGGCGCGACCCTGATCTTCAGCCTCCGCGGCGACGGGCCCGCCGACACCACGCAGGTGCTCAACCAGGGTTCGGTGCTGTTCGTCGACACCTGGGTGATGACGCACGTGCCGTCGGTCGAGCCGTTCACGCGCGGCGCGA
Source organism: Dactylosporangium sp. NPDC051087 (assembly GCF_055586325.1). Lineage (NCBI taxonomy): Bacteria > Bacillati > Actinomycetota > Actinomycetes > Micromonosporales > Micromonosporaceae > Dactylosporangium > Dactylosporangium sp. NPDC051087. The sequence continues at coordinate 383,652 of NZ_JBVJIJ010000004.1, read as the reverse complement.
CCTACTTCCACGCGATGGTCAACCTGCTGCCCGGGCACGCGCAGCCGGCGCTGGCGCAGTGGCTCGTCGACCGGTACGCGCCCGGCAGCGCCTCCGGCTACGGCTTCTCCCTCACCGGCGAGGCGTATCTCAACTTCGGGCTGTGGGGCATCCCGGCGCTGTTCGCCGGGCTGACGGTCGTGCACCGGCTGCTGGTCAACCGCATCGACCGCGCGCCGGTCTACGCCTACGGCAGCCTGCTCTTCACCGTCGCCTGGATGTACGGCTTCCGCGGCGAGAGCGGCAGCCTGCTCAAGACCTGCGTCTACGGCCTGCTCTTCTACGGCGCGGTCCGCCTGGTCTCCATCCGGACGGACCCGGAGATACCTGCCGAACGAGCGACCGAGAATCCGGAGGCGGTGCCGCAATGCGTCTCGTCGTGAGCTGCGAACAGCGGTACGTGCGCACCCCGGACGGCCGGGTGTGGAGCACGACCGGTGCCGCGTACGACTTCTGGCAGCGTTACCTGACGGTCTTCGACGACGTCCGGATCGTGGCGAGGGTCGCGGACCGGGACGGCCGCCCGGTCGACGCCCAGCGTGTCGACGGCGACCACGTCACCGTGCACCCGGTGCCCTACTACGTGGGGCCGCTGCAGTACCTGCGCCGCCTGCGTGCCGTGCGGGCCGCCGTCCGCGCCGCCGTCGAACCCGGCGACGCGGTCCTGCTGCGGGTGCCGTCGCCGATCGGGACGCTGCTGCACCGCACCCTGCGCCCGGGGCTGCGGTCCGCCGGCCGCCCGTTCGGCCTCGAGGTCGTCGGTGACCCTTACGACGTGTTCGCGCCGGGCGCGATCCGCCACCCGCTGCGCCCGCTGCTGCGTGCCTGGTTCACCGCCCGGCTGCGGGCCCAGTGCCGCAGCGCCGTCGCCGTCGCCTACGTCACCGAGCGCACGCTGCAGGCGCGGTACCCGGCCGCGCACGGGGCGGTGACCGCCGCGTACTCCAGCATCCAGCTCGACGGGTCCGCGTTCGTGGCCACGCCGCGCGCCGCACGCTCGCCCAAGGTCGCGGTCCGGCTCGTCTCCGTCGGGTCGCTGGAGCTGCCGTACAAGGGGATCGACACGCTGATCGAGGCGCTGCCGATGCTGGTGCGGGCCGGCCTGGAGGCGCACCTCGTGCACCTCGGCGACGGCCGCTGCCGCCCCGACCTGGAGCGGCTCGTGCGGGAGCGGCGCCTCGGCGGGCGGGTCGCGTTCGCCGGCGCCGTCCCGCCCGGCGCGGCCGTGCGGCTGTTCCTCGACGACGCCGACCTGTTCGTGCTGCCGTCGCGCACCGAGGGGCTGCCCAGGGCGCTGATCGAGGCGATGGCCAGGGCGCTGCCCGCGGTCGGCACCACCGTCGGCGGCACCCCGGAGCTGCTCGACCAGACGCACCTGGTGCCGCCGGACGACCCGGTCGCGCTCGCCTACGCCATCACCGCCCTGGTCGCCGACCCGGCGGCGCTCGCCGCGGCGTCGGCCCGCAACCTCGTCCGGGCCCGCAACTACGCCGCCGACACCCTCGCCCGGCGGCGCACCGACTTCTACCGCGCGCTGCGCGTCATCACCCAGCCAGAGAAGGTCAAGGAGGTCGTCGGAGGTGCCCGACAGCTCGACTGAGATCACCGGTGTCCGGCCCCACCTGCGGGTGCTGCTGCGCACCCGGCGGCGCAAGGTGGTGCTCGCCGTCGTCGTGGTGCTGGTCCTGCTCGGCGGGTTCGGGCTGCGGCTGATGACCGTCGCCGGGTCCGCCGCCGGGCACCTGCAGCGCGCCGCGACCCTGGTCGGCTCGCTGGAGGGGGCGCTGCGCGCCGGTGACCTCGCCGCGGCCCGCCGCACCACCGCCGACCTGCGCCGCCAGACCGCGCAGGCCCGGGCCGACACGTCCGGGGTGACGTGGGGCGTGGGCCGGTCCGCCCCGATGGCCGGCGACGACCTCACGGCGGTCGCCGCGGTCGCGCAGATCGTCGACGACCTCGCCGGCCGGGTGCTGCCGCCGATGCTGGACGCGGCCGGCGGGCTGCAGTCGACGCTCGCCGGCGGGGACGGCCTGGCCGCGGTCACCGGCGCCGCCCCCCATCTGGCCGCCGCTGATTCGCTCGTACGAGCCGCGCAACGCAGACTGGCGGGGCTGGAGCGCGACGGGCTGGACGCGCGGGTCCGCGCCGCGGTGCGACGGCTCGACGAGGCGCTGCACCGGATCGCGCCGCTGCTGGCACCCATCGCCCGGGCGGCGAAACTGCTGCCCGCGATGCTCGGCGCCACCGCGCCGCGGACCTACCTGGTGCTCTTCCAGAACCTCGCCGAGGTCCGGGCCACCGGCGGGATGCCGGGCGCGTTCGTGGTGCTGCAGGCGGACAAGGGCGCGATCACGATCCTCCAGCAGGGCGCCGCCGCCACCGACATCGCCGAGTTCGCCGCGCCCGTGCTGCCGCTGGACCCCGACATGGAGGACCTGCACACCGACCGGCTCGGCCGCTATCCCGCCGACGTGAACCTCACGCCCGACTTCCCGACCGCGGCGGCGCTGTACCGCGAGATGTACCGGCTGCGTTCCGGCCGCACCGTCGACGGGGTCCTGGCCACCGACCCGGTCGCGCTGGCCTACCTGTTGCAGGCGACCGGCCCGGTCGACGTCGCCGGCGGTCCCGCGCTCACCGGCCCGACCGCGGTCCGGCGGCTGCTGTCCGAGGTGTACCTGACGATCGCGGACCAGAAGTCGCAGGACGCGTTCTTCGCCGACGCCGCCAAGGCCGTCTTCGACAAGCTGACCGGGGCGTTGCCGTCGACGTCGAAGCTCATGCCGGCGCTGCGCAAGGCCGCGGCCGAGCGGCGGCTCCTGGCCTGGAGCGCGCACCCGGAGGAGCAGGCCGAGCTCGCCGGCACGGTCTTCGCCGGGACGTTGCCCGCCGACGACGGCGCCCGGCCGACCGTCGGGGTGTTCCTCAACGACGGCACCGGCGCGAAGCTCGGCTACTACATGACCCGCGAGGCGTCGCTGACCGCTGGGGAGTGCCTGGAGGACGGCTCCCGGCACCTGATGCTGACGGTGAAGCTGGCCTCGACGGCGCCGCGGACCGGGCTGCCGCGCAGCGTGCTCGGGCTGGGCCTGGCCGGCGACTACACGATCCGCACCAACGTCATGGTGTACCTGCCGAGCGGCGGCGCGCCCGTGGACGCCACCCAGGACGGTGCGCCCGTGGACTACGGCAGCGGCTTCGAGCTGGGCCGCACCGTGGCCGTCTTCACCGTCGACCTGGCGCCCGGCAAGAGCAGCACCCTGCAGCTGAACCTCATCACGGGCCCGGTGCCCGCCGAGGGCTTCACGCCGCGGCTGGTGACGACGCCCGGCATCACACCGTGGACGCTTCGGTTGCAATCCGCCGAGAGATGCGGCAAATGATGAAAAATGCCCATATCGGGGTGATGCGAAGTCTACGGTGAAATTTATGCGACCCCGAACAAGATCCGCACTGACCGCCCTCGCGGGGGCACTTGTCGCGGCGGCAGTGCTGGGAGCACCGACCGTCGCGCACGCCGAACCTGGTGGAGCGGCGGCCGCGGCCGCCTATCCGGCGCCGGAACCAGCCGTGAGGGTGAGCTCCGCGTCGGTGAGCACCGGCGGCGCGGTCCGCATCCAGGGGAAGCGGTTCCTTCCCGGCGAACCGATCTCGATCCGCGTCAAGTACCGCATCACCCGGCACTCCGGCGGCTTCGACAGCCCGTTCCCGGCCCAGGTGAGCGGTGACCGGCGCACCGACGACGACGGCAGGTTCTCCGCGAAGGTCCGGCTCACCTCACCCGGCTACGCCACCATCAAGGTCACCGGCAAGAAATCCGGAGAATCGGCCTCCGTGACCGTGCGAGTGCTCGCCTGGCGCGGCTCGTACGACTTCGGCGGCGACGACTTCTTCGCCGGTACGCCGCTCGGCAACCCCGTGCACAACAAGGGCGGCGACCACTGGGACGGCGGCGACCGGCCGGCCGGGTTCTTCGGACCGTTCTTCGGCGGCTGGAGCCCGTTCAAGCTGTCGGCCAACGAAACCACGCTCGGCACCGGGACCGCTGCCGGCACCGAGACCACCGACGCGGCCGACCTGGCGGCATCCGGCACGGACCAGCGCGGCGCCCACGGCGCCGACGTGGTGGCGAGCCTGCTCGGCCTGACCGCACTCATCGGCAGCGGACTGATCATGCGCCGCCGCCGCGTCTCCTAGCTCGCACAACCAAACCACCATCTGCACATCGCGTTCGACCCGTCGGCCTGCTTCACGGCCGGCGGGTCGAGTGTTCCCACCCTTAGGATGATCATGGGCAAAACAGTCATCATCGGGCAGGGCTACGTCGGCCTGCCGCTCGCCATCCGAGCGGTCGAGGCGGGCGACGACGTCGTCGGACTCGACGTCGACACCGACCGGGTCAAGTCCCTCGGCGCCGGCATCTCCTTCGTCGAGGACGTGCCCGACGAGCGGCTCGCCTGGGCGCTGGAAACCGGCCGGTACCGGCCGACGGACGACTACGCCGACGCCGCCGGCTTCGACACGTGCGCGATCACCGTGCCGACCCCGCTGACCGACGGCGTGCCCGACATCAGCCACATCGAACAGGCCGCCCTCCAGCTCGCCCCGCACCTGCGGGCCGGTTGCACCGTCATCCTCGAGTCGACGACCTACCCGGGCACCACGGAAACCGTCCTGCGGCCGCTGCTCGAGCACGCCTCCGGGCTCAGCGCACCGGACGACTTCTTCCTCGGGTACAGCCCCGAACGCATCGACCCCGGCAACCCCACCTGGCACCTGGACAACACGCCGAAGCTCGTCTCCGGCATCGACGAGGCGTCCCTCGCCGCCACGATGCGCTTCTACCAGCGTTTCGTCGACCGGCTGGTGCCGGTCTCCGCGCCGCGGACCGCCGAACTCACGAAACTCTTCGAGAACACGTTCCGGCACATCAACATCGCCCTCGTCAACGAACTCGCCATCGTCGCCAACCAGCTCGGCGTCGACGTGCGCGAGGCCATCGGCGCGGCGGCCACGAAACCGTTCGGGTTCATGGCGTTCGACCCCGGCCCCGGCGTCGGCGGGCACTGCCTGCCGATCGACCCGTCATACCTGTCCTGGCAGGTCAAACGCGAGGTCGGGCAACGGTTCCGGTTCATCGAGCTGGCCAACGACGTCAACGAGGGCATGCCCCGCTACGTGGTGCAGCGGCTCGCCGCCGGCCTCAACGACCGCTACAAACCGGTCCGCGGCAGCCGCGTCCTGCTGCTCGGCCTGGCGTACAAGAGCAACGTCGGCGACCTGCGCGAGTCACCGGCCCGGGTCGTCGCCGAACTCCTCGTCGCCCAGGGCGCCGACGTGCACGCCGTCGAGCCGCACGCCGCGCAACGCGACACCGGCAACGTCGTCGGCGTGACACTCGTCGACCTGACCCCGGCCGAACTCGCCGCCGCCGACGCCGTCGTCCTGCTCACCGACCACGACGACTTCGACTACGACCTGGTCGAGCGGCACGCCCGCTACATCTTCGACACCCGGGCGCGCTGCCACGGCGACGCCGTCGAACGCCTGTAAAACCTTCGATGTGCGGCGGCATCACGTTCGTCGGGTAGCTTGTGCCCGGTGATCGTGGTGCCGCTGCTCACGTTTATCGCTGTCTGCTGCCTGTGCCGGCCCCGCGAAGGCGGCGGCCTGCGGCTCGCGCTGCTCCGCGCGTCGGTCCTCGTCGGCGGCGCCGCCTGCCTGTCCGTCGAGGCGTTGTCGGCCCTGCACGCACTCAACCGCACCGCGGTCACCGTCCTGTGGCTGGTGGCGCTCGCGGTGACCGCGACCTTCGCGGTCCGCTCCCGCCGCCTCCCGGTCCTCGACCTGCGGGCCCGGTGGGCCGGACTGGCCACCGCCGAGCGGCTCATCGTCGGGGTGCTCGCCGGGCTGTTCCTGCTCGACCTCGTCGTCGCGCTCGTCGCCCCACCCAACAACTACGACTCGCAGACCTACCACCTGCCGAAGATCGAGCACTGGGTGCAGCAGGGCGACGTCACGTTCTACCCGACCGTTATCGACCGGCAGCTCGCGATGGCGCCGGGCGCGGAATACCTGCTGCTGCACCTGCGACTGCTCACCGGCGGCGACGGCTTCTACAACCTGGTGCAGCTCGCCGCCGGGGTCGGCGCGGTCCTCGCGGCGGCACGCATCGCGGGGCAGCTCGGCGGCGGCACCCGGGCGCAGCTGCTCACCGCGCTCGTCGCCGGGACCACGCCGATGATCCTGCTCGAGGCGACCAGCACCCAGACCGACCTGGTCGTCGCGCTGTGGGTCGCGTGCGTCGCCACCCTCGCCCTCGACGGCCTGCGCGCCCGGACCGGCCTGCTCGACACGCTGCTCATCGGCACGGCCGCCGGGCTGACACTGCTGACGAAGGCGACCGGGCTGCTCGCCGCCGGGCTGCTCCTCGCCGTCTGGGCCGCCGCGCAGCTGCGCCGGTCCCGGTGGCGCGGGCTCGCCTCCGCCGCTGCGGTCGGCGCGCTGATGCTGCTCCTCGCCGGGCCGAACCTGCTGCGGGTGCAGGCGACCTACGACAACCCCCTCGGTCCGGCGCATCTGCGTGACTCGATCTCCATGCAGGCGCACGACCCGGCCTCAGTGCTGGTCAATGCGCTGCGCATCGCGGAGACGGCGCTGCAGACGCCGGTCGGACCCGTCAACAGGGCCGTCGAGGCCGCGATCATCGGCGTCGCCGGCGTCCTCGGCGTCGACCCGCAGGCGCGGGACATCACGTACTGGAACGAGACCTTCCCCTACCCGTCGTGGCCGCCGGACGAGGACCGGGTGTCGCTGCCCGCGCAAGGCGTCCTGATCCTGATCGGCGCCCTGCTGCTGGCGTTCCGCAAGGACACCCGCCTGTATGCGGCCGTCTTCTGGCTGGCGGTCCTCGCGTACGTCGTCACCGTGAAATGGCAGCCGTGGGGCAACCGGCTCGTCGTCTTCCTCATCGTCCTCGGCGCGCCGCTCGCGGGCCTGTGGATCGCGAGCCTCAACGGGCGTCGGTTCGCGACGTGGGCGACGACGGGGACGCTCGCGGTCGGGGTCGCGGCCGGCGGGTTCGCCGTCGCGTACGGCTGGCCCCGGCGGCTCGTCGGCCAAGGCTCGGTCTTCACGACGTCGCAGCTGGACCAGCGCTTCATCCGTGAGCCGCAGCGGCGGGGCGACTACGAGTGGGCCGCGGCGGCCGTCCGCGAGTCCGGGGCCCGCCGGGTCGGAATCGTGCAGGGCTACAACACGTGGGAGTACCCGTGGTGGATCCTGCTGCGCGGCACGAAGATCGTGTCGATGCAGTCGCTGCAGCCCGGGCTGGCGGCGGCGACCATCAACGACGTGGACGCCGTCGTGTGCGTGAAACCACCGCACCAGTGCGAGTTCTACGTGCCGCCGACCTGGCAGGTCCACCGCCGCGCCGACGTCGCCTACGCCGTCGCGCCCTGAGGTTCTCGGCACCCGCGCTTCGAGCCTGACGTCCTCGGCGCACCCTCGCTTTGAAGTGCCCGGCCTATGCCGTGGCGTCCTGGCGTCCCTCGGCGGGTTCCGCCGACGGGCTCTGGCCGGGCACGACCGCGGGCGACTCGGGCGCGGTCCTCGACCGGACCTCACCCGCGAGCAGGATCAGCCAGATGGCGCCGTTGGTGCCGCCGATCACCCAGTCCTCGGTCATGATCGTCGGTACGGCCGCCGCGGCGCCGACCGTGAACCACAGGGCCGGGTGCCGGACGCCGGGCCGGCGCAGAACGACCGCCTGCCAGAGACCACGCAGCGCGTGCCAGAGCAGCAGGGCCACCCCGATCAGGAAGCCGATCGCGCCGAGCACGCCACCGCGGCGGAACGCGCCGACCGCGGCGTTGTCGGTGTTCAGGTCGCGGCGCGGGCCCTCCTTCGGGGCGCCGTCGTCGTCGCGGTGCACGACCGCCCGGGAGGTGCGGGCGTCGCCGAACGTCTTCTCCGCCCAGCCGGCGTGCTCCCAGTCGACCCACACCTGCCGCCACGTGTCGGTGCGGCCGCTGGTGACGTCGTTGCCGCCGTCGGTGAACCTGTCACGGAAGAGGAACGTGCTGCCGCCGCCGATCGTGAAGACGGCCGCGAGCACGACGAACGGCATCGCGACAGCGACCAGGCCGGACCGGCCGGACCGTTCGAGATCGTCGCTGCCGCCCACCGCGTCCCGGCCGTTACGTGCGGTCCACCGGCGCAGCAGTACCACCGCCGCATGAGCCAACGCGGCGGCCGTCGCGAACACGAATCCGGTCCGCGAGTCGCTGATCGACAGGACCAGCGCGGCGACCACGGCGACGCCGAGACGCTGCCAGGCGGCGAACGCCCGGTCGAACCCGACCCGCACCGCCGCGATGACGACCAGGCCGGCGAGGGAGTTCGGGTGGTAGAACAGCCCCGGACCGCCCCAGAAGCGGTTGCGCATCACGCGGGCCGACGCGCTGTCGGGGATCGCGTGGAGGTCGTCGAAGAGACTGCCGGCGCCGAAGTAGAGCAGCGCGCCGATGCCGACGAGGACCGCCGCGGCCATGCCGACGCTGAGGTCCTTGCGCTGGTCCTTCTTGGTCGAGGCGACGACCGCGAGGACCGCGAGGGTGAAGACGCCCAGATACGCCAGCCGCTGCGCGGCCACGGTGAGGTGGCCGGCCCGCATCACGAACAGGGCGCCGAGCACGCCGAACACCCAATAGGACAGGCCGAGCCAGGCGCCGCCGAGCCCCGGCAGCTCGCGCAGGGTGCGCAGCCACGGCCGGCCCCAGACCGCGAAGACGACGACCTCGACGAAGAGCACCGCCCAGATGACGATCGGGCGGTGCGTCGACGTCCACGTGAGGATGCCCGCGGTCGTGAACAGTCCACCGGCGACCGCGCCGCGCAACGTGACGCCGGGCAGGCTGACCGCGAGACCGACGACGCCGAGGGCGATGACCGCCGCCGCGAACGCCTCCGCCGACTCGCTGACACTGCCGGTGCGGCCGTGCTCCAGGACCGCCGCGAGGACCGCCAGGACCGCGGCGACAGCGCCGGCGGCGACCTTCTTCATTGGGCGCTGGCCGGCAGCTGCTTCTTGTCCTTGCGCCGGTTGCGGCTCAGGAAGAAGTCGCGCACGACCCGCCGCGGACCGGCGGGGACCAGCCACACCTGCAGGAACGTCACATAGTCGGTCACGCTGGGCTTGCCGTGCCGGCGGGCCTCGCCGAGCAGGTCGAAGAAGACGCGGGGGCTGCGGCTGGCCGCGGCCATCGAGCCGACCACGCTCATCGCGAGCGCCGCGTAGGCGCGGGGGGTGACCCGCGGCCGGGTCTCCTTCAACCAGTCCAGCGACTGCTTCCACGGCGCGTCGAAGCTGATCCGCGGCCGGTTCTCGTCCGCATACCAGATGACGAGAGGCTCCTCGGCGTAGATCAGGTCGACGCCGTCCTCCTGGAGGCTGCGCAGCGTCCAGTCGAGCTCCTGCAGCCGGCGCAGCCCGTCGGCGAACGGCACCTTCCGCAGCAGCGCCGTCGGCGCCATGATCGTGGAGGTCTGGATGAACCCGTCGCCGTGGAACAGCCCGTGCCGCACGGCCAGGTATTCACTGATCGGCTCGCCGGGCGCCGGCACGCGGCGCGGCATGATCAGCTCGGCCCGCGGGGTGCGCATGTAGAGGCGGCTGCCCACGATCGGCAGCGCCACCCCCGACGCCTTCGCCCGGCTCAGCTGGGTCTCGAGCTTCTCCGGCAGCCACTCGTCGTCGTCGTCGAGGAACGCGACCCACTCGGCCTCGGCGACGTCGACGCCGTGGTTGCGGGCGGCGGGCGCACCGCCGGACGTCTCCCGCTCGACCCAGCGGACTCGCTTGTCGCCGATCTCGCCGAGGGCTGCAACCGTCGCGGCGTCGGGTCCGTCAATGATGACGACGACCTCGATCTCCTGCAGCGTCTGGGCCAGTGCGCTGCGCACGGCACGCACCACCAGCTCGGGCCGGTTGCGCGTCGGGATGACGACGCTCACCACGGGTGTTTGCACGATGACCAATCCGTCTCGGCGATCCTTAAGGGTTCGCTGGCGTAGCGTACACGAGCTGCACTTTTGTCGGATACTTCGCAGCGAGCGCGCGGGCTGCCTCGATGTTCGACGGTGCGGCCGGATCACCGAAGGCTACCGGCAGCGGCTGGCCGGGTCGCACCGCGGGGCGGCTCGGGTGATCCTTGTCCATAACGAGCAGGCTGGCCGCCGGGTCGTGCAGGAAGAACCGCACGGTCACCGGGCTGTTCGCCACCAAACGGTCGAGGTCGTCCATCGTGCCGCCCTTGCCGCCGGGGTACAGCAGCCCGGACCAACCCGGGAACTGGCGGTACTGGCCCTGCAGCGCGGCGGCACCGAGCGTCCCGGACCAGTTACGCCACGGACTGCCCATCAGGTTGACGTTCACCGCGTTGCCGCCGTCGGGGAACATCCGGGCGATCAGCAGCGCGTCCCGGGCCGCCTCCGGGGAGCCGCGGTCCTTGCCGAGCGCGAGCTTCACCCCGGGCGCGACCGGCGTCGTGTGCCACTCACCGCCGGCGACCAGCATGAACAGCGCGACGGGCACCGCGACCGCGGCGGTCGCCTTGAAGCGGAACCTGGCCGCGGCGCCGAGGGTGCACAGCGCGACCACGATCAGCAGGTGCAGCAGCTTGTCGAAGTAGTAGACGGGCCGGCCGAGGGTGGCGATCTGGTACGCGCCGAGCCCGACGGCCATCACGCCGGCCGTGGCGAGCGCGAACCCGGCCGCCCTGAGCCGCGGGCTCCTGATGCCGAGCGGTCCCGCCGGCTTGAGCCGTGAGCTGCCGACGGCGAGGAGTCCCGCCGCGGCCAGGGCGACGAGCAGCACCGTCGCCGGGCGGTCGACGATCCTGGCGGTGCCGTTGAGCAGCAGCTGGTCGCCGCTGGACGCGGTCGCCGCGGTCAGCGGGCCGATCGCCGAGAGCGCGCCGACGGCGGCCGCGGTGACCCATGCCCACCAGTGCCGCCACAGCCTCGCGCGGACGGCCCACAGGGCGGCGATGATCCCCGCATACGGCAGGAACAGCGCATAGGTGAACGACACGCCGACGAGCAGCAGCGCGACCGTCGCCGTCTGCTCACCCCCGCGGGTCAGCGGGCGGGCGACCAGGCCGGTCAGGACGGCGGCGCAGGCGAGGCCGGCGAGCTCGTTGGGGTAGCCGCGGGACAGCACGGTCACCGGGTCGCCGAGGACCAGCCAGGCGACGACGACGGCCAGCACCGGGAGCAGCCGGGCGGGGCTGGCGCCGGGCCCGGCGATGCGGCGGGCGGCCCACAGGACGGCGAGGCAGAGCAGCAGGTACGTGCCGACGAGCAGCCACACCATGACGTCGACGGCGGTGGCGGGCGCGGCGTTGTGCCCAGACGAGCGCGCGAACCGGTCCAGGACGGCGAAGCTGAAGTGCAGGCCCTGGGGGTAGTTGGCGATGCCGGTCAGCTCCGCGTCGGGCACGAACGGGCGCAGCGCCTCGGGGCGCATGAACAGGTAGCCGCCGGTGCGTCCGATGACGTCGAACAGCAGGTAGTGCCGGGCGATGTCCTCACCGGCGAGCGGGAGGCCGAGCCGGCCGCCGAGGTCGCGGGCGGCGTACGGGACGAGGGCCACCAGCGACGTGACGGCAACGGCGATTGCGAGGAGTGCGTCTTTGCGCATCCCGGGCATTTCCGGCATCCGGTTGGTGGCGGCGGCGACCAGGACCAGCACCGACAGCGCGACCCCGGCGATCAACGTCGGGTGGAGGTGACCGGGCCACAACGTGATCGCGAGCCCGAAGACACAGGCGGCGCCGAACAGCTGGCCGGCCGCCGTCACGATCCGGTCCACCAGGCTCGTCGAGCCCCGCTGGACCGCCACCGTGCCGGCGAGGACGAGCAGCGGCAGCACGGCGTCGAGGTGCAGCGGATGGGTCGCCAACGGCACGAGCCAGGCCAGCGCCAACGCCGCCGCCGTCACCGCCGTTTTGCGGATCACCATCACGCTCCGTATCGATCGGTGCCACCGGCGATGCAACGTCGCCGCCGGGACGTGACGATATCGCGTTGTCCAGGTACCGTGCAGAAGGCTTCCGGGGCCGGCCTTCATGACGGAAGGTGATTGCCGAATACGGGGAGTGGCGGGCGTTGGCGAAGGGCGTGGCGCGACGAAAAGGTCGCGGCCGGCGGGATCCACTGTGGGCGAGGCTCCTCGTCATCGGGGGCGCACTGCTGATGATCGTCTCCGGCACGACGTTCGTGCTCAAGGACGCCGTCTTCGGCTATGCGACCCGCAGCGTCAACAAAGAGGACCTGCTCGGCGGTCAGGGCGAGAAGCACGCCACGGTCAGCGGCGCCAAGAACATCCTGCTGATCGGCATCGACCCCCGGCCCAACCAGGACCCGACCGAGGCGATCCGCTCCGACTCGATCCTGATCCTGCACATCCCCGCCAGCCACGACATGGCCTTCCTGATCTCGATCCCGCGCGACACGTGGGTGGCGATCCCGAGGTACAGCAACGGCAAACGCACCTACAACGGCGGCAAAGGCAAGATCAACGGCGCCTTCGCCGAGGGTGGCTACGGCCTCACCGGCAAGGACCAGCGCAAGCACGGCACCACCCTGCTGGCCGCGACGATCAAGCAGAACTGGGGCATCGTGTTCGACGCGGCGGCGATCGTCGACTTCGTCGGCTTCCAGGACGTCGTGCGGGTCCTCGGCGGCGTCGACATGTACGTCGACCAGCGCACCGTGTCCGTCCACATCGGCCACGACGCGCAGGGCAACACGAAGGTCCCGTTCGAGCAGCGGGACAACCCCAACGGCGGCACCACCCTCATCCCCATCAAGGGCGTCACACCCAAGGTGTATGAGGTCGGCTACCAGCACCTGGCCGCCTGGGAAGCCCTCGACTTCGTCCGGCAGCGCGAGACCCTGCCCAAGAGCGACTACGACCGCCAGCGCCACCAGCAGCAGTTCATCAAGGCCCTGCTGAAGAAGATCGCCAGCAAAGAGGTCATCGGCAACCCCGCCACCCTCAACAAGGTCCTCGAAGTCATCGGCCGCGCCATGACCATCGACTCCGGCAAGATCGGCCTGGACGACTGGATCTTCGCGATGCGCGGCATCGACGGCGACCGCATGCTGACCCTCAAGACCAACGACGGCGGCTTCCACGCCTCCCCGGAGAACCCGGGCGCCGAGGCCCTGGACCAGACCACCCTGGACCTGCTGAGCGCCGTCCGCACGAAGACCGTGCCGACGTTCGTCGCCGCCAACCCGGGCATCGTCAGCTCCAGCGGCTGAGCGGCAGCCCGCCACCCGGTTGTCTGACCATTGACCGCGGTCTACTGAGGTCTACCGAGATGCGCGACAACCCGAGAGAACGGCAGCGCCATTCTTTCGGGTTGTCGCGCAATACGTACGGTGACGACTACTCGGCGATGGCGGAGAGCTCCGAACGCAGGGTGCGCAATGCGCCCGCGAGGAGACGGGACACGTGCATCTGGGAGATACCGAGCTCCGCGGCGATCTGCGACTGGGTCAGGTTGCCGTGGAAACGCATCGCGATGATCTTCTGCTCACGCTCCGGCAGCTTGGCCAGGATCGGGCGCAGCGACTCCCGGTTCTCCACGTTGGCCATGTCGGGGTCCTCGCCACCGAGCAGGTCACCCAGGCCGGTGGCACCCGGCTCGGCGCTGTCGCCGGCGGGGGCGTCCAGGGACAGCGCCCGGTAGGCCTGACCGCAGTCCAGACCCTCGATGATCTCCTCCTCGCTGACACCCAGGCGGGCGGCGAGGTCGGCGACCGTCGGCGAGCGGCCCAGGTCCTGGGCGAGGTCACCGGAGACCTTGGAGATCTCCAGGCGCAGCTCCTGCAGGCGGCGCGGGACGCGGACGTCCCAGCCCTTGTCGCGGAAGTGCCGCTTGAGCTCGCCGACGATCATCGGGATCGCGTAGCTGGTGAAGGCGGCGCCGCGGGTCGGGTCGTAGCCGTCGACAGACTTGATGAGGCCGAGGTTCGCGACCTGCACGAGGTCGTCGAACTGCTCGCCGCGGTTGCGGAAGCGGCGGGCCAGGTATTCGGCCAGGGGGATGTACAGCTCGATGAGGCGGGCCCGCACGCGGTCGCGGTCAGCGCCCGCCGGCAGGTCGCCGAGCAGGGACAGCAACGCCTTGGCCTGGGCGTCATTGGCCCGCGTGCTGCTGCTCTCGGTCGGGGTCTCGTGGCTCCTGGCGATCGCGCGGCTGACATCCTGCGAAGCCGGAGCGGAGGTGGAGACAGTGATCGTCATCGGGGAATGACCCTTCTGGTGCGTTTGACCGGAACGGCGGTGACGGCACGGTGAATAAGAGCCGTGCTGGAAGGGGTTACGTCACCGTGCCTGGCCTGGCGCAGAGCGCACTGAAGCCGGCGCCGGTCGGGAATCGCTCTCGACACCCGTTGTTTGAGTGCCGGTGCAAGACCTGCGAGGTCAACCGGAGGGCTGGCCCGCCGCTGCTGGACGGAGCCCTAAATCGTCCGTTCGGACGAGGTGACCGAGCCCGACTGTACTAGAGCGGTGCGCCAAATGCGAGATGCGCGCTCCCACGAGGTTATTCCGAGGTCATCTATCACCGACAGTAGATCGATCCACTACTCGGTGTATACGAAAGCATTGGTTTTCCATTTCAATTCGGTAGTCGATCGGGTCCGCATGCCGATACCGGGGCTGCGTTTTTGCAGCGCGCAGGTTACCGTCTCACCCGTGGCGTGCACCTGATTCAACATTGATCCGTGAGGTGCGGGTCGGGGTGTCGTCGCTAAGGAGTTACACGTGGCATCAGGCACGGTGAAGTGGTTCAACTCGGAGAAGGGCTACGGCTTCATCTCGCAGGACAACGGTGGACCCGATGTGTTCGCGCACTACTCGGCGATCCAGGCCACCGGCTACCGCGAGCTGACCGAGGGTCAGAAGGTCGAGTTCGAGATCACTCAGGGCCAGAAGGGTCCGCAGGCCGACAACATCCGTCCGGTCTGACACACCCTTAGTCGTAGGCCGAGACCCGCTTCACGGCCGAAGGAGTATGCAAGCCCCCGTCCGGACTTTCCGGCGGGGGCTTTGCGGTTGGACGGGGAAGTTTCACGCGAGCGCGGCGGGACGGGCGAAGACCTCAGGAGTGCACGACTGCGCGTAGGCGTGCCGGATCGTCCGCAGCGCCCAACTCATCCGCTTCGTCGCCGTCTCCGGATGATCGCCGAACTCGGTCGCGACCCGCGCGACACAACCCTGCACCCCGATCCGCCGCAGCGTGACCGTCACCGCGGCACGAACCTCAGCATCCGCGGGACCTTGCGACATCTGCAACGTGGAGGCGAAGAGAGCTTCAGCGCGGACCGCTTCAAACGTCGACTCCATGATGTGACCTCCTGCTCGTTGCTCCCTGCTGTGATCCAGCTAACTCCTGGCCGGGTGCCGAGATGCTCCTAGTTCGGTTGCTAAACGGTTAGCCCGAACGTCTCCAGCAACCCGGTGAGCTCAAGTAGCCGGTGCACCGCAGGGCTGGTGCCGGTGATGCGCAGGTCGCCACCCACGTCGGACTGCGCGGCGACGAGCACCTGGATTCCGGTCGAGTCCATGAAGGGCACGCCGGACAGGTCGAGATCGACCCGGGATGGCGCGTACGCGTGGATGGCGTCGCGCAAGGACTCGATAAGGGTCGGGGCGCTCGTCATGTCGAGCTCACCGGTGGCGGTCACGGTCACCGTGCCGTCAGGGCCGGGGGAGGCCAGTGCGGCGAAAGCGGTCACAGATGTTTCACCACCCTCAGCAGGAGGCCATCGCCACCCACGTCGACAGTATCGGCGAGGGTCGAGACGACCTGGAGGGAGGGCTCCGACGGCAGCTGCGCGTCAGGAGCGTCCGGCGGGGACGTGACTTCGATCACGCACGCCTTCTCATCGACCGTAGCGCGGACTTGAAAGGCGATGCCCACCCGTACGTGGGTGATCACGTTGGCCCACGTCTCCGAGACGATCAGGCCGATGTCGGTGCGTTTCTGCTCGTCGACGCCCAAGCCGGCGAGCGCGCCGTCCAGGACGTGCCGGAGGGTGTTCATGCGATCGAGATCGCGCGGCAGGTCGACGGTCAGGCGCAGGTCCACACCTGATGTTTTACCGCGAACCGGAGATCGGAAACGCGCCGCAGGTCAGCCCGCGTAAGCGAACTCGCGAGCAGCCAGCTCCTGGTACGCGGAGTTGATCATGTCCAGGGCCCAGCTCATGCGCGCCGCCGACGTCTCCGGGTACTCACCGAACTCGCCGGCGACCCGGGCCGCGCAGCCCTTGATGCCGAAACGACGCAACGTCGACGTCACCGCCGAGCGGATCTGCACGGCCGACGGCTCCTGCGAGGCCTGCAGAGCGGAAGCGAAGAGCGCCTCGGCGCGGACCGTGTCGAACGTGCTGTTCATGTCAACCCCCGAGCTCGTGTGCTTCCCGACGCCAACCAGAGTTCCGCCGGGATGGTGCGGGCCGGTCCGCCACTCGGTTGCCGGAAGGTAGCGTGTCGACTACGGACAGATACTTGCCCTGGCGGGCTTGACGAGCTACGGTCAAGCCAGTCCCGCGGAAGTCGGCAGTCTGTCGCCCGGGGACCACCTTTCTCAAACGCGTGTCACGCCCTCTCGCAGGAAGCCAAGGTCACACGCGTTTCGGCCAGTGTTCTCAGGGACACAAGCCACCTCAAACGCCAGTCCCGAGGAGGACGCCCATGGCCCCAACCGAAGTGTTGGATCGAAACAAGCAAAATCACCCGGCGAAACCTCGCCGCACCAGATCCGCGCAGCGCAACCGGGACCACAGCCGCCCCGGCAACCAGCCTCAGCCCCCAGAGTCGGGCGAGGCGCGGGACGTCTCCGGCATCGCCGACGTCTTCCGCGACAAGATGATCCTGAGGGTCGAGAGCTACAGCCCGAGCCCCGAAGACGTCGCCATCCCCGCCGCGATGGTCCGGAAGTACGGGCTGCGCCAAGGCGACGCGATCACCGGCAGCGCCAACGGGTCAACCCTCACCCGGCTCGACACCGTGCACGGCAACGACCCCGAGTGGGCCCGCAACCGGCCGGAGTTCAGCAAGCTGACCGCCCTGTTCCCGCAGGAGCGGCTCCGCCTGGAAACCGGCCCGAAGCAGCTCACCAACCGGCTCATCGACCTGGTCATGCCCATCGGCAAGGGCCAGCGGGCACTCATCGTGTCGCCGCCGAAAGCCGGCAAGACGATGGTCCTGCAGTCGATCGCCAACGCCATCGCGCAGAACAACCCAGAGGTCCACCTCATGGTCCTGCTCATCGACGAGCGACCCGAAGAGGTCACCGAGATGCAGCGGTCCGTGCAGGGCGAGGTCATCGCCTCCACGTTCGACCGGCCGCCGTCGGAGCACACCGGCATCGCCGAGCTCGCCACCGAACGCGCCAAGCGCCTCGTCGAACTCGGCCACGACGTGGTCCTGCTCCTCGACTCGATCACCCGGCTCGGCCGCGCGTACAACAACTCGGCCCCCGCCTCCGGCCGCATCCTCACCGGCGGCATCGACGCCAACGCGCTCTACCCGCCGAAGCGCCTGCTCGGCGCCGCCCGCAACATCGAGAACGGCGGCTCGCTCACCATCATCGCCTCCGCGCTGGTGGAGACCGGCTCGACCGGCGACACCGTCATCTTCGAAGAGTTCAAGGGCACCGGCAACGCCGAGCTCAAACTGGACCGCAAGCTCGCCGACCGGCGCGTCTTCCCGGCGATCGACGTCGACGCCTCCAGCACCCGCCGCGACGACGTCATCCTGCACCCCGACGAGCTGCTCGCTGTGTCACGCCTGCGCAAGGCACTGTCGGCCAGCAACGGCGGGGCGACCGAGCAACTGCTGGACCGGCTGTCGAAAACCCAGTCGAACGCCGAGTTCCTGACCATGCTCCTGCGCGGTAACACCAACTAGCCACCGGCGCGCCGCTCACAACCCGCGCGGCGCTGCCACTGAAGGTGATGCCGCAAACACGAACCAATGATCAATTTTTTCGCGTTTGCTACCGTGCTTTTTAGCAGGCGGCGGTCACGGAGCGAACGCCTGCGGACCCTCCCCGGTCGAGCGTCATGAGGTTTCCAGGGTTGCAGTGGGTTCCTCCGGGGGTAGGCAGACAGGTTCGGAGTCGGTCGACCGCGAGTTGGACGGGTCAAACCGGCGAGGTCCGGCGGGAGCGAGTTCCCAGGCGGCCGGCGGACCAGGATCAGCGGGGGCGAGTCTTGGGTGTCCGGCGGCCTTTCCGGAGGTCCGGCGAAACCAGGACCTGCGGACCAGGATCTGTGGGGGGATCGGAGCCCGGCGCTGGGCCAGCCAGTATTCGGTGAAACCGGGGGATCAGCGGGACTCGTCCCGTGAGCGCCAGGGGTCAGGTCCCAGTGGAAGCCGGCCCGGGCTGAGCAGCCAGGTTCAGCGGGCGCGAGTTCCCGAGGCCAGGCGGACCAGGATTCAGCGAGAGCGACTCATGGTGTCCCGTGACCAGGAGCCCGTGACCAGGAGCCCGTGACCAGGAGCCCGTGACCAGGAGCCCGGTGGATCACGACCCCGTGGGCCAGGGCCTGGACTGGGGCTGAGTGGCCACGCTGGGTTCAGTGCGCAGCGGGGATTGGTGGCGTCCGTCCCATGGGGGCGGGCGGAACCAGGCCAGCGGGAGCCGGCTCCAGGAGCTAAGTCGATCAGGTTCGGCTGGAGCGAGTCCTCGGGGCCAAGCGGGCCGGGATTCAGCGAGAGCGAATCTCGGAGGTCCAGGGAGTCGGGAACCACGGATCGGGCCCGCGAGAAAACCGCAGGCCAGGAACCGCAGGCCAGGAACCGCAGGCCAGGAACCGCAGGAGCAGGGCCTGGCGCTGTATTCGGATGAGCGGCTGCGGGTGCCGGATGCCCTCACCGAGGCCCACCTCGTCGCCACCACCTGAGCGGGCGGGGTCAGTGGGGCGTCCCGCGTGGGGCCCAAGCGGGACCAGGCAGGCCCAGGGTCAGCGGGAGCGGGTTCCCGGGGCTAAGCGGACCAGTGCCTCGTCCGCCGAGAGGACGCCGAGCGCTGAGGCATAGGCCATCTCGCGGCCCCACGAGGCGATGTCGGCCGGAGCGAGGTCAGCGACGCCCTCGACGGTTGTGAGGTGCTCGCGCAGGCCGAGCCAGCTCTCCGTCGCGGCCATGCCCTCAGGGGTGGTCTGGTCGGACCAGCCGTAGTCGACCACGAAGTACTGGGCCAGGTAGACCGCGGCGGCGCCGATGATGGCGCCGGTGACCTGGTCGGGGATCTTGGCGCTGAGCTCTTCGTCGACCCACCACCAGGTGACGAACATGAGCAGGGCCGGCAGGATCGCGCCGAGCAGCAGGCCGCGCCGCATCTTCGGGGCCAGGCGGGGCTGGGAGAGGCCGCGGGCACGGGCCTCGTCCACGACGGCACGGTAGAAGGTGCGCCGCCACCGGCGGGCCTCGGTCCAGCTGTCGAACGCCAGGCGGGTCAGCGAGGTCTCGCCGTTGACCGACAGGCGGTGCACGCGGTCGAGGATCTGCTGCTCATACGGCGTCAGGCTGCGGCCGTCGCCCTTGCGCAGGCGGGCGGTCGTCTGGGTCGGCTCGTCGCCGGTCTCGCGCAGCTCCAGGAAGCCCCGCGCGGCCAGGTCGAGCAGGGTGCTGTCGATCGCGTCCTCGTCGGAGCGCCAGCGGTTGACCATGAGGCTGACGACCGCCGGCGGCTCCTGGCCCGGCAGGTCGGTGCGGGTCGGGCCGGGCTCGGGCAGGCGCGGGCGGGAGCGCCACAGGCTCACCGCCACCGCGGCGACCCAGAGGGCCAGCGCGGTGGGCACGCTGAACTCGAGGAACGGGGGCCAGTCCACGGCGGTCCTTCCCACGGGGGATGGGGAGACTTCGAGCAATCACTCTAGCCGCTCCCCAACCACCACCTTGCCGACCATATGTCCCGATTCAACCATTTCGTGGGCACGTGTGAGCGTCGCCGCATCGATGGGGGACAGGTGGGTGGTCAGGGTGGAGCGGATCGTGCCGTCGTCGACGAGCGAGGCGACCCGGTCGAGCAGCTCGTGCTGGGCGATCATGTCCGGGGTCTGGAACAGCGGCCGGGTGAACATCAGCTCCCAGTGGAAGGTGATGCTCTTCGCCTTGAGCGGCAACAGGTCCAGTCCTTCCGGCTCGTCGATCGCGGTGATCTCGCCGCCCGGGCGGAGGATCTCCGCGAACCGTTCGATCCGCCCCGCCGTGCTCGGCGAGAAGATGTAGTCGACGCCTGAAGGGAGGTCGTGATGGTCCACGACCTCGTGCGCGCCGAGGTCCAGTGCCCACTTGCGAGACTCGTCACGTGACGCCGAGCCGATCACCGTCACGCCCGTCAGCGCCCTCGCCAGCTGGATCACCATCGAGCCGACCCCGCCGGCGGCGCCGAGCACCAGCAGCGTGCCCGTGGACTGCGAGGAGAGCCGGAACCGGTCGAACAGCGTCTCCCAGGCGGTGATCGTCGTCAGCGGCAGGGCCGCCGCGGCGGCGAAGTCCAGCGTCGCCGGCTTGTGGCCCACGATCCGCTCGTCGACCAGGTGCAGCCGCGAGTTGGTGCCGGGACGGTCGATGCTGCCGGCGTAGTACACCTCGTCGCCGGGTGCGAACAGGGTCACCTCGTCGCCGACCGCCACGACCACGCCGGCCGCGTCCCAGCCGAGGACCTTGTCACCGCCGCCGCGCCGGACCTTGTGGTCCACCGGGTTGACGGACACCGCCTTCACCCGTACGAGCAGATCCCGCGCACCCGGAGCGGGGACCGGCAGTTCGGTGTCCTTCAGGCCCTGCGCCGTGCTGATGACGGCCGGCATGCTTTCCGAAGAGCTCATACGGCCGACGCTACCCAGGACGCCCTAGTTACCCGCAAGGGTGATGAGTTTCCGTTGGGTACTGTTGGCGCCGTGCCCGACGACGTCTACGCGGCGTGCTGCCCGTGCCGTGACATGCTTGACCTGCTCGCCAACAAGTGGAGCGCGCTCGCCCTCGGTGCCCTGGAGGACGGGCCGCAGCGTTTCGGTAGCCTACGGACCCGGCTGCAGGGCATCAGCCCGAAAGTCCTGACCGTCACCCTGCGCAAGTTGGAGGAGCACGGGTTGATCACCCGCGAGGTGTTCGCCGAGGTGCCGCTTCGGGTGGAGTATGCGCTGACCCCGCTCGGCCGGGACGCCTGCGCGCCCCTGGCCCACCTGCGGATCTGGGTCGAGTCCAACATCCACCGCTTCCCGGTGGCGGCGTCATGACCGGCCGGCGTCGCGGCGCGGCGGTGTCCGCATGACGCTGCCGCTGCTGCCCGAGCTCACGCTGGACCTGGCCGACGAGGACGCGGGCCTGTTCGACGCCACCGGTGGCGACTATCGCAGCGACGTCCCACCGCCGTTCTGGTCGTTCGCGTGGCCGGGCGGCATGGCGTTGGGCCGCTTTCTACTGGATCAGCCGCTGTACGTGGCCGGCCGCAGCGTCATGGACCTGGGTGCGGGTTCGGGGCTGGTCGGGATCGCCGCCGCCCGCGCGGGCGCCTGCACCGTCACCGCCGTGGACACCGACCCCGAGGCGCTCGCCGCGTGCGCCCGCAACGCCCGGGCCAACGGCGTGGACATCGTGACCTCGTCCGTCCCGGTCGACGCCGAGGTCATCGTCGCCGGCGACATCTTCTACAGCGGGCCGGTCGCCGAGCGGGTGCTGGGCTTCCTGCGCCGCAGCGGCGCCGAGGTCCTCGTCGGCGACCCGGGCCGCGGCTACCTGCCCACGCGGCTGTTCGAGCCGCTCGCCACATACGAGGTCCCGGTCCGCGTCAAGCTCGAGGACCAGTGCACGATGCGCACCACGATCTGGCGGCTACGCGGAAAGTCGTGAAGCGGAAGTCGTGAAGCGGAAAAGCGTGATCCGGAAGACCCCGGGCACCCAGAGGTGGCCGAAGTCTTCCGGATCACGGAGCAGCGTTACTTGTTGAGGCCGTCGAGGCCCTTGTCGAGACCGGCCCGGCGCAGGGCGTCGGCGAGCGCGCTGTTCTGCAGGCCACCGCCGCCACCCCGGGAGTCGCGGCCGCCACGGGAGTCGCCGCCACGGCCGCCGCCGCCACCGCGCTGACCGCCGCCGCCACCGCCACCACCGGAGGCACCGCGCTGACCGCCGCCGGCGCCGCCACCGCGGGAGTCGCGGCCGCCCGAAGCGCCGCGCCCGCCGCCGGGACCGCGCTGGCCACCGCGCGAAGCGCCGGAACCGGAGCCGGAGCCCGAGCCGGACCCGTCGGAAGCGCCGCCCGACTGCTGGGCCTCGTCGTCGAGGCGCAGGGTCAGTGAGATGCGCTTACGCGGGATGTCGACGTCGAGGACCTTGACCCGCACGATGTCGCCGGGCTTGACGACCTCGCGGGGGTCCTTCACGAACGTGTACGACAGTGCCGACACGTGCACGAGACCGTCCTGGTGCACGCCCACGTCGACGAACGCCCCGAACGCGGCCACGTTGGTGACCACGCCCTCCAGCAGCATGCCGGGCGTGAGGTCGGAGATCTTCTCGACGCCGTCGGCGAAGGTCGCCGTCTTGAAGGCCGGGCGCGGGTCGCGGCCGGGCTTCTCCAGCTCCTTGAGGATGTCGGTGACGGTCGGGAGGCCGAAGGTCTCGTCGACGAAGTCGGCCGGCTTCAACCGGGCCAACGCCGTGCCGTTGCCGATGAGGGTCTTCATGTCGGTGCCGGTCGCCGACAGGATGCGCCGGACCACCGGATACGCCTCAGGGTGCACGCTGGACGAGTCGAGCGGGTCGTCGCCGTCGGGGATGCGCAGGAAGCCCGCGCACTGCTCGAACGCCTTCGGCCCGAGCCGGGCCACGTCCTTGAGCGCCTTGCGGGAGCGGAACGGCCCGTTGGCGTCGCGGTGCGCGACGATCGCGTCGGCGAGGCTGCCGCCGATGCCCGACACGCGGGTCAGCAGCGGCGCCGAGGCGGTGTTGACGTCGACGCCGACGCCGTTGACGCAGTCCTCGACGACCGCGTCGAGGGAGCGGGACAGCTTCGACTCGGACAGGTCGTGCTGATACTGCCCGACGCCGATCGACTTCGGGTCGATCTTGACCAGCTCGGCCAGGGGGTCCTGCAGGCGCCGTGCGATGGAGACGGCGCCGCGCAGGGAGACGTCCATCCCGGGCAGCTCCTGCGCGGCGAACGCGGACGCCGAATACACCGACGCGCCGGCCTCCGACACCATCACCTTGGTCACGTCGAGCGCCGGGAACTGCTTGATCAGGTCGGCGGCGAGCTTGTCGGTCTCCCGGGAGGCGGTGCCGTTACCGATCGAGATCAGCTGCACGTTGTGCTTCTGGCACAGCGCGGCGAGCACGGCCAGGGACTCGTTCCACTTGTTCTGCGGCACGTGCGGGTAGATCGTGTGCGTGTCGACGACCTTGCCGGTCGCGTCGACGACGGCGACCTTCACGCCGGTGCGGAAGCCCGGGTCGAGGCCCATCGTGGCGCGGGTGCCGGCGGGGGCGGCGAGCAGCAGGTCGCGCAGGTTGGCGGCGAAGACCCGCACCGCCTCCTCCTCGGCCGCCTGCCACAGCCGCATCCGCAGGTCGATGCCGAGGTGCACGAGGATGCGGGTGCGCCAGGCCCAGCGGACGGTGTCGTTGAGCCACTTGTCGCCGGCCCGGCCCTCGTCGCGGATGCCGAACTTCGAGGCGATTGCCGGCTCGTACAGCGACGGCGCCTCCGGATCCTGGGTGGGCTCCAGCACCAGGTCCAGCATCTCCTCCTTCTCGCCGCGGAACATGGCGAGGATCCGGTGGGAGGGCAGCTTGGTGAAGGGCTCGTCGAAGTCGAAGTAGTCGGAGAACTTCGCGCCGTCGGCCTCCTTGCCGTCGCGCATCTTCGACACGATCCGGCCCTGCGACCACATCCGCTCGCGCAGCTCACCGATGAGGTCGGCGTCCTCGGAGAAGCGCTCGACCAGGATCGCCCGCGCCCCGTCCAGGGCGGCTGCGGCGTCGGCGACGCCTTTTGAAGCGTCCACGAAGACCGCGGCGGCGGCCTGGGGGTCGACCGTGGGGTCGGCGAGCAGGCCGTCGGCGAGGGGCTCGAGGCCGGCCTCGCGGGCGATCATCGCCTTGGTGCGGCGCTTCGGCTTGTACGGCAGGTAGATGTCCTCGAGTCGCGCCTTGGAGTCGGCGGCCATGATCTGCGCCAGGAGGGCGTCGTCGAGCTTGCCCTGGGTGCGGATCGACTCGATGATCGCGGTGCGGCGCTCCTCCATCTCCCGCAGATACCGCAGGCGCTCCTCCAGGGTGCGCAGCTGGGTGTCGTCGAGCATCTCGGTCGCTTCTTTGCGATACCGGGCGATGAAGGGCACGGTCGCGCCGCCGTCGAGCAGCTCGACCGCGGCGGTCACCTGCCGCTCCCTGACGCCGAGCTCTTCGGCGATCCGCTGCTGAATGGAGGTCGTCACGATCCTGCATTCTGCCCCACGCACCTCACCCGCCGCGCGGCCAGCACGGGCGGGTCCGCCGGAAGCTTCCGGAAAACTTTTTCGACAAAGCGTTATTGACCCTGAGCTGGTCCGTCTCCTGAATAGTTCGACAGGAGGATGCGGATGGGCACGGCCACGGTGATCGCGGCGAGGGATGGTGACCAGCGGGCGCTCGACGCCCTGGTCGCCGAGTACCTGCCGCTGATCTACAACATCGTCGGGCGGGCGCTGCAGGGGCACGCCGACGTCGACGACGTGGTGCAGGAGACCATGCTGCGCATCGTCGACGGCCTGCCGCGGCTGCGTGAGCCCGACAGCTTCCGGTCCTGGGCCGTCGCCATCGCCATGCACCAGGTCAGGGACCGGCACCGCCGGCAGACGCAGGCGCCGCTGGTCGGGGACCGGGCCGACCCGACCGACACCGCCGACCCCGGCGCCGACTTCGCCGACCTCGCGATCACCAGGCTGCGGCTGTCCGGCCAGCGCCAGGAGGTCGCCGAGGCGACCCGGTGGCTCGACCACGACGACCGGGAGCTGCTGTCGCTGTGGTGGCTGGAGGCCGCCGGGCAGCTGGAGCGCGAGGAGGTCGTCGAGGCGCTGCACATCACCAAGCAGCACGCCGCGGTGCGCATCCAGCGGATGAAGGCGCAGCTCGACGCGGCCCGCGCGGTGGTGCGGGCGCTCGCCGCGCGGCCCCGCTGCCCGGAGCTGATGGCGGTCGTGGCCAGCTGGGACGGGCGGCCGAGCGCGCTGTGGCGCAAGCGGCTGGCCCGGCACACCCGGGAGTGCCAGCGCTGTGACCGTGCGTGGACCGACATGGTCGCCGCCGAGCGTCTTCTCGCGGGCATTTCGCTGGTACCGGTCCCGTTCGTCTTCAGCGCGGCGGCCGTGAAGACGGGGGCGATCGGCACGGCGGCGATCGGCGCGAAAGGGCTGAAGGGGCTGATCCTCGGCTGGTTCGGCGCCGCGAAGCCGGCCCTGGCGGGGGTCGCCGCGACCGTCGCGATCGCCGGCGCGGCGGGCGCGGTCTACGTGGCCACGAACGGCGAGCAGAAGCCGGCGGTGGTGTCCCAGCCCGGCGAGTCGCCGTCCGCCGAGCAGAGCCAGAGCCCGGCGCCGGCGCAAAGTCCGAGCAGCGCCCCGCCGTCGAGCGTCGCCCCGTCCAAGCAGAACCTCCCGCCGGCGGTGAAGAGCCCGAAGAAGGGCATCAGCACCAACGGCAAGGTCAACTTCAACCAGGCCGCGGTCAAGGACATGAAGGCCGGCTGGTACTACAACTGGTCGCCGAGCCCGAGCTTCGGCGCGACCAGCGGCGTCGAGTTCGTGCCCATGGTCTGGGGCACCGCCAACGTCGACGCCGACGTGGCCAAGGCGAAGGCCAACGGCAAGGTGCTGCTCGGCTTCAACGAGCCGGACCTCAAAGAGCAGTCGAACATGAGCCCCGAGCAGGTGCTGGACCTGTGGCCGAAGCTCCAGGCGTCCGGCCTGCGGCTGGGCAGCCCGTCCGTCGCGTACGGCGGCGACACCGCCGGGGGCTGGCTCGACCGCTTCATGGCCGGGGCGAAGCAGCGCGGCTACCGGGTCGACTTCATCACGCTGCACTGGTACGGCGGCGACTTCGGACCGGACGCGCCGAACCAGCTCAAGCGCTACCTGCAGAACGTCTACAACCGGTACAAGCTGCCCATCTGGCTGACCGAGTACGCGTTGATGCGGTTCGAGAACGGCACCGTCTACCCGAGCGTGGACCAGCAGGTCAGCTTCGTGAAGAGCTCCACGGCGATGCTCGAAGGGCTGTCGTTCGTCGAACGGTATGCCTGGTTCATCCTGTACAGCTCGAAAGCGGGCGACACCGGTCTCTACAGCAACGGCACCACCCCGACCGGGGTGGGCGCCGCCTATCGCGCAGCAGGAGGATGATCATGGACGCGAGATCGGGTGGCGCCGCCACACTGCTCGGTGCGCTCAACGACGCCTGTGAGGATTTCCAGCGGTACGGGCAACAGGTCGCCGCCACGCACGGCCCGATCCACTGGGAGCTGATCGGCCGCATCGGACCGGGTGAGGCGCCGTTCGCCCTGGTCGGCGTGGTGCTGCGGTACGACCGGACCACCGTCGACCTCGGTGTCGACCTGTGGGTGCGGGAGGGCGCGTTCGAGGTCAGCGGCTACGGCACCGTCGACGGCAGGCGGCTGCTCATCGACCTGCCGGACGTGCTGACCCCGGACCTCGACGAGGCGATCGACGTCCTGCGCGAGTACACGCGGCGGCTGTGCTCCTACCGCAACGTGCTCGACGACGTCGCCTGAAGCGCCGGCCGGCGCCCTCGTGCGCGCAGGATGCGCAGGTGGACGGTGAGCGCGACCAGGCCCACCGCCGCGGTCAGCGCGCCGCAGGTGACGAAGGCGGCCGACGCGCCGACCGCCTGCACCAGCGGCGCGCCCATCAGCGTGCCCAGGGGCGTCGACACGACGATCACCGCGCCGCGGGCGGCGAGCACCGGCGGCAGCCGCCAGGCCGGCACCCTGCGCTGGAACAGCGCCATGCTGGTCGCCGGGTACGGCGCCCAGGCGAGCCCGGCGAACGCGAGCGTGACCATGTGCGCCCACAGCGGCAGCGCCAGGCCGAGCGGCATGAGCAGCACGCCGAACGCGATCACCGCGACGATCGTGGTCGGCCACAGCGGCAGCCTGCGCAGGTGCCCGGTGGCGACCGCGCCGGTGAGCGCGCCCACGCCGAAGGCCGTGTACAGCAGCCCGACCTCGCTCGCCGACGAGGCGAACAGCGGCACCGCGACCGGCAGCGGCCCGAACAGCAGGAAGAACCAGAACGTCAGCACCATCAGCCCCAGCAGGTCCGGATCCCGGCGGATCGCCGCGAAGCCCTCGCCGCGGTCCCGGTCCGGCGGCACGGCCGGGGCCGCGACCGGCGTCAGCGCCCTGATCTGCAGGAACGACACGGCGAGCACGGCGAAGGTGGCGGCGTCGACGGCCAGTACCGCCGGCGCCCCCAGGACCGCGATCAGCAGCCCCGCGATCGCCGGGCCGGCCACCGTGGACGCCTCCGTGATGACCGTGAGCAGCGCGTTCGCCGGCAGGTGCAAGGTGTCCGGCAGGACCTGGGCGATGACGGTGTACCGGCCGGCCGACCCCCACGCCGACAGCAGCGCGGACATGCCCAGCAGCAGCACGTACCGGAAGATCGACAGCCCGCCGCAGGCCGACAGCAGCGCGATGGCGCCGAGGAACACCGCCCGCAGGATGCCGTCGCACGCCACGAGCTGCGCGGCGCCGCAGTTTCGCAGCAGCGGCCTGAGCATGATCGCGCCGATGGCGCCGGGCAGCGCGTACGCGGCGATGGCGAGCCCTACCCACAGTCCCCGCGCGTGCCCCGGCGCCAGCTGCAGCGCCACCCAGCCGACCGCGACGGCGCTCATGCCGTCACCCAGCGCGGACAGCACCAGCCCGGGGAGGATCCGGTTGAAGACGGGGTGCCGGATGACCGGTAGATAGGGAGACATCGATTGATTCTTACTCAGATGCTGGGCATTCTCCAAGGATGATCGTCGAGCGCGTAACGGCCGCGGCTCGGGGTAACCAGAAATCCATGGCGAACTTCGGTTACACACTGATGTGTGAGCAGACGGGACCCACGGAACTCGTCGACGACGCGGTCCGCGCGGAAGAGGCCGGCTACGACTTCGCGGCGATCTCCGACCACTACAACCCGTGGCTGGTCGAGCAGGGGCATTCGCCGTTCGCCTGGTCGGTGCTCGGCGCCGTCGCGTACGCCACCCAGAACCTCGAACTGATGACCATGGTGACCTGCCCGATCCGCCGCTACAACCCGGCGGTCGTGGCCCAGCAGGCGGCGACGATCGGGGTGATGTCCCAGGGTCGCTTCACGCTCGGCCTCGGCGCGGGGGAGAACCTCAACGAGCACGTCGCGGGCGCCTGGCCGCACCGGACCCAGCGGCACGAGATGCTCCAGGAGTCCCTGGAGATCATCCGCCCGCTGCTGGCCGGCGAGACGGTCCACCACGGCGGCACCTACTTCGACGTGCCCGAGGCGCGGCTGTGGGACCGCCCCGACGACGGGGTGCCGGTCGTCATGGCCGTCTCCGGGCACGACTCGCTGCACCTGGCCGAGCCGCTCGACGGCACCGTCGCCGTCACCCCCGACGCCTCCCTGCGCCTGCCTGGCAAGCCCGCGTACGGGCAGGTCGCCGTCTGCTACGGACCCGACGAGTCCGAGTGCCGCAAGCGCGCGCTGGACCAGTGGCGCTGGTTCGGGCTGCAGTGGCCGGTCCTCTCGGAGCTGCCCGACCAGCGCGCCTTCGACGCCGCGTCAGCCAACGTCTCCGAGGACGACGTCGCCGCGTCCGTGCCGTGCGGCCCCGACCTGGACACGCACGTCGCGGCGGTCCGCAAGTACGTCGACGCGGGCTTCACCCACATCGCGCTGGTCCAGATCGGCGGCGGCCACCAGGAGGACTTCCTGGCCTGGTCCGAGTCCGAGCTGCTGCCGGCCCTAAACGCCGCCGGGGCGTAGGCGGGGGAGCCGGGAGTCGACGTCCGGCACCGAGTAGCCCAGGGCGCGCAGGCGGCTCGACACCTCCTCGATCGGCTTGCGGATCTTCTGCGCCGCGGCGAGCAGGTGGTTGAGCGGCACCGGCTGGCCCGCGTCCAGCCACGGCCTGGAGCCGTCCAGGTCGGTGCTGGCCAGGAGCAGGTCGTTGGGCTTCACCGAGTCGACCTGGATGCTGCTGAGGTCGACGTCGACGGTGTAGCCCAGCGTCTCCAGCCGCGCCGCGACCTCGTGCACCGGCCGGCGGACCCGCCGCGCCGCCTGCAGCAGGTGCGGCAGCGGCACCTGCTCGTCGAGGTCCAGCCACGGCTGCGAGCCGTCCAGGTCCCGGCTGGTGATCAGCAGGTCGTCGGGCTCCACCTGGTCCAGCGACGGACCCGAGCCCTGCAGGCTGACCGCGTAACCGAGGAACGTCAGCCGGGCCGCGATGTCGTGCACGCTGCGGCGGGTCCGCTGCGCCGCCCGCAGGATGCGGATCGTCGGGACCGCCTTCATCGGGTCCAGCCACGGGTCCGAGCCGTCGAGGTCCTCGCTGGTGATCGTCAGGTCGTCGGGCTCCAGGTGGTCGATGAGGATCGCGTCGGGGTCGACGTCGACGCGGTAGCCGACCGCCGCGAGCCTGGTGGCGACGTCGCCGACGTCCCGGCCGGTCGCCTCCGTCGCCCGCAGCAGGTGGATCAGCGGCACCGGGCGCGCCGGGTCCAGCCACGGCTGCGAGCTGTCCAGGTCCCGGCTCGCCAGCTGCAGGTCCTCCGCCTCCAGCTTCACGGTGTCCAGGGCGTCGAGGTTGCCGCCGACCGTGAAGCCGAAGCTGCCCAGCCGCGCCACGACCTCCGCCACCGGCCGGCCGGTCCGCTCGGCGGCGCGCAGCACGTGCACCGGCGCCACCTCCTCGTGCAGGTCCAGCCACGGTGACGTGCTGTCCAGGTCGCGCGAGATGAGCACCAGGTCGTCGGACTCGACGCTCAGCGCCTCCCAGCCGGCCTCCAGGGGGTAGCCCAGCAGCGCCAGCCGCGCCGCGGTCTCCTCGGCGGGCAGGTCGACCTTGTGCGAGGCGCGCAGGATGTGCAGCCGCGTCACCGGCTCCCGCGGGTCGAGCCACGGGTGCGAGCCGTCGAGGTCCCGGCTGGCGATGGTCAGGTCCTTCGGGCCGAACTGCTCGATCGGCAGCATGTCCACGTCGACGTCCACGTCGAAGCCCAGCTGCCGCAGCCTGGCGACGATCTGCTGGATCGGCCGGCCGGTCTTGTGGGTCGCCCGCAGCAGGTGTACGAGGTGCACCGGCTGGTCCGGGTGCATCCACGGGCGGGTGCCGTCCACGTCGCGGCTGGTGAACACGAGATCGTCCGGGTCGACGCCGACCTGCGCGGCACCCACCGACGGCTCGTAGCCGAGCTGGTCGAGGCGGGCCGCGATCTCCGGGGCGCTCCGGCCGGTCTTGCGCGCCGCGCGTACGAGATGGACCAGCGGCACGATGTCGACCGGCTCCAGCCACGGGCCGGTGCCGTCGACGTCGACGCTGAGCAGCAGCGCGTCGGACGGCCGGGAGCGCAGCGCCCGCTTCCAGTCCGCGCCGGGCTTGAGCACCTTGCGGTACCGGCCGCCGGCCGCGAGCGCGGTCAGCCGCCACTCGACCAGCTCGTCGGGGCCGCCCACCGGCCCGTCGTTGGCCACGAAGCAGCCGGTGACGGACGCGTCGACGGTCTCGCCGTCCATGTCCCACTTGCCGTGGCCACGCTCGATCGCCTGCTCGAAGATGAGGTCCGCGACCAGCGGCCGGATCGGCGCCAGGCGGCACAGCCACTCGTAGCCGAGCAGCGTGGTGCCGGGCGCGGTGAGGGCCGGGACCGCCTCCCACAGCAGGCGGTCGACGTCGTCCTCGCGGTACGCCAGGATCTTCGTCCGGTCGACGGACAGCCGCGGCGCGAGGTCCCGGTTGAGGTTGACCACCGCGCCGAAGATCTCCTTGCCGGCGTAGAGGCCGTCGGCGAGCAGCGCGCCGGTGCCCTTGCACCACCACACCCGCGACCCCTCGGCCGCGACCACCCCGACCCCGACGCCGTCCTCGTCCTCGTCCTCGTCGTCGACCGCGGTCGCCGCCTCCGACAGCTCGCCCGGCGCCCACGCCTGCGTCTCCACGCCGTCGGTCGCGTCGGTGGCGAACTCGGCCACCCACAGCAGCTTGCGCAGCTCCTCGACCGACGCGACGGTGACCCCCTCGCGCAGGTGCAGCCGCACGGTCGTGCCCGAGCCGTCGCCGGGACCGAGATCCTGGATGCGGAACAGGCTGCCCGGCCCCGCGATCGACACCCGCAGCCGCTCACCGGCCTGCCCGTCGCGGCCCATCCGGCACGTCTCGACGGTCAGCTCGTCGGCGAGCATGAAGTAGCTGAGCACGCCGATGCCGAAGCGGCTGTTCGGGAAGAGCTGCACCGGCGGGTCCAGCCGGGCCCACTCCGCCTGCTCCTCCAGGAACTCCGGCAGGTCCGCCAGCCGCACGCCGGCCTGCGAGAACACCTCGCTGAGCTCGCGCACGCCCATGCCGATGCCGTTGTCCACACAGTCCAGATACGGCCGGCCGGCGTCGTCGACGCCCTGCTCGAAGCGGATCCGGCCGTCCCACGCCGGCTGCTCGGAGCCGGTCCGGGTCAGGAACTCGGTGCGCGCCTCCCGGTAGCGGCAGGCGTCGAGCGCGTTCTGGTACAGCTCGCGGATGGCGAGCGCCGGGTCGCCGTACAGCTGCTCGCCCATGAGCAGCTCCCGCACCCGGTCCTCGGCCAGCCGGAACCGGACCCCGGCCGACTGGTAGGCGGGGACCCCGTCGACGACCGCGGGACCGACCTCGTCGGTGGCGGCCCGGTTGGGCAGGTGCCGCAGCGGGGCGAGCGAGTCGTCCCGGGAGGCGGCCCGCTGCGCCTCGGCGAGGAGCTGGTTGAGGGTCTCGACGTGGACGCGCAGCGCCACCTCGATCGAGGGGTGGGCGCAGTCGGCGGCCAGGACGAGCGTCGCACCGCGAAGATCCCACCGCGCCGCGTGGACCGTGCCGATCACCTGACCCGGCGTGACCGGGTCGCCGATGCCGAGGTGCTCGCCGATGACCTCGGGCAGGACCGTCGCCTCGATCGCCAGCCAGCGGGCGATCGTCAGCAGGAACGCGACCAGCCGCTCCCGCGTGCCGTGCCGGCCCTGGGAGACCAGCGACTCGGGCCGGTCGTGCCGGTTGAGGAACGCCGGGTCGGCGCGGATCGCCCGCAGCAGCTCGGCGAGGCGCTTCTGCGGCTCCTCGCTGAGCGCGGTCGCCAGGTCCTGGGTCTGCCCCTCGGGCCCCTGGATCAGCGACTCGATCGTCGACGGCTGATACGCGGCGGGCCGCCGGCCGATCCACCGGTGCAGCAGCCACCAGCCGAGCTCCGCGGCGGCCTCCCGCCGGCCCGCGCGGATGGCGGCGAGCGCACGGCGGTGCGGCTGGGCATACGTCTGGGAGAACCGCTCGAACGCGGCCCGGTCGCTGGACGCGTCCTGCGACGGCTCCAGGTCGCCCGGCTGCACCCCGCGCTCGGCGGCGGCGATGCCGGCCCAGAGCGCGTCGTGCAGGAACGGGGTCGTCACCAGCAGCGCCGCCTCGGCCCCGCTGAAGGTCACGTCCGGCGGCAGGAACCCGACCAGGGCCGCGACCTGCTCGGACATCCGCCGGGCGAAGTCGCCGTCCTGCCACGGGTCGTCCGCCAGCAGGGCCGCGGACCGTCTGCGTGCCTCGGCGAGCTGGCGAACGAGCGTCACCGCACTGTCACGATGCGACGTGCCCTCGGTCACCCGCCCCCACACCGCGTGCTGTGCAGCGAACGTTTCCCAGCCGTCAGGAGCCATGCGGGAAAACTTACCGGCCGAGGGCAACGGATTGCTCCTGTTGGGGCCGAACGGACGGTCGCGCGTCCTTGCGTGCGCAGGCTACGGTGCAGCGGGCAATGATGGCCGCTGGAAGGAGCACGTCGGGTATGTCCGTCGCTGAAGACGGCAACGAGCAGGTGCAGCCGGGCGAATCGCAGCAGCGTACGGACCGGGCGGCGCGGCATCGCGTCCCGCCGACGGCGTCCGCCGCCGCGAAGGTCCCCCGCCTGCCGGAGCCGTTCAACCCGGCGAAGCCGACGTTCCCGGCAGGTGCGGCAATTCCCCGCCAACGCCGCGGCGGCCCCACGGCGATCGCGACCGCCTCGATCCCGCTCGTTCCCGTCGAGGACGACAAGCCGGACTTCGACGCCCTCTTCGCCGACGCGCTGGGCGACGAGCCCACCTCCACGCCCGACGCCGATGCCGACCTCGAAGCCGAGGCCGAAGCCGATGCCGTGGTCGATGCCGGTGCCGCGCCTGTCGTCGCGCGCGAGTCGGATGCGGATGCGGACGAGACGGCCGTCGATGCGCTCGCTGACGGCGTGGAGGCCCCGGCCCTGATCGAGGCGTCTTCTGTCGAGGAGTCGGCCTTCGAGGCAGAGGGCGCGGGTCCGGACGAGGGCGAGGACCCGGCGACGGTCGGCACGCTCGCCGGCGAGGCCAGGGCGAACGCAGTGTCGTTCCTGGCCGAACCTTCCGGGTCCGCCGAGCCTGTGGCGCTCGGTAAGCCGGCGGCCGGGTCGCCGTCGCCGGTGGACCCCGCCGCGCTCGACGCGGCTCCGGCGGAAGGGCCCGAAGACGAGCCGGTCGACGTCGTCGCCGTCGGGGCGGCGCCCGTCCCGGCCGCGCCGGTCGGGGTCGCGCCGGTCGTGGTGACCGCCGACGACTCGCCCACGGTCGCCGACTACGTGCCGCCGGTGCTCGCGATCGTCACCGACGACCCCGCGGACGAGGACGGCGACGACTACCGTGGCTCCCGCCGCCGGACCGCGCCCTGGCGCAGGTACCCGGTCGGTGCCGTCGCCGTCGCCGTGCTGATCCTGCTCATCACCGCCGCCGTGGTCCTGCAGCTGGTCCGCAGCGACGGCGACAGCCCGACCCCGGCCGCCGACACCAGCACGCAGCGCCCCAACATCGGCGGGCTGCCCGAGGTGACCCGGGACGTGCCGTCCCCCGCGGCGTCCAGCGCCCCGGGGTCGGCGAGCCCGTCGCCGAGCCGGTCGCGGACCTCGGCGCGCCCCTCGGCCTCGGCGTCCGCGTCGAAGTCCGCGAGCTCCGCCCCGCCCCCGGCCCCGCTGATCAGCGGCCAGCTGGTCGGCGTCGGCTCCGGCAAGTGCCTGGAGTACCGCTCCGGCGAGAGCAACCGCGCCGTCATCGACAACTGCGACGCCCGCAACTCCGGCCGCACCAACCAGCGCTGGACCCTGCACGCCGACGGCACGGTCCGCGCCGACGGCGGCTGCCTCGACGTGCTGAACGCCGGCACCGCCAACCGCACCCCGGTGCGCCTCCTCACCTGCAACAGCACCCCCGCCCAGCGCTGGACCGTCCGCGGTGACGGCACCCTGCAAAACGTCAACTCCAAGCGCTGCCTCGACGTCGAGAACGGCGGCACCGGCGCCGGGAACGCCGTCATCATCTGGGACTGCAGCGGCGCCGCCAACCAGAAGTGGAACCGCCAGGCCTACTGACCCGCGATCGCGGGACCGGGTGCGTTTTCGTGCGCCCGGCGGAGGTAGGGGCGGACCGCCCGACGGCATTCGCGCGTGCGTCGAAAATGCCACCTGGCATTCATGAACCTGGCTTATTTGCCCTCTGAGCGGCGCTTTTGTGCCAGACGTGGTGTGGCTCTATCCCGGGACGCCCGGCGCGGCTAGTTTGTTAGGTAACACAACGAACCACACGCACGGGCCGGTCGACTCCTCGGCGGGAGGACACCGGTTCCTTTACGCACAGCGGTTTTCGGCGAACCGTTGCGCGCAGCGACCTGTGTCCACCCCGCACAAGGAGCTCCGTGTTCACCCAACGCCGGCGCGCTGCACGCGCGCTACTCAGCCTTGCCTCCTTATCCCTGATCACGACCGCGGCCGTCGCACTTCCGGCCGTCGCCTCCGCTGAAGCAGCTCCCGTTCAAGCACCCCAGGCACAGGCCGTCGACCCGTTCGACGTGCTCGTGTTCTCCAAGACCGCCGGGTTCCGGCACGACGCCATCCCCGCCGGGATCACCGCGATCCAGCAGCTCGGCGCCGCCAACGGCTTCACCGTCGACACGACCGAGGACGCCGGCGCGTTCACCGACGCGAACCTCGCCAAGTACGAGGTCGTCGTCTGGCTGTCCACGACCGGTGACGTGCTCGACGCCGACCAGCAGGGCGCTTTCGAGCGCTACATCAAGGCCGGCGGCGGCTACGCCGGCGTGCACGCCGCCAGCGACACCGAATACGACTGGCCCTGGTACGGCGAGCTGGTCGGCGCCTACTTCACCAGCCACCCGGCGCAGCAGCAGGCCACCATCAAGGTCGAGGACCCGGCGCATCCGTCCACGAAGGACCTGCCGGACCGCTGGAGCCGCTACGACGAGTGGTACAACTTCCGCGCCAACCCGCGCTCGAAGGTGCACGTCCTGGCCAGCCTGGACGAGAGCAGCTACACGCCCGGGACCGGCGCGATGGGGGCGGACCACCCGTTCGCCTGGTGCCGCGACTACGACGGCGGCCGTTCCTGGTACACCGGCGCGGGCCACACCCAGGAGTCCTACTCCGACCCGCTGTTCCTCAAGCACCTGCTCGGCGGCATCGAGACCGCGGCCGGCGTGCTCAAGTCGGACTGCAGCGCCACGCTGACCAGCGGCTTCGAGAAGGTGACGCTGGACAGCAACACCAACAACCCGATGGAGCTCGCGGTCGCGCCCGACGGCCGGGTCTTCTACATCGAGCGCGACGGGCGCGTCCAGATCGTCAAGCCGGACACGCACACCACCGTCACGGCCGCCACGATCCCGGTGTTCACCGGCAACGAGGACGGGCTGCTCGGCATCACCCTCGACCCGGGCTTCGCCCAGAACCACTGGGTCTACCTGTACTACGCGCCCAACGGCGGCGGCCCCCGCAACGTGCTCAGCCGCTTCACCGCGGTCGGTGACACGATCGACCTGAGCAGCGAGAAGCAGGTGCTGCAGGTCGACACGCAGCGCAACACGTGCTGCCACGCCGGCGGCACGATGACGTTCGACAGCGCGGGCAACCTGTACCTCGCGACCGGCGACAACACCAACCCGTTCGAGTCCGACGGCTACGCGCCGATCGACGAGCGGGCCGGCCGCCAGGACTACGACGCGCAGCGCAGCTCCGCCAACACCAACGACCTGCGCGGCAAGGTCATCCGCATCAAGCCGCAGGCCGACGGCACCTACACGATCCCGGCCGGCAACCTCTTCCCGGTCGGCACCGCGAAGACCCGCCCCGAGATCTTCGCGATGGGCTTCCGCAACCCGTTCCGCATCGGCGTGGACCCGAAGACCAACACGCTGTACGTCGGCGACTACGGCCCGGACGCCAGCCAGGCGAACGCCAACCGTGGCCCCGGCAACACCGTCGAGTGGAACATCGTCGGGCAGCCCGGCAACTACGGCTGGCCGTACTGCACCGGCGCGAACGTGCCCTACCGCGACTGGACGTTCCCGTCCGGCCCGGCCGGCCCCGCGTTCGACTGCGCCGCACCGGTCAACAACTCGCCCAACAACACCGGTCTGACGAACCTGCCGCCGGTCATCGCGGCGACCGTCGACTACGACTACGACGGCAACCCGCGCTTCCCCGAGATCGGTGGCGGCGGCGCGCCGATGGCCGGCCCGGTCTACCGGTACAACGCGGACTCCACCTCGGAGACGAAGTGGCCGCAGTACTACGACGGCAAGGCCATCTTCGGCGAGTGGAACCAGAACAAGCTCTACACCATGCAGGTCACCGCCGACGCTAAGTCCCTTGTGGACATCAACCAGGCGCTGGTCGGCATGAGCACGATCCGCCCGATGGACATGGAGTTCGGCCCCGACGGCGCGCTCTACCTCATCGAGTGGGGCACCGGCTTCGGCGGCAACAACGACGACTCCGGCGTCTACCGCATCGACTACATCGCCGGTGACCGGGCCCCGATCGCGCAGGCCGCGGCGAACCCGACCAGCGGCCCCGCGCCCCTGGCCGTGCAGTTCTCCAGCGCCGGGTCCCGCGACCCCGACGGGCAGCAGATCACGTTCGCCTGGGCGTTCGGCGACGGTGGCACCTCCACCGCGGCGAACCCGACGCACACGTACACCAGCAACGGCAACTTCACCGCCCAGCTGACGGTCACCGACTCCGAGGGGCGCAGCGCCACCGCGAACGTGCCCGTCACCGTCGGCAACACCGCGCCGAAGGTCACCATCACCCTGCCGCCCGACGGTGGCTTCTACGAGTGGGGCGACCAGGTCGCGTTCACGGTCACCGTGACCGACCCCGAGGACGGCACCGTCGACTGTGGACGCGTGCAGATCCAGTACCTGCTGGGCCACGACGAGCACGCGCACCCGCTCAACCAGTACACCGGCTGCAGCGGCACCGTGCAGACGTCCCTGGCGAGCGGCCACGGCGCCGACGCCGACGTCTTCGCGGTGATCGAGGCGTCCTATGTGGACAACGGCGGTGCCGGCGGTGCCGGTCCGCTCACCGGGCGCTCGCTCGTGCAGCTGCAGCCCAAGCGCAAGCAGGCCGAGTACTTCGCGGCCACCGGGCGGGTGCCGGGCTCGACCGCCGGCGGCGACCCGGGCGTGCGCACCGAGACCACCGGTGACCCGCAGGGCGGCTTCCAGAACATCGGCTTCGTCGAGGAGGGTGACTGGTTCTCGTTCGCGCCGGCCAACCTCACCGGCATCAGCCAGCTGCGGATCCGCGCCGCCTCCAACAACGCCAGCGGCGGCACGATCCAGGTCCGCACCGGCGCGCTCGACGGTCCGATCGTCGGATCCGTCGCGGTGCCCGGCACGGGTGGTTGGCAGACCTATGTGGACCTGACGGTCGACGTGACGCCGAGCACCTCCAGCGGCCCGCTGTACTTCATCGCCACCGGGTCGGGCGCCGGGTACAACGTCAACTGGGTCGACTTCATCGGCCGCGGCGTGACGGACAACGCGCCGCCGGTGGTCACCGCGACCGCCACCCCGCCGACGGGCACGACGCCGTTCAACGTCGCGTTCGCCGGCAGCGCCACCGACGCCGAGGGCGACTACCCGCTCACCTACGCGTGGGACTTCGGCGACGGCGGCACGGCCACGACGGCCAACGCCACGCACACCTACACGGCGCCGGGGACCTTCACCGCGACGCTGACCGTCACCGACGCCCGCGGCGCCAAGGGGTACAAGAGCGTCACCGTGCGGGCCGAGGCGCCGAACACGTCCTGCTTCGGCGCGAAGTCCGACGACTTCCTCGGATCCACATTGGACCGTGCGAAGTGGAGTGTCGTCCGGGAGAACCAGACGTTCTCCGTCGCGGGCGGCTCGCTGATCCTGCCGACCGCCGCCGGTGACCTCTACGGTGGCCGCAACGACGCGACCAACCTGGTCGTGCAGCCGGCCCCGACCGGTGCCTGGCAGGCCACCACGAAGGTGACCCTGACCGCGGCGGCGAACTACCAGCAGGCCGGCCTGATCGTCTACGGCGACGACGACAACTACGCCAAGGTCGATCTGCTCTACGGTGACTCGCGCAAGATCGAGTTCATCCGGGAGACCGCCGGCAGCCCGCGCAACGAGGGCGCCGACGCGATCCCGGCCCAGCCCGGCGACACGTACTACGTGCGCATCGCCTCGGACGGCACCAACCTGACCGCGTTCTACTCCACCGACGGCACCACGTTCACCCCGGTCGGACGGGCGGCGGCGCTCGCCGGCATCGCCAACCCGAAGATCGGCCTGTTCGCGCTCAACGGCGGCACCACCGCGCCGGTCGTCAACGCGAGCTTCGACTACTTCCAGCTGGTGCCGGACGAGCCGACGACCTCGACCGACCCGAACGACGAGTTCACCGGGTCCACGCTGGACCACTGCCGGTGGAACGCGATCGTGCGGGAGGACTCCACGAAGTACCGGGTGAGCAACGGCGCGCTGCAGATCGACGTCCCCAACGGCGACGTCTACGGCGCCGACAACTCCAACCCGGCCAACTTCATCCTGCAGAAGGCGCCCACGGGTGACTTCACGCTGGACACGAAGATCGACGGCTCGCTGTTCAACGAGCAGTACCAGCAGGGCGGCCTGATCGTCTACGGCGACGACGACAACTACGTCAAGTTCGACTTCGTCGCGGACAACCAGGCGGGTCAGACGGTCTCGCGGCGCATCGAGTTCCGCAGCGAGATCGCCGGGGCCGTGCAGAACCCGCAGCCCGGGGCGAACAACCTGACCGCCGCGGTCTGGTACCTGCGGCTGGCCAAGGCCGGTAACGTCTACACCGCCTCGTACTCGGCGGACGGCGTCACCTACACCGCGCTGGAGCCGCTCACCAACGCCGCGGTGGCGAACAGTGCCAAGGTAGGCCTGTACACCCTCGGCGCCGGGCAGAAGGCGTCGAAGCCGGCATCGTTCGACTACTTCCGGATCAGCACCGCCGCGGTGGACACGACGGCACCCGTCGCCACGTCCACTGTGGATGGTCCGCAGTCGAACGGCTGGTACACCGGGCCGGTCACCGTGACCCTCGCGGCGACCGACAACGCGGGCGGCTCCGGTGTCGACAAGGTCGAATACCAGCTCGACGCCGACAGCACCTGGACGGCCTACACCGCTCCGGTCGCGGTCAGCGGCGACGGTACGCACACCGTGAAGTTCCGCGCCTCGGACAAGGCCGGCAACGTCTCGGCGGTGCAGACGACCACCGTGAAGATCGACGCGACCGCGCCGGTCACCACGGCGGCGTTCGCGCCGGCGACCGACGCCGGCTGGCACAACGGCGCCACCCCGGTGACGCTCGCGGCCACCGACGCCGGTGCGGGAGTGTCCAAGGTGGAGTGGTCGCTCGACGGCGGCCCGTGGACGGCGTACACGACGCCCGTCAACGTGACCGGCAACGGCCAGCACGAACTGCTCTACAAGGCGACCGACGCGGCCGGTAACACCGAGACGCTCAAGTCCGCCATCCTGAAGATCGACGGCACCGCGCCGACGGTCATCGTCGCCGGCCTCGCCGACGGCCAGCTCTACGGCGACAGCCAGGACGTCCGCGTCACCTGGCAGGCCATCGACCCCGTCTCCGGCATCCGGTCGGTCACCGGGTCGCTGGACGGCGGCGCCTACCAGACCGGCACCCTGCAGGCCATGTACGAGCTCGACCTCGGCCTGCACGAGCTGGTCGTCGTCGGCACCGACAACGCCGGCAACACCACCACCAGCACCGTGCGGTTCTTCGTCACCACGTCGTTCCGGGACATGCAGAACCTCCTGGACCGCTTCAAGGCGACGAGCCGGTTGACCACCAAGGCCTACAACCAGCTGTCGGACCAGCTCGCGAAGGCCCGCAAGGCCGAGGCGAGCGGCAACGACAAGAAGGCGCTGAAGGAGCTCGCGGCCTTCCGCGACCTGCTGACCGCCAAGCTGGTCCCCGAGGCCGAGGTCCGGGACACGTTGACCCGGGACGCGGACGCGATGACGGTGCGGCTCGGCGGTACACCCCCCAACAACGCGGGAGTGAAGGCCAACGCCGGCAAGTCGCTGAAGGGAACCGGGCGCCTCGACGAGGACCCGAACAGGGTGAAGAAGAACGGCAAGCTGTGAAGTCCGTCGTTGCCCTGCTGGCACTCGCGGTGCTGGCGCTCGCCCCCGGCGACCTCAACCTTGAGGTCGCCGGGGACGGCGCCGAGGGGGTGACCGTCCGAGCGCTCAGCGCGG
Source organism: Dactylosporangium sp. NPDC051087 (assembly GCF_055586325.1). Lineage (NCBI taxonomy): Bacteria > Bacillati > Actinomycetota > Actinomycetes > Micromonosporales > Micromonosporaceae > Dactylosporangium > Dactylosporangium sp. NPDC051087. The sequence continues at coordinate 342,668 of NZ_JBVJIJ010000004.1, read as the reverse complement.
ACGGCCGCCCCGCCGAGGGGGACCTCCGCCTGGTGCTGACCGCTACCGCGGAAGGCGGCCGGACGGTCGGCCCGTTGCAGCTCAACGCGGCCTCGGAGGGGCGCGGTTTCTACTCCTCCGGGCCGGTGCTGCCGGCCGGGGCGACGTGGACCGTCGTCGTCACCGGGGCGGGCGCCAAGGCTTCGGCGGTGGTCGCGTCGCGGCCCGCGCAGACGCCACCCGCCGTCGCCAAGCCGGTGCCACCCGCATCCCCACCCTCCCGCCTGTGGATCTGGGGACTCGGGGCCGCCGTGGCGGCGGGCGCGTTCGCCGTCGTCGCGGTGGTGCGGCGCCGGGCTTGACGCTCGGCGATCGACAACAGCGACACCGATGTGAGCAACAGGCCTGCACCAGCCGCTGACCAGCCCGTCAGCGGCTCGTGCAGGACCAGCACGCCGAGGGCGACCGCGGCGAGCGGCTCGATCAGGGCCACGACCGACGCGGTCGTGGCCCTGACCACGCTCAGGCCCGCGAAGAACAGCGCGTAGGCGAGGGCGGTCGGCACCGCGCCGAGGAACGCCAGCAGCGCGACCGTCTCACCGGTCCCGCCCCTGGTCGGCAGGAGGCCCTCGATCATGGCCAGCGGCAGCAGTACCACGGTGCCGACCGCGAACCCGCCGAGCGCGGCGTCGTAGGGGTCGTCCTTCGCGGCCCGGTTGAGCAGCGTGACGCCGGCGTATCCGGCCGCGGACACCAGCGCCACGGCCAGGCCCGCCGCCGTGACGTTGCCGTCGACCCCGATCAGCAGCACCAGCCCGACCAGCGAGGTCGCGACGATCGTCCCCTGGAGGGGCTCCTTCAGGAGCACCCGCGCGCCGACGGCGACGAGCACCGGGCCCGAGCCGAGGACGACGATCGTGGCGACGGCGACACCGGTGAGGTCGATCGCCACGTAGTAGGTGCTCTGGTACAGGGCCATGCCGAGGCCGTTGACGGTCCTCATCTTCCAGTTGGCGGGTGCTCCGGTCCGCGCTCTGAACGGGCGCATGGCCGCGAGCAGGAGGATGCCGCCGAGGTACCGCCAGAACGTGACGGCGATCGGGCCGAGGCCGCTGTGGTCGTACAGGACGGCGGCGACGAACCCGCCGGCGCCCCACGCGGCGGCCGCTACCGCGACGTAGAACAATCCCCTATTGACACTGTTATGTCCCATTTATGCGTTACTCCCGAATTGTGGTTTCCGCTATTACCCTTTCGATTTCTGCGGGCAGCGGTCACCGGCGCCGGGGCTTTTTGGTCTCCGCGGCGCTGATTCGGGGTCGTTCGCCGGCCGCCCGCTAACGGGTGGGTGGCGACAGCACGACACGCAAGCACATGCCGCGCACGGTAGCGATCACCCGCCGGCGGGACACCTCAATTACCTGCGACGATCACGTTCTGGTGACAAGTCCCCGACACCGCCGTGGTGATCATCACTGTCCGCTGCCGGCTTCGCGCTGCTGACCGGCGCTTTTACGCGTGGCGGTGACAATTCGTGTCCGGGTTTTCATCGGATTGTCACCCTTCGATGGGTCGACCCGTCCAGCTGATGACCACTACGCTGTAGCGACACGCACAGCCGGAGGTCGCGCCGTGGCTCTTTCCGCACCCGCCACGCACGGGTCATCCTCAGGACAAGGCCTGCCCTGGACCCTCGACGGCGGCAGAGGCATCCTCGGCCTCGACCCCATCACCGGCGCCCTCGTGGTCTGGGCCGCGCTGATGGGCATCATCATCCTGTTCATCCTCTTCGCCGCGATCCTGTCCCGCTGGAGCCTGGCCCGCATCAACCGGGCCGAGCGCCGCGCCGAGGTCGCCGAGGCCGACGCGAGCCTCAGCCCCGCCGAGCGCGCCCGCCTCCGCGTCGAGGCCGGCGAGCTGATCCGCCAGGCCGCCGCGACCGCCGCCGCCGCGAAGCGGGCCCAGATCGAGGTCGTCGAGGCCCAGGCCCGCGCGCTCGCCGCCCAGCAGGCCCGCGAGGTCGCGTGGGCCACGTTCGACGTCGCCCAGAAGGCCTACGAGGAGGCCCTGCGCTCCGCTGCCACCGAGTCGTCGCCGCCGGCCGAAGAGGACGAGGACGCCAAGCGCGAGGTCTCCCGCGCCGCCCTGGACGCCTTCAAGCGCGGCGACATCACCGTCGACGCCCTCGAGTCCGTCTTCAAGGGCGCCTCCGGCTGGGACCCGCTGCAGGAGCTGCAGGCCCGCGAGATCGAGCTGCGCCGCTCCGCCGAGAGCCGCGCCCGCCGCCTCTATGACGCCGCCACCGCCACCGAGCGCACCGCCGTCAAGGCCGCGGACGTTGCGGTCGTCGCCGCCCAGGCCCTGGCCGAGGAGGCCGCGGAGGTCGCCGAGGAGGCCGCCGAGCTGCGCAACACCCTCGACGCCGCCCGGCAGTCCGCGATCACCGCCTCCACCGTCGCCCGCCCCAAGCGCCGCGTCCCGCAGCAGCGCGCGAAGAACGCTCGCGCCACCGAAACCGCCACCACCCGCCCCGGCCCGGACGTCACGGTCACCTCCGACCCCGACCGCACGCAGGACATCCGCGCCGCGATCGAGGCCGCCGCGGCCGCGAAGGCCCCGCTCACCGAAGCCGCCTGACCCCACCTTCCGCCGGTCCCGTCCGACCGCACCGCCCGGCACCGCCGCCACCCGGCGCCGGGCAGCGCCGAGGGCGTCGACCCGGGGGCGGCGGGGTGCGCGCACGGTCACCTCCGACCGCGACCGCACGCAGGACATCCGCGCCGCGATCGGGGCCGCCGCGGCGAAGGCCCCGCTCGCCGAAGCCGCCTGACCCCGCTTTGCACCGGTTCCGTCCGGCCGCACCGCCCCGGCGCCGCTGCCACCCGGCGCAGGGTGCCGCCGATGACGTCGACAGGGCCGCGGCGCGCGACGGGGCACCACAAGGCGGACCCCGGACAGGCCACGCGCGGTCAGGGAGCACAGGAACGCCGGCCGGCCACCGCTGTCCTCATCAGACGTGACATCCGCGGCCGGCGTTGACCCGGCCGCGATCAGGGCGTGGATCCCTGCGCTCCGGCCGTGTCCGCGGACCTTGATCGCTGGCGTCGGCAGGCCGGGCGGATACGCCGTCGCGGCCATGCCGGCCAGGGCTTGTTCGGCGCGGTGTCCCGGTCCCGCCGCCGGTGGCCGTTGCGGAGGTCGTCGACGCGTTCGCCGCAAGCCGGCACCGCACACAAAGACGTCGGCCTCGGCGGACATGAGCGCGCATCCGGGGTGAGCATCCCCCGACTGGGGCGGAGCGCAGCATGAGTGCGCGGGGGAGTAGGGATCTGAGGGGTTGTAGAACGAGCGTTCACTGTCGCAGCATGGACGCATGGGTGAGCTTGTGGCGCTGCCCAAATCGGGCGACGTGTTCGAAGATGTGCGGGGCGACGACCGCACCATGCGGGTGACCTGTCACCCGATGCGCGGCACCGTGGTCGTGTCGCTGTGGGTGGACAAGATCTGCCGGGCCTCGTTTCAGCTGGCCGAGGGCGACCTGCCAAGGTTGCGGGCCGCCCTCGATGCCATGGAGTTCACTTCGGCGCCGATGGTGGTGCGGGAGGAGAGCGCCTAGCTAGGGCAGGTGCAGCACCATGCTCGGCGACGGGTGCTCCAGGACGACCCGGCCGGGCTGGGGCACGCCGGTCGCGGGGTCCAGCTCCAGCAGCGTGACCGTGTCGGAGTGCTGGTTGGCAACGACCAGGGCGCCGTCCAGCAGGGCGAAGTGGCGCGGCCACGTGCCGCCGGTGGACACCTCGTCCAGCGGGGAGATGCCGGAGTCCGACACCGCGAACGTCGTGATCGTGTCGTTGCCCCGGTTGGCGACGTAGAGGCGGGTGCCGTCCGGCGAGAGCACCAGCTCGCTCGGGAAGTTGTCGCCCGCGGGCGGGACCAGCACCGACGGTTGGACGTCGCGCACGGCGAAGTCGGCGGAGAGCACGGAGACCGTCGAGGTGAGCTCGTTGGCGACGAACACGCGGCCGTCGGGGTGCAGGACCAGGTGCCGCGGCCCGCTGCCCAGCGGGGCCTTCGAGGCGACCCCCACCCGGGACAGGGTCCCGGCGGGCGACAGCTCGTAGTGGACGATCTCGTCGAGGCCGAGGTCCACCACGTACACCATGGAGCCGCGGACCGTCACCTGATGGGCGTGCGGCGCGGTCTGGCGTGCCGGGTGCACGCTGCCGCCGGTGTGCTGCACCAGGTCGGTGCGGGAGGTCAGGGCGCCGTCGGCGGAGAGGGCGAAGACGGAGACGCTGCCGCCCTGGTAGTTGGCGGACAGGAGGAAACCGTCGGTGACCGCCAGGTGACACGGGGAGGCGCCGCCCGTCGGCAGCGACCCCATCGGGGTGCCGTCCGGGCGGAACGCGGCGACGTGGCCCTCGTCCAGCTCGGCGACCGTGTAGATCACCCCGGTCGCGGCCGAGAACGCCAGGTAGGACGGCGATGAGGTGCGGATCGGTGGGGCCGAGGGCTTGAAGTCGTCGTCGAAGATCGAGATCTGGTCTGCGTAGGAGCCGATGAGCACTGGCACCCCACCAACCTAACGGTCCCCGATGGTGGGGCCAGCACCACCACAAACAGCGGGGCTGCCCGGCTCGTGACCGGGCGCGGACAACGCGAGGCTGGACGGCATGACGCTGCTGGCCGACCGAACGTCCGACTTCACGACGTTGTCGAAACACATCCGGGCGGCCGGTCTGCTCGACCGCCGCCCCGGCTATTACGCCCTCAGGTTCACCCTGGTGGGTGCCCTCTACGCGGGCGGCTGGGCGACCCTCGTCCTCGGCAGCCCGCTGCTGGCCGCGGTCCTGCTCGCCGTCGCGTTCGCGCAGGTCGCGCTCGTCGCCCATGACCTGGCGCACAAGCAGGTGTTCCGCAAGCAGAAGATCTCCGAGATCCTCGGCATGCTGGTCGGCAACCTCGGCATCGGGATGAGCTACGGCTGGTGGATGAACAAGCACACCCGCCACCATGCCAACCCCAACCACGAGGAGCACGACCCCGACGTGGCGCCGGACATCCTGGTCTGGTCGACCCGGCAGGCGAGCGAGGCCAAGGGCCTGGCCCGGATCATCGGCGGCTGGCAGGCGGTGCTGTTCTTCCCGTTGCTGTTGCTGGAAGGGTTCAACCTGCACGTCTCCAGCGCCCGCGCGATCGGCAGGATCAAGCGCTCCAAGCTCGAGGGTTTCCTGCTGTACGGCCACTTCGCGATCTACCTGGTCACCGTGTTCGCGCTGCTCTCGCCGGGCATGGCGGTCGCGTTCATCGCCATCCATCAGGGGCTGTTCGGCCTGTACCTGGGGATGACGTTCGCGCCGAACCACAAGGGCATGCCCACCCTGACCGGCGAGGACGAGCTCGACTTCCTGCGCAAGCAGGTGCTGACCTCCCGCAACGTGCGTGGCGGCCGCTGGGTCGACGTGCTGCTCGGCGGGCTGAACTACCAGATCGAGCACCACCTGTTCCCCAACATGCCGACCCCCAACCTGCGCAAGGCCCAGCCGATCGTCGAGCGGTACTGCGCGGAGATCGGCGTGCCGTACCTGTCGGCGTCGTTCGTCGACTCGTACTCGCAGGCGCTGCGTCACCTGCACGAGGCCGGGGCGCCGCTGCGCGGGTAGCGTCGAGGCGTGGACGCACTGTCGCTCGCCGACTTCAGGGCCCGGGTCGCCGCCATGTATCTGTCCGACGTGGACGTGGCGGGGTTCCGGGCCCTCCGCGACGCGCTGTTCGCGACGCATCCGCAGTCCGCGGCACCCGGACCGTTGCGGTACTTCCCGGTCGACCCGTCGTTCTCCGCCTCGGTGCCGATGGAGCCCGCCGAAGGTTCGCTGGAGATAGCGACCGGGGGCGAGGACGGTGTCCTGCGCTACGACCGGGTCGGTGTGCTGCCCACCCCGTGGGGCCGGCTGACGCTGTTCTGGCTGGCGGCGTACGGTGGCGGCCTGTTCCTGCCGTTCCGCGACGCGACCTGCGGCAAGGAGTCCTACGGCGCGGGCCGCTACCTGACCGACACCGTCAAGGGCACCCATGGCCGCGGCGTCACGCTGGAGCCGGACGGCCGGGTCAGGCTGGACTTCAACTACGCGTACAACCCCTCCTGCGCCTACGACGATGCCTGGGCGTGCCCGCTCGCGCCCTATGAGAACCGGCTCGAGGTCGAGATCAGGGCGGGCGAGCTGGCGTACACGTGAAAGGCCGGCCCCCGAGCGGGGACCGGCCTTTTTCTGAAAACCCGAAACTGTGAACCCGAAACCGGTCAGCGACCGCCGAGCAGCCCACCGACGAGCGGGAGGTTGCCGCCCGCGACGCCGTTGAGCAGCGGGAGCCCGCCGACCAGCGGCAGGGCCTCCTCGGCGCCCTCGGTGGCGGAGTGCCGCGGGCTGTACTGCGTCGAGTGCTTCGGCGCGTAGGTCTTCTCGGTGACCAGCGGCAGCTGGCTCGCCGCCTGCGGCAGGGCGCCGGTCGTCGGCACGAAGCGGCTCGCGACCGCCGTGGTGCTGACGCCGGGGGTCGGGCCGACGCCGCCGATCACCGGGACGCCGGTGACCGAGTCGTTCTTCAGCACGTCGCTGCCGCCGAGCGGGAGGTCGCCGACGACCGGCAGGCCCGTGCCCGCCTCGGTGCCCTGGATCCGCTGCACCCGCTGGTTGCCGGAGCGCTTGCCGGTCGCGCCGACCGGGATGGCGAAGTCGTCGACGGGCTTGAGCGTGCCCGTGACCGGCAGGCCACCGACGAGCGGCAGGCCACCCGTGCCACCGGCGAGACCCCCGACGAGCGGCAGGCCGCCACCGGCGGTGTTGCCCAGCGGCAGGCTCGTCGCCTCGGTCCCGACGGCGGGGAACGCGGTGCGGGTGTCGGCGATCGACGTGCCGCCCAGCGTGTCGCCGGCGTCGACCGGCATGCCGCTCACGCCCGGCAGGCCCCACTGCTGCAGCGAGCCGACCAGCGGCAGCGCGGCGACGGAGTCCTCGGCCGGCAGCGCCTTGCCCGGCGCGGCCGAGATGTTGGAGACCTTGCTCGACGTCGTCTTGGGCAGGCCCAGCATCTCCGTCGGCAGGAAGTCCAGCACGTTCGGAAGCTGCTGAGAGCTGCCGGAAGGGCGTACCAGCTGATTGCTCATGTGTGCGGTGGTGGTGCGGCGGCCCGACTGCGTGTCGCTGGCCGCGCTCGTGTCGATGCGCGAGCCATGGGCCTCGAGCTGCAGCGACTGGTTGTTGGGCCCGCCGGCGGGCGAGAAGAGATCGTCCAGCTGGCCGGGCGTTAGCGTGTCATCGGCATGTGCGGCACCGGCACCGAGCAGCAAAATGCCGCCGGCCACACCGACGGTACCGACCGCCCGGCGAAACCACGTGTTCATCCTCGTAAACCAATCTGGTCGACAAATCCGATCGCCTGTTCAACGACGAACTCGGACAAAGTGACGCGGCAGTTGTCGATCCGCCGGGGCTCCGGGGGTTGGTGATCTTCGTTAGGATCGTCCTGTGGAGTCCGAATCCTGGTTGATGCGTCGGCTCCGCAGCGGCCTTCCCCGCGCTCAGGCCATCACCCGTCCGTGGTCCCTGGGCCCCGACGGGAACCCGCATCACCCACCCCGGCCGGCGGGCATGAAGAAAATCGTCGTCTGCGGCGACGACCCCCTCGCCTATCGCCTGATCGAGGAGCTGATCCACCAGTACGGGGTGCACGTCACCGCGATCCTGCCGAGCGTCGACCGCCGGTACGGGCCCGACATCGCCCGCCTCCTGCGCGACCGTGGCGGCCGGATCGTCGAGTCGCCCAACGCGGACCGGGCCGCGTTCGAGCTGGCCGGTCTCGCCGACGCCGACGCGCTCGCGCTGGTCAAGCAGGACGACATCGGCAACCTCGACGCCGCGCTGCAGGCGCAGGAGCTCAACCCCGGGCTGCGGCTCGTCATCCGGATGTTCAACCTGCGGCTGGGCAACACCGTCCGCCGCAACTTCGCCGACCTCCGCGTCCTGTCCGACGCGCAGATGGCGGCGCCGGCCTTCGTGTCGGAGGCGCTCGGTGAGGTCGCGCCGGTGCACGTACGGGTGGCGCGCCGCACCCTCTTCGTCGCCCGCCGCTCCGAGGTGCGCGCCGAGGACGTGATCTGCGGGCTCGCGGTGACCGAGGGGGACGGCGAGCCGGTGCTGCTGCCCGCCGACCAGAACACCGCCGACCTGGTCCTGGCCGTCGCGACCGGCGAGCCGTTGAGCACCGTCGTCGTCCGCGACGACGGCCCGGACACCGGGCAGGTGCGCCGCCGGCGCCGTCGCTGGCTGCGCAACCCGTGGCGGGCGTACCGGGGACTGGTCGGTCGCCGGCTGTGGACCACGGCCCTGATCATGCTCGGCCTGCTCGCCGTCGGCACCGCGATCCTCGCCGCCTACCAGGACATCCCCTGGTGGGACGCGGCCTACGTGACGCTGCTGTCCGAGCTCGTCGGCGGCGAGGCGGACCTGGAGGCCCGCTGGCCCGAGAAGCTGATCACGGTGCTGCTCAGCCTGGTCAGCATCGCGCTGATCCCGGTGATCACGGCGGCGATCGTCGAGACGATCGTCAACGCGAAGCTGGCCATCGCGCTCGGCCGGCTGCGCGAGCCGCTGTCGGACCACGTCGTGCTCGTCGGCCTCGGCAACGTCGGCACCCGGGTCATGCACGCGTTCGTCGACCTCGGCGTGCCTGTCGTGGTCATCGACCGCAACGAGAACGCCCGCGGTGCCCAGTCCGCCCGCGACCGCGGCGTGCCGTTCATCGTCGGTGACGCCAGCCGGATCGCGACCCTGCGGGCCGCGTCGGTGGACACCAGCCGGGCGCTGGTCGTGGTCTCCACCGACGACCAGGCCAACCTGGAGGCGGCCCTGGAGAGCCGCGAGCTCAAGCCGGACCTGCGGGTCGTGCTGCGGCTCTTCGACGGCGCGTTCGCGCACCGGGTCCAGCGCGCCTTCGGCATCACCGCGTCGCGCAGCGTCTCGTTCCTCGCCGCGCCGGCCTTCGCGGCGGCGCTGCTGGAGCGCGAGGTCATCGGCACGATCCCCGTCGACCGCAAGGTGCTGCTGCTGGCCGAGGTGCCGGTCGTCGTCGCCTCCGACCTCGACGGCGGCCTGGTCGGCGCGGCCGAGGACGTCGGCGAGGTCCGGGTCCTCGCGGTCACCACCGACAGCGGCCGGCAGACGGTCTGGTGCCCGCCCATGACGTACGTGCTGAGCGAGGGCGACCTGCTCATCGTGGTGGCGACCCGGGTGGGACTGGGCAACCTTTTGGCTCAGACCGGTGGGACGCTCGACCCAACTCCCTGAGTTCCCGCCTCCTCCCGGCGGCATCCGTCGTTGAATGGGGCGGATCGCCCGATTTACCCCTAACAGTCCGGGCGGTCCCTTCAGGCGGACCACTGGGAGGAAAGCGCTCATGCGCCGTAGGGTTTTGCTGGTAAGCGGGGTGTGCGCCCTTGTCGCGCTCACCGGGGCGGGGGTCGCGACGGCGACCTCGTTCGTGCCCGCACGACAGCCGGCGACCGCGTTCGCGGCGCCCGCGCACGAAGAGCCGGCCCCTGAGCCGTCGGGCATCCTGGAGTCGGTCACCGGCGGCGCGTTCGACCGGGCGACCACCTACCGCTACCCGGGCGCCGACTACGTGAAGGTGCACTTCTCCCGGCTCCAGCTCAACTCGGGCGACACCGTCAAGGTCAGCGACGCGACCGGATCCGAGATCCACCGGTACAGCGCCGCGCAGCTCGACGACATGGACAACTGGACGATGTCCGTCTCCGGCGAGTCGGCCACGGTCAGCGTCGAGCGCGCCGAGACCGACCCGCTGGGCATCCGCTCGAAGCTCGCCGGCCTCGGCGTCACCGTCGACCGGGTCGCCCGTGGCCAGACCCCGGCGGAGCAGGCCGCCGCCGAGGCAGCGCGGAAGGCGGCCGCCGCGGCGAAGCCCCACGAGGAGAGCATCTGCGACCGTGACGAGAAGGAGAACGCCGCCTGCTACAAGTCGGACGATCCCGTCGCGTACGCCAACTCCAAGCCGGTCGCGCGCATCCTCATCAACGGCGTCGAGCTGTGCACCGCCTGGCGCCTCGGCCCGAACAACCGCATGATGACCAACGCGCACTGCTTCACCACCACCCGTGAGGCCCGCAACACCGAGGTCTGGTTCAACTACGAGTGCGCGCAGTGCAGTGGCGGCCCCACCCTGCGCCCCGTCAAGGTCATGGCCGACCAGGTCATCGCCACCGACAACGTCCTGGACTACACCCTCTTCACGGTCCGCAACTTCGACGCCATCGCCCGCTTCGGCTACCTGCAGATGGATGTCCGCGCCCCGGTCCGCGGCGAGGAGCTCTACATCCCGCAGCACCCCCGCGGCATGCCGACCGTGATCACCACCCTCGACAGCAGTGAGCGCAGCGGCAACTGCGCCGTGGCCAACCCCGCCTACAACGGCTACGCCGTCGACACCGACATGTCGTACTACTGCGACACCGACGGCGGCTCGTCCGGCTCGCCGGTCATCTCCCGCCGCACCAACAAGGTCATCGCCCTGCACCACTTCGGCGGCTGCCCCAACTCCGGCGTCCGCATGGATCACATCGCGGCCGACATCAAGGGGCTCGTGTAGAGGTCCTGTAGAGCCTTTCGTCCAGGGCCGGGTCCGTTTCGCGCCGTCGGGTACCGTTTTCCGACATGCGAAACGTGCGCCCGGCCCTGTGGTTCGACCTGGTGCTCCTGGCACTCTTCGCCGCGATCACGGTCGCGCTCGCGCTGCGCACCCCGCTGCTGTCCGTCGACCTCGCGGTCCGCGACCTCGTCGACGCCCACCGCCCCACCTGGGCCTACTGGACCGCCCGGGTCTTCAACTACCTCGGCCAGGGCGGCCAGGTGCTGACCCCGTTGGCGGTGCTGACCGCGCTGTACATCGGCTGGCGCACCCACTCGGTCCGCCCCGCGCTGCCGGTCATCGGCGCGTTCGTCCTGACCTACCTGACGATCGGCCCGCTGAAGCTGTGGACCGACCGCCTCGCCGCCAGCTCCGACTACCCGGACCACCCCGAATACCTGTTCCACGTCGACTCGGGCATGTCCTACCCGTCCGGGCACGTGGTCAATGCCATCATCTGGTACGGCGTGCTGGCCCTTCTCCTCGGCGCCCTCCTGCGCCCGGGCCAGCTCCGCGCGATCCGCTACGGCGCGCCGGCGATCGTCCTGTTCACCACGACGTACCTGAGCTTCCACTGGGTCACCGACGGCCTGGCCGCGATCTGCCTGGGCCTGATCCTGGACCGCATCCTCCAGCGCGTCCCCTGGGACCGCGTCCCCCTGCCCCGCGGCCTGGCCGCCTGGTCGGGCCCCCTCGCCCCGCCCACCGAGGCGGCGGCCCCGCGCGGCGGCGTCCGCCGTTAGGACAGCCAGGCGCCGGCGCGCATGACCCGGGTGACGCGCAGGGACTCGTCGAGCAGGACGAGGTCGGCGCGCAAGCCGGGGCGCAGCGAGCCGAGCTCGTCGCCGAGGCCGATGGCGGCGGCCGGGGTGGCCGAGGCCATCCGGGAGGCGTCGACGAGGGACAGGCCGGCGCCCGTGGCGCGGCGGAAGGCGGCGTCCATCGTGAGGGTGCTGCCGGCGATGGAGCCGTCGCGGGTGAGGCGCGCGACGCCGTCGGCGACCGCGACGCTCTGGCCGCCGAGCTCGTATTCGCCGTCGGGCATGCCGGCGGCGGCCATGGCGTCGGTGATGAGCGCGGCGCGGGCCGGACCGGTGACGGAGACGGCGAACGCGAGGGTGCCGTCATGCAGGTGTACGCCGTCCGCCACGAACTCGCACGTGACCGGGCCCGCGCCGAGGAGGGCGAAGACCGGGCCGGGCTGACGGTGGTGCGGGGGGCGCATGCCGTTGAAGACGTGGGTGCCGACCGTCGCGCCGGCGTCGACGCCCGCGAGGGTCTCCTCCCAGGTGGCGTCGGTGTGGCCGAGAGCGGCGACGACGCCGCGGGAGACCAGGAGCTTGATGGCGTCCAGCGCGCCGGGCAGCTCGGGGGCGACGGTGACCATGCGGACCGCGCCCTCGCCCGCGTCGATGAGCGCGGTGAGCTCGTCGAGGTCGGGGTGGCGCAGGTGCGCGGGGTTCTGCGCGCCGCAGCGGGCCTGCGACAGATACGGGCCCTCGAAGTGCACGCCGGCGAGGACACCCTCGCTGACCAGCGGGGCGAAGGCCTTCGTGGCGGACAGCATCAGGTCTGGGGGCGAGGTGACGAGGCTCGCCAGCATCGTCGTGGTGCCGTGGCCGAGGTGATACGCCGCGGCGGTGCGGGCGGCGGCCGGGTCGCCGGTCGTGAACGTGGCACCGCCCCCGCCGTGGACGTGGATGTCGACGAAGCCGGGCACGACGGTGCCGGTGACGGGCGAGGCACCGGACGAGGCACCGACCTCGGCGATGCGGTCGCCCTCGACCCGGACGAAGCCGTTGTCGATGACCCGGTCGCCCGCGATCACCCGTACACCGGACACCAACGTCATCGAGATCCTCCTGTGCTGTCGTCGTGCATGCTGTCCAGGGCTAGCAGGGCGGCGCCGAGGCAGCCGGCCTCGTCGCCGAGCGCGGCGCGGGTGATCTGCGGCTCGCGGTGGAACGTCACGCGCGCGTGGACCCCCGCCCGCAGCGGGGCGAGCAGCGCCTCGCCGGCCTCGGCGAGCCCGCCGCCGAGCACGATGACCGCCGGGTCGAACAGGGCGATGCCGGTCATCAGGCCGTCGGCCAGGGCGTCGATCGTCTCCTGCCACACGGCGACCGCGATGGGTTCGCCTTCGGCGGCGAGCCGGGCGACCTCCTCGGCGGTGGCCGGTCGGCCGGCCTGTTCGCCATATCGCCGGCCGACCGCCGACGCGGAGGCGATCGACTCCAGGCAGCCGCGCTGCCCGCAGCCGCACTGCGGGCCGCCCGGGCGCACCACGATGTGGCCGATCTCGCCCGCGGCGCCGTGCGCGCCCGTGTAGACCTGGCCGTCGACGACGTTGGCCGCGGCGATGCCGGTGCCGATGGGGATGACCAGAACGTAGGAGTGGTCCCGGCCGGCGCCCAGCCGAGCCTCGGCGAGCCCGCCGGCGCGCACGTCGTGGCCGAGCGCCGCGGGCAGGCCCAGGCGCTCTTCCAGCAGGGCCTTCAGCGGCACGTCCCGGAAGCCCACGTTGGCGGCCCAGACAGCGATGCCGTTGCGCTCGTCGATCACGCCCGGCACGGCCACGCCCGCGGCCCGGGGGTCGAGCCCCTTGGCGCGGGCGGTGGCGGCGAGCCCCTCGGCGATGTCGAGGATCGTCGCGATGACGGCCTCGGGCCCGCGCTCGCGCCCGGTGGCGTGCCGCTCGGCGTGCAGGACCTGGTGCCGCTCGTCGCCTTCGGCGCCGACCAGCGCACACTTGATCCCGGTGCCCCCCACATCGAGGGCGATCACGGTCTTCGTCATGTGTAGCTCGTCCTCGCGCTGATCGATGTGGCATGAAACCGGGCGGGTTCGCGCATCATTGCGCACTGTCGGGCAGGCTGGCAACCGTACCCCGAGGGTTAGTTTGAGCAGTTGCCTTTGCGTTTACCCGTAGTTTCGCGCATTATTGTGCACACATCTCGCACCGTACGCGCAAAGGAGGGGCGAATGGACCGCTACGCACGCTGGAACGCGCTCCTCGAGATCCTGACCGACAGCGGGCGGATCAGCGTGGAGGACGCGGCCGAGCGCCTCGACGTGTCGCAGGCCACGATCCGCCGCGACTTCGACCAGCTCGCCCAGCAGCAGATGATCACCCGCACGCGCGGCGGGGCGGTCGCCAACGGCGTCTCGTATGACCTGCCGCTGCGGTACAAGACGGCGAAACACGCACCCGAGAAGCAGCGCATCGGGGCCGCCGCCGCCGCGCTGGTGTCCCCGGGCATGGTCGTCGCCCTCAACGGCGGCACGACCACGACCGAGGTCGCCCGCGCGCTCGCCGTCCGCCCCGAGCTCACCGGCGGCGTCGACGACGCCCAGCTCACCGTGGTCACCAACGCCCTCAACATCGCCAACGAGCTGCTCGTGCGGTCCCGCATGAAGATCGTCGTGACCGGCGGCGTGGTCCGCCCGCAGTCCTTCGAGCTGGTCGGCCCCCTCGGCGGCAACATCCTGCGCGACGTCACCCTCGACATCGCCCTGCTCGGCGTCGACGCGCTCGACGTCACCCTCGGCGCGGCCGCCCATCACGAGGGCGAGGCCGCGATGAACAGCCTCATGGTCGCCCGGGCCCGCCGCGTCGTCATCATCGCCGACAGCTCGAAGCTGGGCGGCCACGCGTTCGCCCGCATCTGCCCCATCGACCGCATCGACACCCTGGTCACCGACTCCAACGCCACCCCGCAGACCCTGGCCGCCTTCACCGCCGCCGGCGTCAAGATCGTGACTGCCTGACCCTTCACGACGGGTAGGCTGGCGGGACCCCCTGAGCCCCGCAGCGACGATGGAGCGACGATGAAGCGCGACGACCTCGCCGCCGCTCGTGTCCCGGCGCACCCCCTCCAGGACACCGACGACTTCGTGGACAGCGACGTCACCGCAGACCCCGAGCCGGACCCCGAGCCGGACCTCGAGCCGGACCACGACCTCGCCACGGTCGAGGAGCCCCCCGAGCTCGACGAGCGCAGCAAGCGGATCCTCGCCTTCGAGCGCCAGTGGTGGCGCCAGGCGGGCTCCAAGGAGCAGGCCGTCCGGGACACCTTCAACCTGTCCGCGACCCGCTATTACCAGCTGCTCAACGCCCTGCTCGACGACCCTCTGGCCCTGTCGCACGACCCGGTCGTCGTCCAGCGCCTGCGCCGCCTGCGCGCCTCCCGCTCCCGCCGCCGCTAGCCACAGCCGTGCCGGCTAGCGGGACTGGTGCTGCTCGGCGTAGGCGGCGAGCCACGCCACCTGGTCGGGGTCCAGGGAGGGGCGGACCCGGTCGCGGGCGAGAGCCACGTGCGCGGCGGTGACCTCGGTGGCTTCCAGGGACTCGCGCATGGCGGCCAGGGCGGACTCCCGGATCAGGGCGGTGCAGTCCGCGGCGGAGAAGCGGTCCAGCTCGTCCGCCAGCGCGGGCAGGTCCACGTCGGCGGCGAGCGGCACCGTACGGGCGGCGGCGCGCAGGATCTCGGCGCGGGCCTGGGCGTCCGGCGGCGGGACGAAGACCAGGCGCTCGAGGCGGCCGGGCCGCAGCAGGGCCGGGTCGACCAGGTCGGGGCGGTTGGTGGCGCCGATCACGACCACGTTGCGCAGGGACTCCACGCCGTCGAGCTCGGTGAGGAGGGCGGCGACGACGCGGTCGGTGGTGCCGCCGTCGGTGGCCTGGCCGCGGGTCGGGGCGAGGGCGTCGACCTCGTCGAGGAAGACGAGGGTGGGCGCGGCCTCGCGGGCGCGGCGGAAGAGCTCGCGGACCGCGCGCTCGCTCTCGCCGACCCATTTCGACAGCAGCTCGGCGCCCTTGACGGACAGGACGTTGGCCTTGCCGGTGCCGGCGATCGCCTTGACCAGGTAGGTCTTGCCGCAGCCGGGCGGGCCGTAGAGCAGGACGCCACGGGGCGGCTCGACGCCGAGGCGGGAGAAGGCGTCCGGGTAGGACAGAGGCCACAGGACGGACTCGGTGAGGGTCTGCTTGACCTCGACCATGTCGCCGACGTCGTCGAGGGTGACCTTGGCGAGCTCCAATGAGGACTCCGCCATCGAGGTGGGGCGCACGACCTCCAGGGCGGCCTCGAAGTCGGCCATCCGCACGCGGGGGGTCTCACCCTCGCGGCGGTGGCGGAGCGCGGCTCGTACACCTGCCTCGCGGGACAACGCGGCGAGGTCCGCGGCGACGAAGCCGGGCGTGCGGGCCGCGACGTCGTCGAGCCTGACGTCGTCGTCCAGGGGCATGCCACGGGTGAGGACGGTGAGCTGCTCGCGGCGCAGGGCGGCGTCGGGGAGCGGCACGGCGATCCCGTGCGCGAGCAGGCCGGGGGCGTGCACCGCGGGGTCGACGGACTCGGGACGGCTGGTCGTGCCGACCACGGCCGCGCCGTCGCGGATGAGCTCGCCGATCAGTTGACGGAAGACGGTCGACAGCGGGCCCGGCTGGTCGCGCGGGGCGAGCGCGTCCACGTCGGAGACCAGCAGGACCGCCGGACCGGCCGCGCGCACCTGACCTGCGGCCTCGCGCAACCTGGCGGCGGCGTCGTTGTTGGTCAGCGCCGCGAGCTCCGGCGCCCACAGCTGCACGACCCGGGCCCGGACACTGGTCGCGACGGCCTGCACGAGCGCGGACTTGCCGGAGCCGGCGGGCCCGGTCACCAGGACCCCCAGCGACACCGTCGTGCCGAGCTTGGCGAGGACCTCGCGGTGGTGGAAGCCGAGGTCGAGCAGCTCGCTCAGCTGCTCGGCCTGCGCGTTCAGCCCCGGCAGGTCCTCGAGGGTGAGATCGGCCGGCGGCGGCGAGGCGACGACGCTGCCGGGCGCGTGGGTGGCGTGGCCGTGCTGCCAGCCGACCGCGGTGTCCATGGTCACCAGGGCGCCGGCGGCGGGTGCGGCGGCCGCGACGGTCAGCAGGGCGCTGGTCCAGCCGTATCCGACGGTGTTGGACAGGCTGCGCCGCGCCGCCTCGAACACGCCGGGGTCCAGTGACGTGAGCGACACGTCCTGCGGCAGCAGCGACACGTTGTCGCCGACGGTGACGACCTTGCCGAGCAGGGCCAGGCGCAGCATCTCCGGCGACACGACCGCGGCGATCGCGGCCGGCCCGGACAGGGTCACCGAGGTCGCCGCCCGCAGCGGCGCCGCCGACACCGTCACCTGGCCGCCGTCGCGCAGGCCGAGGTTGCCCAGCAGGAGGTCGTCGGCGTAGAGCAGGGCGCGGCTGGCGCCGGACTCGGCGACCGCGGCGATCCCGGCGGACTCGCGCCGGCCGGTGAGCGTGATGGGGTCGCCGGCGCGCAGGCCCAGCGCGGACAGGACCTCGGCGTGGAGCCGGACCACGCCGCGGCGGGCGTCCAGGGCCGCGGGGCGCAGGCTGGCGGTGAGCGTCAAGGTCGCGGCCACGCACCGAGCGTATAACCCAGCCGCTTGCTGTGAACCTGCTGAGGAATTCGCCAGAGAGCAACATCCGTTGCGTACGTTTGGCCGATGCGTCTCTTACCGCGTCTCGACCGGCGCAGGGTGATCGCCGGCTCGGTGGTCGCCCTGCTGCTGGCCGGTCTGGTCGGCTGGGCGGTCGTCCCGTCGCCCGCCACGTTCCGCACCGAGGAGCAGCGCATCACCGTGCGCACCGGGCCCGACGACGCGACCGAGGTGACCCTCGACACGACGCTGTACCTGCCGAAGCAGAGCGGCAAGAAGCCGGCGATCCTGCTCGCGCACGGCTTCGGCGGCACGAAGCAGAGCGTGCGGTCGGACGCCGAGAAGTTCGCCGACCTCGGCTACGCCGTGCTGACCTGGACCGCGCAGGGCTTCGGGCGCTCCACCGGCGAGATCCACATCGACAGCCCGGACTGGGAGGTCAAGGACGCCCAGCGCCTGCTGGACTGGCTCGCGGCCCGCCCCGACATCCAGACCGACGCGTCCGGCGACCCCCGGGTGGCGGCGGTCGGCGGCTCGTACGGCGGCGCTCTCGCCCTCCTGCTCGCCGCGCAGGACAAGCGGGTGGACGCGATCGTCCCCATGATCACGTGGAACGACCTGTCGCGGGTGTTCCTGCCCGAGTCGACCGGCAAGGACCCGTCGGGCGGCGTGTTCAAGAAGCAGTGGGCGGGCCTGTTCTTCGGCTCCGGCAGCTCGCTGACGGACATCGCCGCCGCCGCCCCGCAGCGGACGCCGGGCGGGGACGCCCAATGTGGACGGTTCGCCAGGGACGTCTGCGAGGCGTACCTCGACATCGCCACCACCGGCACGGCCGACAAGGACGCCATCGCGCTGCTGCGCAGGTCCAGTCCCGCGCCCGTCCTGGACCGGATCAAGGCGCCCACGCTGCTCATCCAGGGGCAGGTCGACACGCTGTTCCCGCTGAGCGAGGGCGACGCCAACGCCCGTGGCATCGCCGCCAACGGCACGCCGGTGCGGGTCGCGTGGTTCACCGGCGGGCACGACGGCGGCACCGGGCCGCAGTCCGAGGTCGACCGGCTGCGGTACCTGACCGCGCAGTGGCTCGACCACTACGTCAAGGGCAACGGCAAGGCGCCGGAGAACAGCTTCACCTACTCGCGGGTGTCCGGTCTCAACGCCCAGGGCCGCGGGCTCGTCACCGCCGCGTCGTCGACGTCGACCTACCCGGGCATCGCCGGCACCTCCACCGAGAGCGTGCCCCTCCTCGGCGGGCCCACCGGCATCGCCAACCCGCCCAACGGCAACCCCGCCGCGATCTCGTCGCTGCCCATCGCCGGCATCGCCAGCCTCCTCGGCAGCGGCGTGTCCGCCGAGATCCCCGGCCAGCACGCCGACTTCACGTCCGCGCCGCTGACCGCGAGCCTCGACGTGGCCGGCGCGCCGACGGTCCGCATCCGGGCCGCGTCGCCGACCGGCGAGGCCGTGCTGTTCGTCAAGCTCTACGACGTGCCCGCGAAGGGCGCCGCGTCGATCCCCGACGGGCTCATCGCGCCGGTCAGGCTCACCGGCCTGCCGAAGGACATCGCCGACGCGCAGCCCGTCACCGTCACCCTGCCCGCGGTCGTGCACCGGTTCGAGGCCGGCAGCAGCGTCCGGGTCACCGTCGCCACCGCCGACACCGCGTACTGGTCGCCGCCCGAGCCGGGCGTCTACCAGGTCGACGTCGACGGCGCGCTGACCCTGCCGAACGTCGCCGGCACCCCGCTGGCCAACCCGAACGTCATCTGGCGCTACGTCCTCGCCGCGCTCGTCGCCGCCGTCGCGGTCGGGCTGGTCGTCGCGATCC
This sequence comes from Dactylosporangium sp. NPDC051087, assembly GCF_055586325.1. NCBI lineage: Bacteria > Bacillati > Actinomycetota > Actinomycetes > Micromonosporales > Micromonosporaceae > Dactylosporangium > Dactylosporangium sp. NPDC051087. Next base: position 323,737 of record NZ_JBVJIJ010000004.1, on the reverse strand, counting down.
TCGTCGCCCGCGGCCGGGCCCGGCGGATCGAGCGCCGCGTCGACCCCGACCTCGTGGACACGCCGCTGGTCGTGCGGGGGCTGCGCAAGACGTACGGGGACTTCGTCGCCGTCGCCAAGGTCGACTTCACCGTCGAGCGCGGCCAGGTCGTCGGCCTCCTCGGCCCCAACGGCGCCGGCAAGACCACGTCGCTGCGGGTCCTCATGGGGCTCACCCGGCCCAGCCAGGGTGAGATCTTCGTCTTCGGCCACCAGCTCCTGCCCGGCGCCCCGGTCCTGTCCCGGGTCGGCGCCCTGGTGGAAGGGCCCGGCTTCCTGCCGCACCTCACCGGTCTGCGGAATCTCCAGCTGTACTGGGCGGCGACCGGCCGCCCGCACGACGACGCCCACTTCGACGAGGCGATGGACATCGCGGGGCTCGGCACGGCCGTCAACCGGCGGGTCAAGACCTACAGCCACGGCATGCGGCAGCGGCTCGCGATCGCCCAGGCCATGCTCGGCCTGCCCGAGCTGCTCGTCCTCGACGAGCCCACCGACGGGCTCGACCCGCCGCAGATCGCCGAGATGCGCAAGGTGCTGCGCCGGTACGCGACCGGCGGCCGCGCGGTCCTGGTCTCCAGCCACCTGCTCGCCGAGGTGGAGCAGACCTGCACCGACGTCGTCGTCATGCACCGCGGCGAGGTCGTCGCGACCGGCAAGGTCGACGACATCGTCGGCGACTCGCCCACCGTCCAGCTCGACGTGTCCGACGTGGACGCCGCGTTCAAGGTGCTCGAAGAGCTCGAAGGGGTCCGCTCGGTCGCCCCATCCGGCGGCAACGGCGGCCTCATCGTCGAGCTCGACGGGGTACCCCGCTCGGAGGTCGTCGCGGCGCTGGTGCGAGCCGGCGTCGGCATCGACCGGGTGACGCCGCGGCGGCGGCTCGAAGACGCGTTCCTGTCGCTCGTCGGCGGCGACACCAAGGCCAGTGGGGAGCGGTCATGACAACTTCGTCCGTGGACGTCATCGGCGGTGCGCCGGGCTACCGGCCGGGCGCGACCCTCTCGCTGTGGACGGAGATCCGCCGGCAGGCGGCCCGCCGTCGTACCCAGATGGCGCTGGGCTTCATGGTCCTGCTGCCGCTGATCATCCTGGTCGCCTTCCAGCTCGACAACGGCGGCGACGACGAGGGCGGCAACGGCGGCGAGTTCTCCCGCCTGGCCGACCTGGCCACGGCCGGCGGCGCCAACTTCACCCTCTTCACCCTGCTGGTGTCCTCGGGCTTCCTGCTGGTCGTGGTCGTCGCCCTCTTCTGCGGCGACACCGTGGCCAGCGAGGCGTCGTGGGGGAGCCTGCGGTACCTGCTGGCGATGCCCGTCCCGCGGGCCCGGCTGCTCGGCATCAAGGTGACCGCGGCGCTGCTCTACTGCCTCCTCGCGGTGCTGATCCTGGTCGGCACGGCCATGCTGGCGGGCACCCTGCGCTATGGCTGGGCGCCGCTCAACGCGCCGATCGGCGGGGAGATCGCCGCGGGGACGAGCGTCGTGCGGCTGCTGGAGATCGTCGGCTACCTGTGCGTCTCGCTCCTGGTGGTGGCGTCCCTGGCGTTCCTGCTGTCGGTGTCCACGGATGCCCCGCTCGGCGCCGTCGGCGGTGCGGTCCTGCTGCAGATCCTGTCCAACATCCTGGACCAGATCACGGCGCTGGGCACGATTCGCAACTTCCTGCCGACCCACTACGGCGACGCGTGGCTCGGCCTGCTGTCCACCCCGCTGCAGACCGACGACATGGTGAAGGGCGGCATCGCGTCCCTGGCGTACGCCACCGTCTTCTTCTCCCTCGCGTGGTGGCGCTTCTTGCGAAAAGACGTGGTGAGCTGAACGGAATTCGCGTACTGACCGGTAGGGTGCCGGTCCATGCGAATCTCGGCGCTCCGCGGTGCGTGGCTGCTCGTCCTCGGCCTCGCGGCGCTCTCCGCCACCCTCTACTACGACCAGGCCAACATCGCGGCCTGGACCACCTACGTCGCCTCGTCCAACGCGATGAACGGCCCCGCCGAGGCCCTCACCGCGCAGATCTTCACGATGATCGGCGCGGTCGCCGCGGCGGCGGTCGCGGTGCTGGTCACGCTGTGCGCGCTGCTGTTCGCCACCGGCCGTTCCGCCGGCCACTGGGCGCTGCGGCTGACCGTGGTGCTCACCCTCGTGCTGCTGTCGCTGGTCGCGATGGTCGTGCTGGTCGCGACGCTGACGGGTGAGCCGCCGACCGCCGTGATCGACACTCCACTGTGGCTGCTCGCCGCCGAGTGGGCCGCCGTCGCGACCGCGCTCGTCGGCGCGGGCATCACCACCTCCACGCTGTGGCAGTTCACCCCTGAGCCCGTGTAGCGCGCATCGGCGGGCGATCGGGGTGGGTGATGTCGTGATCGACCGGGGTCACCGTGTCGCCGTGCCTGGCGAACTGGGTGAGGGTCGGCCAGATCGGCGCGCCCGGCGTGACCCTGGCGTGGATGGTCTGCAGGATCGTCGCGGCCATCCGGCCCAGGGCCGCGGTGTCCTGGTGACCGTGGGTCCGCTGGCCGAGGTCGACCTGGGCGATCGCGTCGAGCCCGGCGGTGCGGTAGGTGTCGATGAGCAGGCCCGTCTCGACGCCGTACCCGGCCGCGAAGGGCAGCGACTCCAGCAGTGAGCGGCGGGCCGCGTACTCCCCGGCCAGCGGCTGCACCACGCCGGCGAGCTGGGGGAAGTACGCGTTGAGCAGCGGCCGGGCGGCGAGCTCGGTGACCCGGCCGCCGCCGGAGGCGGACACGTCCAGCAGCGGCCGGTCGTAGAACGCCTTCACCATGAGGGTGGCCGGGTCCTCGAGCAGCGGGCCGAGCAGTCCGGTGACGAAGTGCGGCCGGAAGTCGGTGAGGTCGGCATCGACGTAGACCAGGATGTCGCCGCTGGTGACCGCGAGGGCCTTCCAGAGCACCTCGCCCTTGCCGGGCCGGGATCCGGTCCCGGGGAGGATGTCGTCGCGGTGGTGGACGACGGCCCCCGCCTGCCGGGCGACCTCGGCGGTGCGGTCCACGGAGCCGGAGTCGACGACGACCACCTCGTCGACCAGGGGCATGAGGGTGCGCACGCCGGTGACGATCTCCCCGACGGTCGGCTCCTCGTCCAGCGCCGGCAGCACCACGCTGATCCGGGTGCCGCCCTTACGGCGCTGGAGCTCGGCGAGGGACCAGTCGCGCCAGGTCGAGGTGCGCTTGGCGAACCAGGTGGCCGCGTCGGAATGCATGAGTGAAACCGTAGTCAGGTCCATCTCGTGAGATGACTCATACGACGCCACCCGTGTCGGCCCTTACACTCGAAGTCGAAACGCGCTCGTCACAACTGAATACCTCATCCAGAGGGGCAGAGGGATACGGCCCGATGAAGCCCCGGCAACCCCTGCGACACGTCTCGACGCTGAGGCGGTCGCGGTAGGTGCCAAATCCGTCCCGGTGCGCAAGGCCATGCACTTGGGGAAGATGAGAGGAAGGCCTCTATGACCTCGACGCTCAGCGTCTTCACCGACTCTCCCGCCCGCCATCTGGTCTGCCGTGGCTGTGGGGCGCAGTTCCCGCTCGCGGCGCAGCACGCCTGTTACGAGTGTTTCGGCCCTCTCGAGGTGGGCTATGACGCCGAGGCGCTCGGCCGAGTCACCCGGGAGCAGATCGAGGCGGGTCCGCAGAACATCTGGCGCTATGCGCCGCTCCTGCCCGTCGGCATCGACCCGGACAGCCGCGTGACGCTCGACCCGGGGCTGACCCCGCTGGTCAAGGCCGACCTGCTGGCCGGCGAGCTCGGCATCACCGGCCAGCTGTGGGTCAAGGACGACTCGGCCAACCCGACGCACTCGTTCAAGGACCGGGTCGTCTCGGTGGCGCTGACGGCCGCGAAGGCGCTGGGCTTCACCCGCTATTCGTGCGCCTCCACGGGCAACCTGGCCAACTCGGTCGCCGCGCACGCCGCGCGCGCCGGGGTGCCGTCGACCGTGTTCATCCCGTCGGACCTGGAGCCCGGCAAGGTCGTGATGAGCGCCGTCTACGGCGGCGATGTCGTCGCGATCGAAGGGTCCTACGACGACGTCAACCGGCTCTGCTCGGAGCTGACGGAGACCGACGAGTTCGAGGACACCGCTTTCGTCAACGTCAATGTCCGTCCGTTCTACGCCGAGGGCTCCAAGACGCTGGGATATGAGGTCGCCGAGCAGCTCGGCTGGCGCATCCCGGCGCAGGTCGTCATCCCGATGGCCAGCGGCGAGCTGCTCACCAAGATCGACAAGGCGTTCAGCGAGCTGGTCGAGATCGGGCTCGTGCCGGACGCGGAGTGGACGGTGTTCGGGGCGCAGTCCGCGGGCTGCAACCCGATCGCGGTCGCGCTGCACAAGGGCACCGACGAGATCGTCCCGGTCAAGCCGACCGGCATCGCCAAGTCGCTCAACATCGGCGACCCGGCCGCGGGGGTCTACGCGCTGGAGTCGGTCCGCCGGACCGGCGGCTGGATGGAATACGTGGACGACGACGAGATCCGCGCCGGCATCCAGCTGCTCGCCCGCACCACGGGCGTCTTCGCCGAGACCGCCGGCGGGGTCACCACCGCGGTGCTGAAGAAGCTGGTGGAGACCGGCAAGCTCGACCCCTCGAAGGAGACGGTCGTCTTCAACACCGGCGACGGGCTGAAGACGCTCGACGCGGTCGCCGGCACGGTCGGCCCGTCGCACCGGGTGAAGCCTTCATTGAAGTCCGTGCGCGAGGCTGGGCTTTTGAGCTGATGGCTGATTTTTTCGCGCAACCTGCTGACGCCGATCACGGACGGTGTCGGATCGGCTGCGGTTGAGAGAGCGCTTCCACGCTCGGACGAGGGGCTACTCAGCCGATCGACGGATGTGACCGCGACGCAGTGTGATCGCGGTCGAGCCGAGCGTCTCGAAGCCACCCGCCGAGGGACTTGACGACCTCAGCACCGCGCGCCAGGATGCTCGATGCGGGAGGACGTGTCGCCGCGAGGCCCGGACCCTGGTCCAGGCCCGCGACCACAGCACCGGAGGTGCTGGCGAGCGTCCTCTCGACCATTTCCAGGGCAGGTTCGGGGCGGCCCTAGATCATCGACGCATATATCTGTTGTCCGTCGATGTGCCGGTGGTCCACCCTGGCGGACATGAGCCAGGACTTCAGCATCGTCGAGCTGGACGCCGATGACCCGGCGGCGATCGACGCGGCATTCACCATCGGCAACGAGGCGATCCTCGCCGACCTTCCGGACTTCCCGCCTAACTGCCGCTATGAGCACGACGTGCGGGTCCGCCTGCCGATGCCGGGCGCCGAGCGGCACGCCTTCCTCGCCCACCGCGGCGCCGAGCCCGTCGGCCTGGCCCTGCTCGACCTGCCCGACCACGACAACCTCGACAAGGCGCTGCTCGACGTGCTGGTGCTCAAGCGGCACCGCCGGCAGGGCGTCGGCCGGGCGCTGTATGAGCACGCGGTCGACTTCGCCCGGTCCCGCGGCCGCACGACGGTGATGGGCTTCGGTGTGCTCACCGACGCGGCCGGCGCGCCGCTCGGCTCGGGGGCGCCGTTCGCCGAGGCGCTCGGCCTGGACAACAAGCTCCTCGACGTCCGCCGCCGGCTGGACCTGGCGGACGCCGACGACGCCGCGCTGGACCGGATGCTCGCCGAGAGCTGGCCGAAGGCGGCCGGCTACTCGACCGTCCAGTGGGGCAACACCCCGCCGCCGGAGCTGATCGAGGACCTGGCGCTGCTGGACAGCTCGTTCCTCGAGGAGTCGCCGATGGGCGAGCTGGACTTCGAGCCGGAGAAGATCGACGCCGAGCGCCTCCGCAACGCGTCGGCGGTGCGGGCGCAGTACGGCTCGCGCAGGTATGAGACCGGGGTCATCGACGACGCGACCGGCCAGGTGGTCGCGTGGACCGCGATCCGGGTCGCCAAGACGATCGACTGGCACGCCTGGCAACTGATCACCCTGGTGCACCCCGCGCACCGCGGGCACCGGCTCGGCCTGATCACCAAGTTGGTCAACCTGCGCACGCTGCGGGCGCAGGAGCCGTCGGTGCGCATCGTCGACACCTTCAACGCCGAGGTCAACGCGCACATGATCGCGATCAACGAGGCGATGGGGTTCCGCGTGGTGGACCGGTGGGCCAACTGGCAGGGGCCGATCGCTCCCGCGGGGTCAGTCGCGTGAGCGGTCCTCGTACATGGCGAGGAAGATCGAATACGGCCGGCCGTTGGTCCGCTCGCGGCCGGCGTATTCGTCGAGCAGGGCCTGGAAGCGGACCCGCAGCTCCTCCCACTCCTCGGGGGTGAGCCGCAGCCCGAGCCGGGCGAAGTCGATCGCGTCGTTCTCGGCGTCCAGCAGCGCCAGCTCCTGCTCGAAGGCGTCGAGCATCGCCCGGTTGGTGCCGGCGCGCTGACCGCCGAGGCTGAGCTGCCACGACTTGGTCGTGGACAGGTAGGGCACCTCGCGCGTGCCGCGCGGACCGCGGCGCTCCTCCTGCGGCACCAGGAAGCCCGTCGCGACCAGCGTCCGGACGTGGTGCAGGACCGTCGCCGGGTTGGCGTCGAGCCGCTCGGCGATCTCCTTGTTGGTGAGCGCCCGATCCAGGCAGAGCCGGATGATGCGCAGGCGGACGCCGGAGGCGAGTGCCTTGGCCTCCGCGTCGGTTGCTGCTCGCCGCATCGTCCGAGTCTAACGATTGACTTTTCCCAATCGGTCACCGACAGTGGGTCCGTGAGACTCGGCCTGCTCCGCGATCACGACTTCCGGCTGCTGTTCACCGCCGACACCATCAGCCAGGTCGGCACCCAGGTGACCCTGCTGGCGCTGCCGCTGGTCGCGGTGCTCACGCTGGACGCCACCGCCCTGCAGATCGGGATCCTCGCCGCCTGCGAGACCGCCGCGTTCCTGCTGGTCGGGCTCCCGGCCGGCGCCCTGGTCGACCGGCTGCGGCGGCGCGGGACGATGATCGTCGCCGACCTCGTGCGGGCGCTCCTGCTGGCCTCCGTGCCGCTCGCCTGGTGGTCCGACATGTTGCGGATGCCCCAGCTGTACGTGGTGGGCCTGCTCTGCGGTGTCTGCACGGTCTTCTTCGACGTGTCGTACCAGAGCTATCTGCCGTTCCTGGTCGGCAAGGAGCATCTCGTCGAGGGCAACGCCCGGCTGGAGATGGTCCGCTCCACGTCCCAGATCGGTGGTCCGACCGTCGCCGGCGGCCTGGTCAAGCTCGTCGGCGGGCCGCTCGCGATCGCCACCGACGCGGCCAGCTACCTCGTCTCGGCGCTGGCCCTGTGGCGGATCCGCAAGATCGAGCCCGAGCCCACGCCGAAGGCCGACGCCCACCTCGGGCGCGAGATCATGGAAGGCCTCCGGTTCGTCCTGGGCAACCGGCTGCTGCGGGCGATCTCGATGTGCACGGGCACCGCCAACTTCTTCGGCGCCATCTTCAACGCGATGGTGATCATCTACTTCGCCCGCGACCTGGCGCTGTCGCCGGCGCTCATCGGCCTGTACTTCAGCATCACCGGCCTCGGCGCGCTCGCCGGGGCGTTCCTGGTCGGGCCGTTCGTGCGCTGGTTCGGCCAGGGGCCGGCGATGTGGATCTCGATCCTGGGCGGGTCGCTCAGTCAGGTCCTCGTCCCGTTCGCCCGCGACGACTGGCGGCTGTGGCTGGCCGCGGCCGGCGGCGTCGTCTTCGGCATCGGCGTCGTCGTGTACAACGTGACCCAGGTCAGCTTCCGGCAGACGATCACCCCCGACGACCTGCTCGGGCGGATGAACGCGACGATGCGCTTCATCGTGTGGGGCACGATGCCGATCGGCGGGCTCGTCGGCGGTCTGCTCGGCACGGCCCTCGGGGTCCACCTGACGATCTGGGTGGCATGCGCCGGATCGCTGATATCGGTGGTGCCCCTCCTTCTGTCACCCTTGCGGAGTCTCCGCGAGTTGACGTCCGCACCTTCCGCGGGCACGGAAGCAGTGCGGAAGTAGGCCGATCTTGCGGTTGTGACAGGTTGCGTGGTTCCAGTCGCGGCTTCCGGTTCCAACCGCAAGATCGGCGCTTCCCCTCGGATCTGTCTGACGTTTCCTTATTCGTTTGTGCTCACTATTCGACGCCTGCCGATGCGCTCGCCGTTTGTCGGCCGCCCCAAGAAAGGTTCGATCGGGGACCTTTTGCGTGCGCATGAACCGTGACCTTGCTGTCCGATTTGGGGCTGTCGGGCCTCGGTATATCTCGTGTACCGTCCGTTTCGGTCGTCGATCCTCGCGCCGGTGCCACCCCTTGGCCCGGCGTGCCCGGCCGAGGACCTCAAGGCTGGTCCCCACAGCCAGCCGGAGTGACAAAAGAAGGACTGAAGTAGAGGAAGTGCACCGTGGCACAGGGCACCGTGAAGTGGTTCAACAGCGAAAAGGGCTATGGCTTCATCGCGGTCGACGGAGGACAGGACGTGTTCGTCCACTTCTCCGCGATCGAGATGGATGGCTACAAATCGCTGGAAGACGGACAGCGCGTCGAGTTCGAGATCGCGCAGGGTCAGAAGGGCCCGCAGGCGGAGAAGGTTCGTCACCTCGCCTGACAACGTTCGTCCACACCCCGCCGGGGCACCGTCCTCATTGATGAGGAACGGTGCCCTGCGTCTTTTTCGGCATTATTCGCGCCATTCATGCCTGATTTGGCGCTCTTTGCGACGCTTCGACCACCCATGCCGTCACCTTGGGTTTGCTTGCACTCGACCGGCCAGAGTGCTAAACAGGAGTTGGCACTCGCATCAGGTGAGTGCCAACGGTCGGGGCGGTGCAGCGCCTGGGCGCGAGAGCGTCGGGGAGCTGGTCGTCGCGGGCTCATCCGGCCCGGCCAGCGAGGATCCCGCTGGGTCCTTGAAGGTGCGAAAGCAGGCGGTGAGCCGCCGGCCCCACGTGGGTCGAGGCGTAACCGGAGTGTCCAGGAGGACAACGCCGAATGGCCAAGATTATCGCGTTCGACGAGGAAGCGCGCCGCGGCCTCGAGCGGGGCATGAACACCCTCGCCGACGCCGTCAAGGTGACGCTGGGCCCCAAGGGCCGCAACGTCGTCCTCGAGAAGAAGTGGGGCGCGCCCACCATCACCAACGATGGTGTGAGCATCGCCAAGGAGATCGAGCTCGAGGACCCCTACGAGAAGATCGGCGCCGAGCTGGTCAAGGAGGTCGCGAAGAAGACGGACGACGTTGCCGGTGACGGCACGACGACCGCGACCGTCCTCGCCCAGGCGCTGGTCCGTGAAGGCCTGCGCAACGTCGCCGCGGGTGCCAACCCGATGGCGCTGAAGCGCGGCATCGAGGCCGCCGTCGCGTCCGTCGCGTCGGAGCTGGCCAACCTTGCCAAGGACGTCGAGACCAAGGAGCAGATCGCTTCCACGGCCTCGATCTCCGCCGGTGACTCCACCGTCGGCGAGATCATCGCCGAGGCGATGGACAAGGTCGGCAAGGAAGGCGTCATCACCGTCGAGGAGAGCAACACCTTCGGGCTCGAGCTGGAGCTCACCGAGGGCATGCGCTTCGACAAGGGCTACATCTCGCCGTACTTCGTCACCGACACCGAGCGGATGGAGACGGTCCTCGACGACCCGTACATCCTCATCGTCGAGTCGAAGATCTCCGCGGTGAAGGACCTCCTCCCGGTGCTGGAGAAGGTCATGCAGTCCGGCAAGCCGCTCGCGATCATCTCCGAGGACGTCGAGGGCGAGGCCCTGGCGACCCTGATCGTGAACAAGATCCGTGGCACGTTCAAGTCCGTCGCCGTCAAGGCCCCGGGCTTCGGCGACCGCCGCAAGGCGATGCTGACGGACATCGCGATCCTGACCGGTGGTCAGGTCATCTCCGAGACCGTCGGTCTCAAGCTGGAGAACGCGACCGTCGACCTGCTGGGCAAGGCCCGCAAGGTCGTCATCACCAAGGACGAGACCACGATCGTTGAGGGCTCCGGCGACGCCGACGGCATCAACGGCCGGGTGGCGCAGATCCGTGCCGAGATCGAGAAGTCGGACTCGGACTACGACCGCGAGAAGCTGCAGGAGCGGCTGGCGAAGCTCGCCGGCGGCGTCGCGGTCATCAAGGTCGGCGCGGCCACCGAGGTCGAGCTCAAGGAGCGCAAGCACCGCATCGAGGACGCCGTTCGCAACGCGAAGGCGGCCGTCGAAGAGGGCATCGTCCCCGGCGGTGGCGTCGCGCTCGTGCAGGCCGGCAAGTCGGCCTTCGACAAGCTGGACCTGGTCGGCGACGAGGCCACCGGTGCCAACATCGTCAAGGTCGCCCTTGACGCGCCGCTGCGCCAGATCGCGGTCAACGCCGGCCTCGAGGGTGGCGTTGTCGTGGAGAAGGTTCGCAACCTGGACGCCGGCTGGGGCCTCAACGCCGCCACCGGTGACTACGTGAACCTGCTCGGCGAGGGCATCATCGACCCGGCCAAGGTCACCCGCTCGGCCCTGCAGAACGCCGCCTCCATCGCGGCGCTCTTCCTCACCACCGAGGCAGTGGTCGCGGACAAGCCGGAGAAGACCCCGGCGCCGGCGGGTGCGCCCGGCGGCGGCGACATGGACTTCTGAGTCCACGTCTTCCTTCGTCAAGAAGGGCAGGCCCGTTCCGGGCCTGCCCTTCTTGCTGTCATGGGCGGTTGTGTTGGTGTTTGTGAGATTCGGTACACCTGACGTGCTCGGACAGCGGGGTGAGCGCTAACAGTTAGGTATCTTTACCAAATGATCGAGGAGCGGGTGGATGACCGCGAGGTGAGCCGGTTGTGCGCCGGGGCGCTGGACCTTCCGGAGGACGCCGGAGAGGCGGACGCGCTGGTGCGGCGGCTGAGCGCACCGCCGGCCGGGCGGATCACGGTGCGGTTCGCGGAGCGTGACGACGCCGGTGACCTCGCCGGGGTGGTGTTCGGGTCGATCAGTGACCGGGACCCGCACCTCGGGCACGTCGAGCTGCTCGCGGTCCGGCCCGACCGGCGGCGCGGCGGCGCCGGCCGGCGGCTGCTGGAAGCGGCGGAGCGCGGCCTGGCGGAGCGCGGGGCGCGGAAGATCAGGATCGGGGGCAACCCGCCCTGCTACGCGTGGCCCGGGATCGACGTGCGGTACACGCCGGCCGTGTGCCTCGCGCAGCGCGCCGGATATGAGCACACCGACACCGCCTGGAACATGACCGCCGACCTGGACAGGGTCAGCCAGGCGAAGCAGGCGGACGAGGGGCGGCTCGACAGCGCGGGGGTCAAGGTCCTGCGGGCGGACGCCGCCGCACCGGAGTGGGTGCGGGGCATCTGGGGCGACGGCTGGGCCTGGGAGGTGCAGCAGGCGCAGGGTTGCTGGGTCGCCATCCGGGACGGCGAGATCCTCGGGTTCGCGGCGTACGGGGCGAACCGCCCCAGCTGGTTCGGCCCCATGGGCACCGCGCCGGCCGCGGAAGGCCTCGGCGTCGGGCGGGTGCTGCTGCGCCGGTGCCTCGCGGACCAGCACGCCGACGGGCACCGCACGGCACAGATCGGCTGGGCGGGACCGGTCGCGTTCTACTCCAAGACGGTCGACGCACGGCTCGAACGGATCTTCTGGATCTACACCAAGACGCTGTGACGCATGAAGGGCAGGCCGTGGGTTCGCCACAGTCCTGCCCCGCACACGTCGCATCGGCGCCCAGTGATCCCCCGTCGTGCCACGGGCGGCCGATGCCGTCTCAAGACCCGCCGCGAGCGGCGGGCACACGAAAGGTCAGCGGTCGGGCTGGTTGGCCCGCTTGTCCTGCAGGCTCGTCTGCTGGTCCTGGAGGATCTTCTTCGCCTGCATGGTGGCCGTGTTCGTGGTCGCCGTCTGAGCCGCGATGTCCGCGTCCGGCGTGATGGTCATGTCGTCGGACATGTCCTGGTCCAGGTAGCCGAGGTCGTCTTCGCTCCGGTGCATGCCGCGGCTGTCGAAGTTGCTGTTCTTCTTTGACTTGCCCATGGCTTTCCCCCTCGTGTAGGCCGCTCCCACCATATGAGGACCCTTCACGTGATGCGGGCAAAATCCTCATATCGTCCCTACAGTCGGTGGGATGAGCGGTGCGATACCAGTCATCGACGGCCACAACGACCTGCCCTGGCGCCTGCGGATGCGGGACACGACAGACATGGCCGGGTCGGTCGACGGCCTGCACACCGACATCCCCCGGCTCAGGACGGGCGGCGTCAAGGCGCAGTTCTGGTCGGTCTACGTCCCGTGCGGCGGCCCCGAGGCGGTCTCGACCGTGAAGGTGCTCGAGCAAATCGACCTCGTCCACCGGCTGATCGGCGCGTACCCCGATGACCTGGCCCTCGCGACGACGGCCGACGAGGTCGAGCGGGCAGCCGCCGGCGGACGGATCGCCTCGCTGCTCGGCGCCGAAGGCGGGCACTGCCTCGACAACTCGCTCGGTGTCCTGCGCAGCCTGTACCGGCTGGGCGTGCGCTACCTGACGCTGACCCACGGCAAGAACACGGCGTGGGCCGACAGCGCGACGGACACCCCGGCAGTCGACGGCCTCTCACCCTTCGGCGTGGAGGTGATCCGCGAACTCAACCGCCTAGGGATGATCGCCGACCTGTCACACGTCTCGACGGCGACGATGCACGCGACGCTGGACGTGTCGACCGCCCCGGCCTTCTTCTCGCACTCGAACGCCCGGGCACTGTGCGACCACCCGCGCAACGTCCCCGACGACGTCCTCACCCGGGTCCGCGACACCGGCGGCGTGGTCATGGTGACCTTCGTGCCGTTCTTCCTCAACGAGGCCTGCCGCCAGTGGGGCAACGAGCTGTACCAGGTCGAGGACGCCATCCCCGCGGAGTTCGGCTCGCCCGAGTTCGAGCGGCTCCAGCGCCGGTGGATCGCCGCCAACCCCTGCCCGCCCTCGAGCGTGCGCGACGTCGCCGACCACGTCGAACACGTCCGCACCGTCGCCGGCCTCGACGCCGTCGCCCTGGGCGGCGACTTCGACGGCACGGAGGTCGTCCCCACCGGCCTGCCGGACGTGTCTGCCTACCCGGCCCTGTTCGACGAGCTCCGCACCCGCAACTGGTCCGATGCCGACCTGCGCAAACTCGCCTGGGACAACACCCTGCGCGTCCTGCGCGACACCTGCGGCTGACGCGCTGTCAGACCGCTCGGACCTGGGCGAGCCGCTTGACCGCGTACTCATCCTTCCAGCACACAGCGGCCTCCCACGCCGCCGACGCCTGCGCGGCCACGTCAAGCGCACCGTCGTCGAGGCCGGCGGCGTTGCCGGGCAGCACGAGGTCGAGGTCCGGCACGTCGACGTGCGCCTCGTCCCAGTCGATCAGCCCGACCTGATCCGCGTTCATGCGGATGTTGCCAGGATTGTTGGGGTTGCCGTGCACGACGCACGTCTGCCGTCCGGCGAGCCGCGCCCACGCCGCCCGGCACCGGACGACACCCTCCGGGGGCATCGCCCCGAGGTCGATCCTCGTCCCGGTGCCGGCGTGCAGAAGATCGGTCGACGACCGCCAACCCGGGCGCTGCGGCCAGCCCTGCGTCAACCGGTGCACCTCGCGGAGCACCCCGGCCACGCGCCGCCAGTCGTCCTGCGTCTCGGGCGGTCCGCCCTCCAGGTAGGTCATCACCACCAGACCATCGACGAACAGCCGACCGTCCACGGCCGGGACCGGCACCGGCACGGTCAGCCCCTCACGGTCCAGGTGCTGGAGAAGCCCGGTCTCCCACGCCAGATCAGCATCACTCCTGCGGCCGAGACGACCGACCGCGAGCCGCCCGCCGACCCGCACACTCCACACGTCGTTGGCGACTCCACCGGTGAGCGGCTCAATGCGAGCGGCATCCTCACCCCACTGCCCGAGCGCCTCCCACCCCATCCGCCCCACCTTACGGCTCACCCGAACCCACTGCTCCGACCCGATCGAACACCGCCTTACAACCTGCTGCATCAGACGGCGTCCCGACCACGCCAGGCGGTCGCCGCCACTGACCGGCGGCGCCATCGGCTTGGTGCCCATGGCCGTTCGCGGCGTCGGCGTCGATGGCCAACCGAATTGGTGGCCGCGGCAGCGGTGCTGGCAGTTGCACACCGACGGACGTTCACCGCGGTGGCAAGAACGGACGCCAGCAGCGTGCCGCAGTGTTGGCGGCAGCCGAGGCTGCGGTCCTCCAGCTCCGCCGCGAACTTGTGGCGCGCCAAGTGCCGGCGGCAGCGGCGCGCACGATGGTGCCAGGGTGGCGACAGTGCTGCTGACGGGTGCTGCGGCGGCCCTCATGCACCGCGTCGCCGCTGGTCCGGCAGCTGGTGACGATATCGCGGCGTCGGCGTCGGCGTCGGCGTCGGCGTCGGCGTCGGTGGTGGCGGTGGCGGTGGCGGTGGCGGTGCCGAGGTGGCCGGGGGTCAGAGGAATGGGCGAGTGGCGGCGGCAGCGGTCACGCCGGCCCAAGCGTCCATAAGGCTGGGGCCCGCGGCGTCGGGTTGACCGTTGGGGGAGGTGGAGGTGCGGCCGGCGGTGAGGTGGGGGTGGCGGGGGTCGGAGGGATGGGTGGGCGGCGGCGGTCACGACAGCAGGCGAGTCCACACGGCCGTCAACTGCGGTGTCGGGTGGCCGTAGGAGCAGGTGGAGGCGTCGCTAGCCGTGGGGGCCTGCCGAGAGGGCGGAGTTGGCCGGGGATGGGAGGTGTCGAAGGACGGCCAGCACACGGATGAGGTCGGCGCCCTGGGTCGGGTTGGCCGCAGGAGGTGGAGTTGCTGCTGGTGGTCGGCGTAGGGGTTGCCGGGGTTCGCTGCGAGCGCCGCAAGAACCAGGCGCGGACGCAGCTGCGCACCGTGCCGGAGATCTTCGACCGGATGGAGGCCCGCCCGTCGGCCGACCGGGCCCGCGCTGAGCTCCGCGCCGCAGGCGCGACGCCGAGAGCGGTGTCGGGGGCTGTCTACGCAGGAACTGCAGATCGTCCGGGTCAGGGGATGGGCCGGTGGCGGCTGCGGTCACGGCAGTTGACGCAGCCACGAGGCCGGCGCCCGACGTGTCTGGTCGGCCATCGGCGGAGGCGTCGCTGGTGGTGAGGGCTGAGGTAACTGGGATGGGCGGTGTCGATGGTGGTGGCCAGCGCGTGCATCAGGTCGGCACCCGCGGTCGGGTTGGCCGTAGGAGAAGGTCGACGCTGCTGGTGGTGGTGTAGGGGAGCCAGGTCCGCTGCGAGCGCCGCAAGGACCAGGCGCGGACCTGCGCGCCGCGGCGGAGATCTTCGACCCGGTTGGTGGCCCGCCCGGGCCAGCGCCGTGAGCGCCGCCGCCATAGACGCCACGGACGCCGCGCCGAGAGAGGTGTCGGGGCTGTCCCCCGCAGGAGTTGCAGATCGTCCGGGTCAGGGGACGGGCAGGCGCCCGCCGTGCCCGGTTGGCCGTAGCAGGAGGCGGAGACGTCACCGATGGGGGGCTTCGGTGGCCGGGGTGGGCGGCGTCGATGATGGCGGCCGGCGTGTGCTGAGGTCGACGCCCGCGGTGCTGGGTAGCCGTACGGGGGCGGCCACCAGTGCCACCACCGACGCGACGTCGGTGGGCAGGGGTGCCCGGGAGGTCAGGGGGATGGGCGGATGGCGGCGGCTGTGGTCACGGCAGTCAACGCGTCCACGGGGCTGGCGCGTGCTGAGCTCGGCGCCCGTGGTGCCGGGTGGCCGTGCGGGGCGGCCACCAGTGCCAGCGCTGAGGCGGCACCGGCGGCTGCGGTTACTGCGGTCGACGCGTCCATGAGGCCGGCGCGTGCTGAGGTCGGCGCCCGTGGTGCCGGGTGGCCGTGCGGGGCGGCCACCAGTGCCAGCGCTGAGGCGGCACTGGCGGCTGGAGGCAGGGCTGGCCGGGAGGTCAGGAGGACGGGCGGCTGCGGTTACTGCGGTCAACGCGTCCACGGGGCCGGCGCGTGCTGAGGTCGGCGCCCGCGGTGCCGGGTGCCCGTACGGAGGTCGACGTCCACGAGGCCGGCGTCTGCTGAGGTCGACGCCCGCGGTGCCCGGTGGCCGTACCGAGAGGCCACCCGTGCCGCCACCGACGCGACGCCGGTGGCCGGAGGCAGGGTTGGCCAGGGCCAGGGCCAGGGGTGGCCGGGGGCAGGGGTGGCCGGGGGCAGGGGTGGCCGGGGGCAGGGTGGCCGGGAGGTCAGGGGGATGGGCGGATGGCGACGGCTGCGGTCACCGCGGTCAACGCATCCACGAGACCAGCCCCCGCCGTGTCGGTCTGGCCGCAGGACGACGTGGAAGCGTCGGCGGGCTGGGTGGTGGTGGTGAGGATCTGGCGGGTTTCTTCGATGTTGCCGATGAGGGCCGGGTTGGCCGCCCACATCAGGGCCACGACGCCCGCGACGTGGGGTGTGGCCATGGAGGTGCCGCTGAGGGCGCCATAGCCGCCGCCCGGCAGGGCGGAGACGATGGCGACGCCGGGGGCTGTGAGGTCGGGTTTGGCGAGGTTGCCGGGGGCGGGGCCGCGGCTGGAGAAGGAGGCGACCTTCGCGGCGTGGTTGACGGCGCCGACGGTGAAGGTGGCCGGGTAGTTGGACGGCGGGTCGGTGATGGTGGCGCAGCCGGGGCCGGTGTTGCCGGCGGCGGCGACGAAGAAGATGCCCGCGGCGGCGAAGGCGTCGACGGCGTGGCGCAGCGAGCGGGTGTCGCAGCCCTCGACGGACGGGCAGCCCCACGAGTTGGTGAGGATCTGCGGGGCGCGGTCGGGGTGGCCGCCGTGCATCGGGTCGGCGCCGGCTGGATAGGGCGCGAGCATGAACTGCAGGCAGGTCAGATAGTTGGCCATGCTGCCCAGGTTGCGCGGGAGGTTGGAGCAGGCGATCCAGTGGGCGCCGGGGGCGACGCCCACGCCGGCGCCGACCGCGGTGGCCAGGGTGTGGGTGCCGTGGCCGTTGTTGTCGGTGGGCAGCGCGGCGTGGTTGAAGGGGTCGAGCCAGGAGTCGTCGGCGCCGCGGAACGAGCCGCGCAGGGCCGGGTGGGTGCCGTCGACGCCGGAGTCGGAGCTGCCGACGACGATGCCGCGGCCGGTCGTGTATCTGGACCAGACCTGGTCGGCCTTGATGAGCGTGAGATTCCACGCGGGGGCGGTGGGCGCGGGCAGGTCGCCGCGGGTCGGGGCGGCCGCGGCCGGCAGGGGGCGCAGCTCCGGGTTGAACAGCACTCGGTCGACGTCGGAGCGGCCCTCCAGCCACCGGCGGGCGAGCTGGCCGTCGTGCACCTCGATGCCGTTGACCAGGTAGAACGGGGTGTAGTGCAGGCCCTTGGAGCGCAGCGCCGAGCGCAGTGAGGCCTGGGAGCGCTCGGCGGTGGTGACGAGCCGCTCATAGGTCTTGCGGATGCGGGTGGTGCGGTCGGGCTCGTCGCGCAGCCCGCTCAGGTCGGCCTGCTCCTTCATGATCACGAAGAGGTGCTCGCCGTGGAAGCCAGGCTGGCCGGCGAACGCGTAGACGCCCACGCCGCAGGCGGCGACGACGACCGCGGCGAGGGCGGCGAACCGCGGCCGCCACCGGATCCTGCCGGTCGCCGGGACGGCGAGGGCGCCCACCAGCAGCGCGAGGGCGAGGCCGGCGAGGGCACCGATCAGGGCCCACCACGCCATGTCGCGGGTGCCGAGCAGCAGCGACGTCTCCTCGGGGTCGACCAGGGCGAGCGGGCCGAGCAGCGGCGGCGCCAGCATCGCCAGGACCGACGGGCGGCCACGGCGGGCCAGCGCCGCGAGGGCGAAGGCCAGCGGCGGCACCGCGATCAGCGCGAACAGCTGCAGCGCGGGCTCGCCGACGCCGGAGACGAGGGGGACCAGGCCGACGGACGCGGTCAGGCCGCCGACCGCGGTGCCGCCCCAGGCGCTGCGCAGCGACCCGCCGAGGGCCACGAGCGCCGTGGCCGGCTGGACGGCGAGCCAGGCGACCGCCACGCTGGCGATGACGGCGAGGGCCGTCTCCAGCTGCCCGCCGAACGCGCCGACCCACAACCACGGCAGCAGCGCCACCAGGCCGGTCGTGAGCGACAACCACAGCAGCCAGCCGTCGGCCCGGTCGGGGCGGCCCCGGGTGGAGCGGTGCACGATCGCGGCGACGCCCGCCACCGCGGCGAGCAGCGCGAGATAGACCTCGTGATAGGTGTCGGGGATCAGGCGGACGGTGCCCAGCAGGGCGCCGAACAGCGCGGTCAGCGCCCACTGCCGCCCCGCCACCCGGGCGAACTGCACGTCGCAGAGCCGGGCGAGCAGCAGCGCGGGCACCGCGACCAGGGCGAAGACCAGCCAGCCGACGGTCGGCCAGATGTAGCGGGGCAGCTCGAAGCCCAGGGCGAGGAGGCCCTCACCGACCACCCACACCCCGGCGTGGACCGCGACGGTGACCGCCACCGTCCACAGGCCGAGGACGATGGTCAATCCCAGCGCCCAACCCCGCGACCGAACCATGGCCGCACTCTACGACCCGGCTGTGACAGTTTCGGATGAGCTGGAGGGGCAAACTGGGGGGCATGACGGAAACGTTCGACGCGGTGGTCATCGGCGCCGGGCACAACGGTCTGGTCGCGGCCAACATGCTCGCCGACGCCGGTTGGGACGTCGTCGTGCTGGAGGGCACCGGGCACGTCGGCGGCGCGGTCCGGTCTGCGCAGATCACCGCGCCGGGTTTCCTGAGCGACCTGTGCAGCGCGTTCTACCCGCTCGCCGCGGGGTCGCCGCCGCTGCTCGCACTCGACCTGGAGGCGCACGGCCTGCGGTGGACGCACGCGCCCGAGGTCGTCGCGCACCTCTTCCCGGACGGGCGCGCGGCGGTGCTCAGCCGCGAGCTGGACCTGACGGCGGAGTCACTGGAGCGCTTCGCGCCGGGCGACGGTTCGCGCTGGCGGCGGCTGTACCAGCAATGGCACCGCCTCTCCGACGCCATGCTCCCGTCGTTGCTCACCCCGTTCCCGCCGGTCCGGTCCGGGGTGCGGCTGGCCGCCCGCGCCGGACTCGGCGACGCGCTGCGGCTCGGCCGGCGGTTCCTCGTCCCGGCCGGGGTCCTCGGCGAGGAGCTCTTCCAGGGCGACGGCGGCCGCATGCTGCTCACCGGCCTCGCCCTGCACACCGACCTCGCCCCCGACGACGCGGCCAGTGGCGGCTTCGGCTGGCTCCTTGCCATGCTCGCCCAGCAGCACGGCTTCCCGGTGCCGGTCGGCGGCGCCCAGCAGCTCACCGACGCCCTGGTCAGGCGGCTCGGGAAGCGCGGCACGATCCACACGGGCGCGTCGGTGGAGCGGGTGGTCGTCGGCGGTGGCAGGGCGCTCGGCGTCCGGTGCGCCGACGGGAGGCTGTTCCGGGCCCGCCGCGCGGTGCTCGCCGACGTGCCGGCGCCCACCCTTTACCAGAGCCTCCTCCAACGGGAGCAGCTGCCGGCCGGGCTCCTGGACGACCTCGAAGGCTTCCGCTGGGACAACGCCACGCTGAAGATCGACTGGGCGCTGTCCGGGCCGGTGCCGTGGATCTCGCCGGACGTCGCCGGCGCCGGGACGGTCCACCTCGGCGCCGACCCGCAGCGCTACGCCGCGGACCTGTCCCTCGGCCGCGCGCCGGAGGACCCGTTCCTGCTCATCGGGCAGATGACGACCGCCGACCCGACCCGGTCCCCGGCCGGGACCGAGTCGCTGTGGGCCTACACGCACCTGCCGCGTCCGGCGAAGCCCGGCGAGGTCGACACGGACGAGTACGAGGGGATGGTGCGCACGCAGGTCGGCCGCGTCGAGGACGCCATGCGCCGGCACGCGCCGGGCTTCGCCGACCTGGTGCTGGCCAGGCACGTCAGCGGCCCGGCCGAGCTGTTCGCGAAGAATCCCAGTCTCGTCGACGGCGCGATCAATGGGGGGACCGCGGCGGCGTATCAGCAGCTCATCTGGCGGCCGGTCACCGGCCTCGGCCGCGCGGACACCCCCGTCGACCGGCTCTTCCTGGCGAGTTCCAGCGCGCACCCTGGTGGCGGCGTGCACGGCGCCGCCGGCGCGAACGCGGCGCGGGCGGCGCTCGCCCGGCACCGGCCCCTGCTCGGCGACGCCTACGCGGCGGGTGTCGGAAAGCTGATGCGGGCGATCTACCGCTGAGCGACCGCGAGATCGGCAAGCCGGGACAGCGCCTCGCCGTTGCGGAAGTGCAGCGCCACGTCGCCGATCTTGTTCCGGACCCCGAGCATCGGTCCGTCGGTGAACTGCTCCTGCAGCGTCACCCGCGTCGCCTGCGCGTCGAGGGGGTCGAGGGTGAAGCGCACCTCGCCGGCGCCCAGCGGCCACACCCGGACCTTGAGCAGGAGCATCCGGTCCGGGACGCACTCCAGGGACTCGCTGTGGTCCTTGATCGACAGCGGCCACGGGCCGGCCTTGTGATGCAGCCGCGACCCGGGCGAGGGCCATGACGGGTCGACGTCGCGGACGTGCGCGGTGCCGACGACCCAGTCGCTGTACGTCCACCCGTCGGACAGAACGGCGAAGACTCGGTCGGCCGGCGCTTCGATGATGCGTTCGGTGATGGACACGATGATGTGATGCCCCGTGACGGGCGCGGCTACCGTAGTGAGGTGCGCCGTGAACCCTCCACGTCCCGATTCGAGGCCAGTCGCCTGTCGCCGGGCCGCCGCGCCCAGGACGTCGCCAGGCTGCGCCGGGAGCGCTTCGACGTCCTGATCATCGGCGGTGGCGTCACCGGCGCCGGTGCGGCGCTCGACGCCGCGTCCCGTGGGCTGTCCGTCGCTCTCGTCGAGGCCCGTGACCTGGCCTCCGGCACGTCCAGCCGGTCGTCGAAGCTGATCCACGGCGGCCTGCGCTATCTGGAGCAGCTCGAGTTCGGCCTGGTCGCCGAGGCGCTGGAGGAGCGCGGGCTGCTCGCGACCCGCCTGGCGCCGCACCTGGTCAGGCCGGTGCCGATCCTGGTGCCGCTGCCCGCGCACCGGGGGCTGACCGGCGTCGCGCAGCGCGTCTGGCAGCGTGCCTATTATGGCGCCGGCGTCGGCCTCTACGACGCGTTCGCCACCGCCGCCCAGCTGCGCGGATCCGCGCCGCGGGGGATGCCGCTGCACCGGCACCTGTCACGCACCGAGACGCACCGGCGGTTCCCGTCGCTGCGCGAGGACGCGATCAGCGGCGCCATCCAGTACTTCGACGGCCAGGTCGACGACGCCCGGCTGGTCGCGACGCTGGCCCGCACCGCCGCCAGCCTCGGCGCCGTGGTGGTGCCGAGCGCCCGCGCGGTCGGGTTGCTGCGCGATGCCCGTGAGGTCACCGGTGTACGGGTCCGCGACCTCGAATCCCGTGAGGAGTTCGAGGTCCACGCCCGCACCGTCGTCGCGGCCACGGGCGTGTGGATGGACGACATCGCCGGCCTGCTGTCCGGCACCGGCCCGCGCGAGTCGGCGGGCATGCAGGTCCGGGCCAGCAAGGGCGTCCACCTCGTGGTGCCGCGCTCCGCGATCACCGGCGAGGCCGGGCTGATCCTGCGCACCCAGACGTCGGTGCTGTTCGTCATCCCGTGGGGCGGGCACTGGATCATCGGGACCACCGACACCGACTGGAACCTCGACCGCGGCCATCCGGCGGCGTCGGCGACCGACATCTCCTATCTGCTGGGCCAGGTCAACGCGGTCCTGGACCGGCCGCTGACCACCGGCGACATCGAGGGCGTCTACGCCGGTCTCCGGCCGTTGCTCTCGCGCGAGGCCCGGCACCGGCAGCCGCACAGCAAGGACGAGCAGAGCTCCGCGCTGTCGCGCACCCACGCCGTCGTCGAGCCGATGCTGGGGCTGATGCTGATCGCGGGGGGCAAGTACACGACGTATCGGGTGATGGCCGCCGACGTCATCGACCGCGTCGCGCACCGCCTCGGCGGCCTGCGCCGGCACGGTGGCCTGGTGCCCGCCTCCCGCACCGCCGACCTGCCGCTGCTCGGCGCCGACGGCTACCACTCGCTGTGGACCAACCGCGCCGACCTGGCCCGCCGGCACGGGATCTCCGTCGGCGTCATGGAGCACCTGCTGGAGCGGTATGGCTCGCTCGCCTTCGACGTCCTCGCGCTGGACCCGGCGCTGCGCCGTCCGCTGCCCGGCGCGCCGGAATACCTGGCGGCCGAGGTCGCCTATGCGGCGCTCGCCGAGGGCGCGCTGCACCTGGAGGACGTGCTGACCCGCCGGACCCGGATCTCGTTCGAGACCGACCACCGCGGCGCCGCGTCGGCCGCGGAGACCGCCGAGATCATGGGTGAGGTGCTGGGCTGGGACGCGGCGACCCGGTCCCGGGAGATCGAGCACTACCTGGCCCGGGTGGCGGCGGAGCAGGAGTCGCAGCGGATGCCCGACGACCTCACCGCCGACGCCGCCCGGCTGGGCGTCCCGGACGTCCGAGGCTTCCGGACGGACCGCACGGCGATTTCATGAGCAGACCTTGACGAAATCCGGGCAGCGATCTTCATAGAGGCCGGACGATGATGATTGCATGCTGTGGGGCATCGCGATCGTGGTGGTACTGGCTGTGGCGGCCGTAGCGGTCATCGTTGTCAACACCCGGCGGCAGCCGCGGGAGTTGACCCGGGAAGAGGTGCTGCGTCGCGGCCGGCTCGCCGGTCAGCGGGCGGCACGGACGAGCAGGACGTCCCGCCGGGGCCGGGGCCGCACCGGGGGCGGCGCGGACGGCGACGACGGCGGCGATGACGGCGGCAGCGACTGGGGCGGCGGCGACTTCGGCGGCGGCGACTCGGGCGGCGGAGGTGGCGGCGGCGACTGAGGCCGCGGCCGGCCCGCCGGACAACGGCGGAAGCCCGGCCGGACGAATCCGGCCGGGCTTTTCGCGATCTACTTCCAGCGCTTGGCGGACCAGGTGCTGGAGCTCCAGTAGTGCCCGCTCCAGTAGTGCCCCGACCACGTCCCGCCGGACCAGTAGTGGCCCGACCAGGTGTCGTCGTACCAGGCCTCGTCGGCCCAGCTCTCCCCGGACCACGTCGCCGAGCCCCACGTCTTGGACGCCCACGAGGTGCCGGTCCAGCCGTCGCCGGCCATCCGGCGGTTCATCCAGACCCCGCCGTTCCAGGCGCTGAGGTTGCGGGTCGCCTGCGCCCACACGGCCGGGTTGAAGCCGCCGAAGAGGTCGAACTCGCCGACCAGCTGCTGGTTGTCGTGCACGACGTGGTTCGAGCCGCGCGCGGACTCCAGCGAGCCGACCCCCGCCGAGGTGCCGGCGGCCTGGACGGTCGTCGGGGTCGCGGCTTTGACCGCGGCCGCGAGGTTGAGCTCGCCGACCCCGCCCGCCAGCGCCGTCGCGGAGCTCTTCAGCAGGGCCTTGACCTGGTCGGGGGTGAGGGTGGGCCGCTTCTGCAGGAGCAGTGCGATGCCGCCGGAGGCGACCGCGGCGGCCTGCGAGCTGCCGCTGCCACGGAAGAACCGGTCGCCGACGCGGGCGCCGGGGTACGTCTGGTCGAGGTAGGAGCCCGGGTCCCGCAGCGACACGATCTGCTCGCCCGGCGCGAGCAGGTCCAGGTTGCGGGTCGTGCCGCGGGAGTTGAAGCTCGACGCCGTGTCGTCGCTGTTGGAGACGGTGTTGTTGACCGAGGCCGAGCCGACGGACAGCACCGACGGGTCGTTGGCCGGGTTGGTGAGCGTCGCGACGGTGCCGGTGTTGCCGCCCGCCGCGACGACCACGATGCCGTTGCGCCAGGCGTTCTCCACCGCGTAGTTCAGCGGGTCGTAGAAGGTCTGCTGGGTGCTGTCGGTGCCGTACGCGAGGGTGATGATCCGGATCGGGTTGGCCTTGTCGTCGTTGCGGTGCTGGACGACCCAGTCGATGCCGGCGATGACCTGCGAGACGTCCACGGCGCCACCGGACGCGCCGACCTTGATGGAGGTCAGCTTCGCCTTGGGGGCGATGCCCTTGAACCCGGTCGAGCTGTCGTTGCCGACGATGATGCCGGCCAGGTGGGTACCGTGCCCGAACGTGTCCAGATATCGCAGGTTCGACGACTGGGACTCGAACGACAGGTCGGGCCCGTTGACGATCTGCGCGGCGGGCAGCCCGGGCACGTTGACGACGCCCGTGTCGATCAGCGCGACGCCGACCCCGGTGCCGTCGGCGCCCCCGACCTGCGAGGAGTAGGCGGTGCCGAGGTCCGTGGCGGTGAGGCCGCTCCCCCCGGCGTTGGACCAGGCGTCGGCGTGCCAGAGCCGGGATCCTTCATCGTGGGCGTATGCCACCGCCGGCGCCGTGACGGCCGACCCTGACACAAACGACGCTGCTAGGCCGAGCGCCACGGCACCTGCGACGACAGTCCTGTGAGCTGCCACCAGTGCTCCTTCCTGGGGTCCGGCCCGATCGGTGCCGGCTCACCAAACATGCAGGAGCTCTTACTGATAGTCACGTCCCGGCGACGCAACGGCACCTTCGGCGGTGACGAACACCCACCAGGTGGACACCGGACGGTCAAAACCTGCTGAACACCTCATCGGCGACCCCGGAAGGCCGATCAAGTTGACAATGAGCGTGCAGGGCGGCCCCGCACCGGTGACGATGGATCCAGTCACCGGTGCTCATTCGCGTGCCGCGCTGGACGTCGCCCTGCACGACGTCGCGGGCTGCAGCCTGCTGCTGTTCGACGTCGACCACTTCAAGACGGTCAACGACGCCTTCGGCCACCTGCGCGGCGACCTGCTGCTGCGCCAGCTCGCCGACCGTATCGCCGAGCTCATCCGCACCGACGACGTGCTGTTCCGCTACGGCGGCGACGAGTTCGTGCTGCTCCTGCCCAACACCGGCGCCGACGAGGCGCTGCGCCTCGCGATCCGCCTCACCGACGAGATCCGCGCCCGGGAGTTCTCCGGGACCCCGCCGCTGCACCTGTCGATCAGCCTCGGCGTCGCGACCAGCCCCGTCGACGGCACCGACGGCGAGGCCCTGATCGCGACCGCGGACCGCCGCAACTACCTCGCCAAGCGCCGCGGCCGCGGTCAGGCGGTCGGCGACGACGTCGAGGCCTCGGCGGCCGCGGGCTCGTCCCGCCTGTGGGAGCGCGACGCGGCGCTGAGCAGCACGCAGGAGTTCATCACCAGGGTCTCCGCGGGCGGTCAGGCCGCACTGCGGATCGTCGGCCCGCCGGGTGCCGGGCACACCCGGTTCCTCCGCGAAGTCGCCCAGATCGCCCGTTTGCGCGGTTTCCCGGCTGTACTGGCGGCAGACCGCGCACCAGGCTGCATCCTCCTGGTGGACGTGGGCGACCCGATGCCCGAACTCGGGGACGCGGCCGCGATCGTCTACGCGACCACCAACGTGCGCGACGACGACCCGCGCCGCACCGGGCTGCACGAGGCGGTCGTCGAGCTGACCCCGTGGTCGCCGGCGACGCTGCGGATCTGGCTGCGCATCGCCCTGGCCGGCGAGCCCAGCACTGCCCTGGTCGACCGGCTCGTGGAGCGCTCCGGCGGGCTGCCGGCGAAGGCCGAGGCGGAGCTGGGCCGGCTGAAGGCGGCCGGCGAGCTGATCGGCTCGGCCGACGGCACGTGGACGGTGAAACCGGCGAAGGCGAAGCGCCGGCGCAGCCGCCTGCCGGTGCCGATGACCAAGCTCGTCGGCCGGGACCGGGAGACGGCCAAGGTCGCCGCCCTCATCCGGGACGGGCGCCTGGTCACGCTGGTCGGCCCTGGCGGCATCGGCAAGACCCGCCTGTCGCTGGCCGCCGCGACCGTCGTCGCCGACGACTTCGCGGGCGGCGCCGTCTTCGTGCCGCTGGACAACAGCGCCGACGCCGAGCAGCTGACCGCCGCCCTGGCCCGGGCGCTGCAGGTCAGCGAGCTGCCCGACCAGCACCTGTTCGACACCGTCCTGGACCAGCTAGAGGAGTCCGAGCTGCTGCTGGTCCTGGACAACTTCGAGCAGGTCGTCGACGACGGCGCGGCTCTGGTCAGCGACCTGCTGGCCGCCGCGCCGGGGGTCCGCGCGCTGGTCACCAGCCGGGAGCGGCTCTCGCTCTACGGCGAGCAGGTGTACCAGGTGCCGACGCTCGCCGACTCGCCCGCCGTGACGCTGTTCGAGCAGCGGGCGCGGGCCGTCGACGCCGACTTCGAGATCACCATCGACACCGCGCTGCCGGTCGCGGCGCTGTGCCGCCGCCTCGACGGCCTGCCCCTGGCGATCGAGCTGGCCGCCGCCCGCATCGACCGCTGGACGCCGGACGAGCTGCTCAACCACCTCACCGAGCACCTCGACCGGGACCTCGACTCGCTCGGCGGCTCCGGCCCGCGCGATCTCCCGGCGCGGCAGCAGACCCTGCGCGGGGCGATCGACTGGAGCTTCGTGCTGCTCGACGCCGAGGAGCAGCGGCTGCTCACCGAGCTGTCGGTGTTCGCCGGCGGCTGGACCGCCCCGGCCGCCCTCGCCGTGACCATGCCCGGCGGCGACCTCGACCTGCTGGCCAAGCGGCTCGCCGGGCTCGTCGACAAGCACCTCGTGGTCCGCGACGAGGACGACGGCCGGTTCCGGCTGCTGTCGACGATCCGCTCGTACGCGCGGCACCGGCTCGGCAGCGCCCTTGAGGCCGCCGGGGCCCTCGACCGGCACGCCGACTTCTACGCCGCCTTCGCCGAGGCGTCGGCCGTCGGGCTGTCCGGGCCGGAGCAGGTCGAGTGGACCGGACGGGTCGAAGCGGACTATCAGAACGTCCGGGCCGCTTTCGCCCACGCTGATTTCCCGACCAAGACCCGGATCTGCCTGGGGCTCTGGCGGTACTGGCGCAACGGCGCCCACATCAACGAGGGGCGGGACTGGTTGTCCACGCTGCTCACCGCGCCGGGACTCGAGGACGCCGCCCTGGCGAGGCTGCTGCACGCCGCCGCCATCCTCGCCGCGACGCAGGACGAGCACGAGGAGGCGTTCCGCTTCGGCGAGTCCGCGCTGTCCAAGGCGACCGCGGCGGGGGACCGCGCGACCGTCGGCCACGCGCACAACGCGATGGGGATCGCGGCGATCGGCGGCGGCGACCACGCGGCCGCGACCGAGCAGTTCGGGCACAGCCTGGCGATCTGGCGGGAGCTGGACGTGCCGCAGGGCGTCGCCGCGTCGCTGGGCAACCTCAGCAAGGTCTCGCTGTCGCAGGGCGAGATCGCCGTCGCCGAGCGGTACGCCACCGAATGCCTCTCCCTGGAGCGCGCCGCGGGCAACACGCGGGGCATCCAGCTGGCCCTGGAGTGCCTCGGCCAGATCATGCTCGCCCGCGGCGACGTCACCGCGGCCCGCGAGGCGCTCGACGAGAGCCTCACCCTCAGCCGGCAGATCGGCGACTCGTTCGGCGCCGCGATGGCGCAGCACCAGCTCGGCCTCGCCGCCCGGCTGGAGGGCGACCGGGTCGAGGCGCTCAGGCTGCTGGTGACCGCGCTGGTCACCCGGCAGGAGGTCGGCGACCGGCTCGACCTGGCCATCTCGCTGGACGTGGTCGCGGCGCTGGTCGCGGCCGACGACCCGGCCCACGCGGCGCGGCTGATCGGCGCCGCGGACGGGCTGCGGGCCCGGCACCGGCTGGCCGAGCCACCGGACGCGCAGACGTTGCGTTCCGTGACGTTGCCGCTGCTCCTGGACCACCAGCGGGACCGGGCCGCGGGCCGGGCGGTGAGCATCGAGCACATCGTCGAGGCTCTAAAGTCGTCGTATGGTGTCGTTGGCTGACTGGCAGCGCCTGTTCCCCGCGGACTCGACCGTCGGAGCCGATCTGATCGCGCGCTGGTCGGAGCCGCACCGGCGGTATCACACCCTCGACCACCTGGCGTTCATGCTTCGCGTCATCGAGGATCATGATGACGTCGCCGACGACCCGGACGCGGTGCGGCTGGCGGCGTGGTTCCACGACGCGGTCTACGAGCCGTTCGCGCCGGACAACGAGGAGCAGAGCGCTTTGCTCGCTTCGAGCGTCTTGCCGGATTTGGGCGTTGACGCGGATCGCGTGGCCGAGGTGGCCCGGCTGGTGCGCCTGACGGCCGGTCACACGGTCACGGAAGGTGACCGCAACGGCGCCCTGCTCGCCGACGCCGACCTCGCCATCCTCGCGGCGCCGCCGGCCGACTATTCGCGATATGCGGCGGCCGTGCGAGCGGAGTACGCGGCGGTCCCCGAGGACGCGTTCCGCTCCGGGCGGGCGCAGATCCTCGGGGCTTTCCTCGCCGAGCCCGACCTCTTCCGGGCGGTGCCGGCGCGGGCGGAATGGACCGCCCGCGCACACGACAACCTGCGGGCCGAGATCACGACGCTTCTGGGTGCTCCGTGACGTTCTGCAGGTAGAGCGGCTCACCGAGCTTCTCGATGAGCGCCAGCTGCGTCTCCAGATAGTCGACGTGGTGCTCCTCGTCCGCGAGGATCTCCTCGAAGATGTTCGCCGACGTGACGTCGCCGATCGAGCGCATGTATTCGATGCCGCGGCGCAGCCGGTCGACGGCCTCGACCTCGACCTGCATGTCGCACTTGAACTGCTCCGGGACGGTCTCGCCGATCCGCAGCGCGAAGAGGCGCTGGTAGTTGGGCAGCCCCTCCAGGAAAAGGATCCGGTCGGTCAGCACCTCGGCGTGCTTCATCTCGTCGATCGACTCGTGCCGGGTGTGTTTCGCCAGGACCGTGTATCCCCAGTTCTCCTGCATCTTGGCGTGCAAGAAGTACTGGTTGATCGCCGTCAGTTCGGCGGTCAGTTGTTCGTTGAGAAATTCAATGACTCGTGCATCCCCCTGCATGTGGGCAGGGTAACCCCTTTTCTAGGCCAAAGCGGGCAATACCGCGTCAGGCACTTCGGCCTCGATCAGATCGGCCACCCGATCGAGGCAGGTGCCGCATCCAGTACCGGCGCCGCACTCGTCACCGACGGCGTCCTCGGTGTGCGCGCCGGCGCGGATGACCCGCCGGATCTCGCACTCCCGAACGCGGGCGCAGATGCAGACATACACGCTTGTGCTCCTCGCTTAGCCTTACCTAAGCAAGGGTCGCCTAAGTTCTCCCGGAAAACAAGCCCTGAGCAGGTATTTTACTTTGTTGATCCGGACATATGCCGTGGGCGGCGCAGCCCGGCAGCATTCAGACGGGCCACGATCTCCTTGCCCGTCACCCTGATGGCGCCCAGCCACACGGCCCGCTGGGCCATTTCCGCGGGCACGTCGTAGTGGTCCCGCTCGAAGGCTCTCCTCGGCGCGCCCAGCAGCTCGGCGAACGCGTGCAGCTCGGCCGGCGACACGTCACTGATCAGATGGGCCCAGAGGCGGCCGTGCGCGGGCCACCGCGGCGTGTCGATGTAGAGCACGACCACTAGCCTGCCAAACATGGATCTGCTGCACGAGCTTCGCGCCGCACTGCCCCACGAGGGTGGTGTGCTCACCGACCCGGACCTCCTGCGTTCGTACGAGCACGACGAAGCCGACCTGTGCGCCTATGGGACCCCGGCCGTCGTCGTGCGTCCCAGGACCACGGGCCAGGTCTCCGCCGTCCTCCGCGCGGCGAGCCGCCACCGCGTCCCCGTCATCCCGCAGGGCGCCCGCTCAGGCCTGGCCGGCGGCGCCAACGCCATCGACGGCGCGATCGTGCTGTCCCTCGTCGCGATGAACGAGATCATCGACATCGACGCGGCCAACCGCGTCGCCGTCGTCCAGCCCGGCGTCGTCAACGCCCAGCTGCGCCGCGCCGTGGCCGACAAGGGCCTCTACTACCCGCCCGACCCCGGCTCCTGGGAGCAGTCCACCATCGGCGGCAACGTCTCCACCGACGCCGGCGGCATGTGCTGCGTCAAGTACGGCGTCACCAGCGACCACGTCATCGGCCTCGAGGTCGTCCTGGCCAGCGGCGAGGTCCTCAACTGCGGCCGCCGCACCGCCAAGGGCGTCGCCGGCTACGACCTGACCAGCCTCTTCGTCGGCTCCGAGGGCACTCTCGGCGTCATCACCGAGATCACGGTCAAGCTCCGCCCGGCGCCGGCCTCCTCGCTCACCCTCGTCGCCGTCTTCGACACCCTGCCCGCCGCGGGCGCCGCCGTCTCCTCCGTGATCGCCTCCGGCCTCCAGCCCAGCATGCTGGAGGTCATCGACCGGGTCGCTCTCGGCGCCATCGAGGCCTACCGCCCCATGGACCTGCCCACGTCCGCCGCCGCCCTGCTCATGGCCGCCGTCGACTCCGGCAGCAGGGCACCCGACGACCTCGCGGCGATCGCGGCCCTCTGCCGCCAGGCCCAGGCCGTCGACATCCACGTCGCCACCGACGCCACCGAGGCCGACGCCCTCCTGACCGCGCGCCGCCTCGCCCACCCCGCGCTGGAGCAGTTCGCCGCGCAGCTCTACCCGGGCGGCGGCGGCATCATGGTCGACGACGTCGCCGTCCCCCGCACCCGCCTCGTCGAGCTCATCGAAGGCATCGAGGGCATCGCCGCCACCCACGGCGTGGTCGTCGCCACCGTCGGCCACGCCGGCGACGGCAACCTCCACCCGATCATCGTGATCGACCGCTCCGACCCCGCCAGCCTGGCCCGCGGCCAGAAGGTCTTCGACGCCATCATGGCCCTCGGCCTGTCCCTCGGCGGCACCTCCACCGGCGAGCACGGCGTCGGCCTGCTCAAACGCGACTGGCTGGCCCGCGAGATCGGCCCCACCGGCCTGAAGGCCCACCGCTCCATCAAGGCCGCCCTCGACCCCGACAACATCCTCAACCCCGGCAAGATCTTCTGACGGCTACTTGAGCCGGTTCACCGGCCCGGCGTCCATCCGCACCACCACCCGGTCGCCGGGTCCGATGTACGCGTCCGGCACCCTTTGGTCAGGACGGTCATGGCGACGCTCCTCAGCTCCCGAACGGCGGGAGCACAAGAACGCCCCATCCCGCCCGTTGCCGGTTCGCTCGTCCGCTTCCTGTCCCGCCCGTTGCCGGTTCGCTCGCCCGCTTCCTGTCCCGCCCGTTGCCGGTTCGCTCGCCCGCTACCTGTCCCGCCGGGCAGCCCGATCCCGTCTGCCCGCTCCGCCGGCCGGTGGACCGACTCGGGCCCCCGTTTCGCCGGCCCGCGCCGGTCGCTCGGCGCCGCCGGCACCAGCCGCCCCGGGAACCCCGGATCGTGCGGATCGGCTGCCGACCCCGCCCGTCCGGCGCCGCGGAGGCCGGCCGGGTCAGGGGGATCGGGGGAGTGCGACGGCGAGGGTGGTGGAGATCGCGGTGTGCACCGCTTCGGGGGGTGGGGGGTCGAGGCGGCAGTCGGCGTACAGCAGGTGGCCCGTGCCGATCAGGATCGCGGCGAGGGTGTCGACGTCGGTGTCGGCGGCGAGGCGGCCGAGGTCGCGCTCGGCGGCCAGGTACGCGGCGATCGCGGCGGCGGCCTCGGCCAGGACCGGCAGTCCGGTCGGCCAGGTCTGCCGGAGCCTGGCGCGCAGCTCGTCCCGAAACGTGATCAGCGGGATGATCGCGGCTGCCACCGAGGTGAGCAGGGTTTCCAGGGCCTCGGTGATGTTGGCGGTGACGGTGGCCGTGCCCGGGCGCATCGTCTCGCCGCGCGCCTTGACCCGGGCGGCGTGGTCGTGGACGAGCTCGACGAGCAGGTCGTCGAAGTCCTTGAAGTGCCGATGCAGGACGCCTTTCGCGCAGCCGGCCTCGGCGGTGACCGTCCGGCTCGTCAACGCCCCCGGACCGTCGCGCAGCAACACCCGCTCGGCCGCGTCGAGCAACTGCTGCCGCGCATCCCGCAGCGCCACTCCAGTCGGCACGTGCCTCCTCCATCTTCCAAGTGGGCAGTCGCCCATTTATAGTGGGCGCATGGTCACTCTACCGTCGTCGCCCGCTGACCAGCGCCGCGCCGTCGCCGAGTCGTTCGGCGTGGACGCGGCGCGCTACGACCGGGCCCGTCTCGCGTACCCGGACGCCTTGATCACCCGAATCGCCTCCGCCGCCTCGTCCCTGACCCCGTCACCCGCGCAGTCCGACCTTCGCACGCAGTCCGACCTTCCCGCGCAACCCGACCTTCCCGCGCAACCCGGCCTTTCTGCGCAGTCCGGTCTTTCTGCGCAGTCCGGCCCTTCCGTGGCGCCGGGGCCGGCGGTCCTGGACGTCGGGTGCGGGACGGGCATCGTGGCCCGGCAGCTGGCCGCAGCGGGCTGCTCGGTGCTCGGGGTCGAGCCCGACCCGCGGATGGCCGCCTTCGCCCGCGACACCGGCGTGCCGGTCGAGGTGTCGACGTTCGAGGACTGGGACCCGGCCGGCAGGACGTTCGCCGCCGTCGTGGCAGGCACCGCCTGGCACTGGGTCGACCCCGCCGCCGGCCACGCCAAGGCCGCCGAGGTGCTCATGCCGGGTGGCCTGTTCGCGGCCTTCTGCCACACGTGGGAGCTGCCGCCCACCGTCGCGGAGGCCTTCGCCGCCGCCTTCCGCAGGGTCCTTCCCGACGCCCCCTTCGGCATCCAGCCCTCCGTGCAGGGCGTCGCCGTCTACCGGCCACTGTTCGACCAGATCAGGGCCGGCCTCGACGCGACCGGCGCGTTCGGCGAGGTGGAGGAGTGGACCTTCACCTGGCAGCACACGTTTACGACAGCGACCTGGCTCGACCAGCTCCCGACCTCTGGTGCCCTCACCCGCCTCCCCGCGGACCGCCTGGCCGAGGTCCTGTCAAGTGTCGGCGCCGCCATCGACCAACTCGGCGGGACCTTCACGATGCCCTACACGACCGTCGCCGTCACCGCCCTCCGCCAGCGCTGAGCCCCGCAAGCTGTCACCCCGTGCCGGCCTCCTTGGCGGCCTGCTCCACGCGGTCGTGGTGGCTTTGCCACCAGGTGCCGTCGCCGGGTGGGAGGTTGTCGTTGTCCTGGCGCATGCCGGCCGCGCCGTCGATGAGCTCGCGGACGATGTCGGCGTGGCCCGCGTGCCGGTGGGTCTCGGCGGTCATATGGATCAGGATGCGGTGCAGGGTGACCTCGTTGTGCCCTGGAGACCACCAGGGCACCCGCCCGGCGGCGTCCAGGGGCAGCGCCTCGATCGTCGCGTCGGAGTGTGCCCATACCCGCCGATAGAGGTCGGTGATCTGCACCCGGGTCTCACCGGCCGTGGCCCACATGTCGGCATTGGGCTCGGCGCCCTCGTCGATCCACGGCATGGGCTCGCCGAACGGCCGGCCGAACGTCACGCCGAAATACCCCGCCTCCACGCTCGCCACGTGTTTGACCAGGCCGAGCAGGTTGGTGCCGGTCGGCACCAGCGGCCGCCGCACGTCATACTCCGACAGCCCTTCCAGCTTCCACAGCAGGGCGTCGCGGCCGGCCTGAAGATATCGGTGCAGGTCTGCTTTGCTCATGCCCGCAGCCTGCCACGGGGGTATGACAAAAAGTCAGGGCCGGTCTTCCGTGTGGAAAACCGGCCCTGGACGCTGTCGGGGTAGCCGGATTTGAACCGACGGCCTCTTCGTCCCGAACGAAGCGCGCTACCAAGCTGCGCTATACCCCGAGCGTGCCGGGTAATCGTAGCCCACACCCGTCAGGGCTCCAACTCGGCATCCCCTGTGGCTTCAGAGAGTCTTGAGGAAGGTGCTCACATTCGTCTCGTAGGCAGCGGGATCGAGGTTCCAACTGCGGCAGTGACCTGCTTCTCGGGTCTCGACGAGCCGTACCGACGCAGACGCCGCGGCAAGGGCGACGGTCGGCTGCGGGGCGACGGTGCGGTCGTCGTGGTCGACGAAGAGCAGCGTCGGGACGTCGAGGTCGACGTCGCTGTAGTCGAGATCGGCGGACCGGACGCCCAGGCGGTGCTGGATCAGCTTGAGGGCGGTCCAGGTCCACAGGGGCGGCACGTTGAGCTGCCGGGCGTTCATCCGCAGGGTGGCGGTCCAGTCGACGACCGGGCAGTCCAGGATGACCCCGCGCACGAATCCTCCGTGCTGCCAGGAGCGCAGCAGGTTGAGGATTGCCGCGCCGCCCATGGACCAGCCGTACAGGATGACCTGGCGAGCACCGGCCGAGCGGGCGTAGTCGATCGCTGACAGGACGTCACGCCACTCGGTGTGGCCGAGGTGGAAACGGGCGTCCGGGCTGGGGAACGCCTCGGGGTCGTTGCGGTAGGTGACGACGAGGGTGTTGTGACCGGATTCGGCGAGCGTCGGCAGGATGCGCAGGGCCTCGCCACGCGGGGCGCCCCGGCCGTGGACCGCGATGATCCACGTGTCGTCGGCCGGCCCGCTGGTCGGCGGCACCAGCCACGCCGGGCAGTCGCCGAGCTCGGCCGGGACCTGCACCTCCTCGAAGGGCAGCGCACGGGCGGACATGGGGTCGCCCTCGTAGACATAGCCGGTGGTGTACCCCTTGAGCCCGCCCGTCAGGGTGCCACGCGTGAGGCTGGTGATCTCCCGGGTCACGCTGGCGCGGTCCATGCTGATGACCGGCCCGAGGATGGCGTGACCGGCCGGCCACACGAAGGCCAGGGGCATCGACCGCGCCGTGTCCGGGGTGCGGGTCAGCGTGATGCGGTTTCCGGCGTACGCCCGCACGCGCACCGGCCACGCCCGCACCGCATTCGCGTTGAGGACCTGGCCGGCGAGGAACCACCCGGCGCCCGCCGTGCCGGTCGGCAGCAGCACGGCCAGACCGGCGGCACCCGCCACGCCGGCGTAGGCGGCCCTGCGCGGCCACTTGCGCACCGCAGGTACACCAGCGGCGGCGGCGGACGTGGCGGTCATCGCGGGACGAGCGTCAGGATCGACGCCTCCGGCGGGCAGGCGAACCGGACCGGGGCCGTCGGGTGGGTGCCGAGACCCGCCGACACGTGCAGGAACGCGGACGAGAACGGCCACCGGTGCAGCCCCTTCGCCATTCGCCGGTCGAGGCCGCAGTTGGTGACCAGCGCACCGAAGAACGGCAGCGCGACCTGGCCGCCGTGGGTGTGACCGGCCAGCAGCAGGTCGAAGCCGTCGTCGGCCATCCTGTCCAGGAGCCGGGGCTCGGGGGAGTGCGTGAGGCCGACGCGCACGTCGACGTCGGGCGAGGCAGGCCCGGCGACGCTGTCGTAGTCGTCGCGGCCGACGTGCGGGTCGTCGACGCCGACCAGCTCGACCGTGCGCCCGCCGGCCTTGACCGTCGTGCGGGCGTTGTTGAGGTCGGCCCAGCCGGAGCCCGTGAGCACGTCGCGCAGCTCCTCGGTGGGCAGCACGGCACCCTGCACATACGGCTTGTCACGGTCGAAATAGCCGAACGGGTTCTTCAACACCGGGCCGCGATAGTCGTTGCTGCCGAAGACGAAGGCACCCGGCCGGTCCAGGAGGGGGGTCAGCGCTCGCACCACAGCGGGGACGGCATCCACGTGCGCCATGTTGTCGCCGGTGACCACGACGAGGTCAGGGTCGGTGCCGGCGAGCTCCGCGATCCAGCGCTGCTTGCGGTGCTGTCCCGGCGTCATGTGGAAGTCGCTGAGATGCAGAATCCGCAGCGGCTCCGCGTCCGGAGCGAGCACCGGCACGTCAAACCTGCGCAGCGTGAACATGTTGCGCTCGACCAGCGAGGCATAGGCAAATGTGGCGGCACCGGCCGCAACGGTACCGACGGCGAGTCGCCGGACAGTCTTCGAGCGCATCCCTTGAGCGTACAGCCGCCTTTTACAACAGAATTTGTGTCGGGGGTCGCCGATAGACTGGGTTTCATGTTGAAGGAGCGTCTGGAGTCCGACTTGCGCGAGGCCATGAAGGCCCGCGACGAGTTGGTGACCTCGACCCTGCGGATGGCGATCACCGCGGTGCGCAACGCCGAGGTCGCCGGCAAGGCCGCCCGCGAGCTGTCCGACGAGGAGATCCTCTCGGTGCTCACCAAGGAGGCCAAGAAGCGCCGCGAGGCCGCCGAAGCCTTCGCCGACGCCGGCCGCGAGGCGCAGGCGGCGAAGGAGCGGGCCGAGGAGGAGGTGCTCGCGGGCTACCTGCCTGCCCAGCTCTCCGACGAGGACCTCGCCGGCATCGTCCGTGACGCGCTTGCTGGTGCCGGGCTGAGCGGGATGGCGAGCATGGGCCAGGCGATGAAGGCCGCCCAGGCCGCGGTGGCCGGCCGGGCTGAAGGGGGTCGGGTCGCGGCCGAGGTCCGCACCCAGCTCGCCGCGAAGTCCTGACCGACGCCGTCGGCGCTGGTCGGCGGAGCGTTGGTCAATCCGCGCGCTGGCTGCGCGGAGCATTTGGTCGGGCGGAGCAGCGGTCGGATCGATCGTTGCAGGAAGCGCGCCGGTGCAGGGCCAGAACAAGACCCTGGGTGCTGACGAGGCGTGGCCCATCGTGGCACTGATCGGACGAACGCCGCCGGACGAGACGAATCCAGGGCCGCCGAGCCGCGCGGATCCGCGGACACGGAACAAAGCTGGCTGGAAAGGGAGCGGCCGCCCCGAAGAAGATCGGGGCGGCCGCTGTGGTGCTTGGTGGGTCAGCAGACCCAGGGGAGCGGGCATTCCGTGTCGTCGCGGATGCCGTCGCCGGTGCCCGGGTCCGTGCCCAGGTACGGCGGGGCGGGGTTGCCGGGCCCCTTGCTGATGACCAGGGCGACCTGGCCCCCCTTGACCGTGGCGCCGCCCGGTTCGGTGCGGGCGACCGTGCCCACCGGGCAGGTTGAGGCGACCTGCGCGCTGGAGACCGTGACGGTGAAGCCGGCGCGGGTGATGCGGCTGCGGGCCTGGTCGACCGGGGCGCACTTGACGGAGGGGATCTCCACCAGTTTGCCCATGGACTTGTCCTTGGTCGGGGCCGTGAACTGGGCCACCGGCTTGCCCACCAGGCCGTCCTTGAGGGTGCCGAGGGTGGCGTAGTTGATCTGCGGGTGCTTCATGTCCTTGTTCGTCTCGGGCCAGTCGGGGTCGGTGAGGAAGCCGCCGACCGCGAGCTGCTTGGTCATCGCGACGAACGTGGCGCTCTTCTCCGAGTCGGTCGTGCCGGACTTGCCGGCGACCGGGCGGCCGACGTACTTGCGGGCGTAGCCTGCGGTGGCGCCGCCGCACTTGCCGGTCGCGGACTGGTCGCCGACCGGGCAGCGGGCCATGTCGACGGCCGCGCGGGCGACCTCCTTGTCGACGACCTGCTTGCACTTCGGGTCGAGGCCCTCGACCTTCTTGCCGCTGTTGTCGCGGACCTCGAGGATCGGGGTCGGCTCGCAGTACAGGCCGTCCGCGGCGAGCGTGCCGTAGGCGTTGGCCAGCTGCAGCGGCGTGGTGGCGCTGACGCCGAGGGTGAAGGCGCCCCAGCCCTTCGGGTTGGCGGCGAGCTTGGCGTCCTCGGTGGCGTTGAACTGGATGCCGAGGCGCTTCGCCACGTCGACGACCTTGTCGGCGCCGACCTGCTGCTCCAGCGGCACGAAGTACGTGTTGATGGAGCTGCCGAACGCGGTCCACATGTTGTAGGGACCGGACTGGCCGCCGGCGTTCTTCGGGCAGTACCACGGGCCGTTGCAGGCCGCCGGGCTGCTCGGGTCGATCTTGAAGGTCGACTGGAACTGCTTCTCGGTGTTGATCGTGGTCGCCAGGGGCAGGCCCGACTCCAGCGCCGCCACCGCGGTGAACATCTTGAACGTCGACCCTGCCTGGTAGCCGGGGATGTCCTTGTCACCGGTGATGATCGGCACCGTGGTGTTGGGGTAGTTGCCCTTCTGGCCCTTCTTGTCCGGGTTGGTGTTGGCCCCGTTCTTGCTGTTGTCGTTGCTGAACGTGCGGTTCGTCGCGATCGCCTGGACCCGGCCCGTGCCGGGCTCGACCGCGGCGAGCATGATCGCGTTCTGGTTGCCCAGGCGGATCTTCTCGTTCTTGCCGACGTTCGGCTGGTCGGCCGCGTACTTGAACGCCGCCGTCTGCGTGTTGATGTCGAGCGAGGAGATGACCGTGTAGCCGCCGGCGCGCAGCCGGTTGGCGCGCTGGTACTGGTCCTCGCCGAAGATCTTCTGGTCCATCCACCAGCGGCGCAGGTAGTCGCAGTAGAAGCCGGCGCCCAGTGCGGGTTGCTGCACCGACTCGCAGCCCTCCGGCGTGCGCTTGCCGATGATCTTCAGCTCTTCCTTGCCGGCCGCGTCGGCCTGCTGCTGGTTGATGTAGCCCATCGAGACCATCTGGTTGAGCACGTACTTCTGCCGGTTCAGGGCGACCGGCTTGCCCTCGGCGGTCGCCGGGTCGCTCGTGCCGGGCGCCTTGACCAGGCCGGCGATGAGCGCGGCCTCGGCCAGCGTCAGGTCCTTGGGGTCCTTCTCGAAGTAGACGTGCGCGGCGGCGAAGATGCCGTAGGAGCCGTGCCCGTACGCCGCGATGTTGAGATACCGCTCGAGGATCTGGTCCTTGTTGAGCTTCTTCTCCAGGTCGATCGCGTACTTCATTTCGCGCAGCTTGCGCGTCGGGGTCTTGTCGGTGGCGTCGACGACGTCCTGCGGCGTCTTGGCCGAGTAGGAGATCGCCTGCCGCACATACTGCATCGTGAGGGTCGAGGCGCCCTGCTCGGTGCTGCCGCCCGCGTTCTGGTTGGCGACGAACGCGCGCGCCACACCCTTCACGTCGACACCGGCGTGCTTGTAGAAGCGGTTGTCCTCGGCGGCCACGATCGCCTGACGCATGACCTCGGCCACGTCGGTCAGCGGCACGTCGCGCCGGTTCTCGTCGTACATCATCGCCAGCAGGGTCTTGCCGTCGGATGCGTAGACATAACTGATCTGCGGCGACGGGAGCACATCGATGTCCGTCGGCAGGTTCTCAAATGTGTCGGCGCCGGCCTTCGCGGCGAGGCCCGACATCGCGACCGCGGGGAATGCGGCCGCAGCGACCACCAAGCCCGCGAGCAGCCCACACAGCAGGAGAGATGCTGCGTTGGGCAGCAGGCCGTGTTCGCGTTTGCGCATCCAGGTCACTTCCTCAGACTACGTGACGGCGTCATGAGGCCGCGTCCAGATGCTGGCGTCCTCGTTGTCCTAGACGCGTGACACCGGGCGTGAGGTTGACCCGTAGCCGAGTCTGATACACGGAACACGGGGGTGCAGGCATTTTGGGCAAATCACACCCGGTCGTGACGCGGCGGTACCACGCTCCACCCTTTGGTGGATCGCCAAAGTGGCGGTTAACCTGGTGCAACAACGTTGCGTAACTGGACGACTACAGAGCATGATGTTCCGGAAAGCTCCTCTCGGGGTTCCCGTGGCCGGGGACCCTCCCGTCACGCCGGGTAGCCCGGCGAACTGCATCCAAAAGCCATGGGGGGACATGGTTTGGGTGCTATTCGCTGGGGCAAGCACGGCGGATGGACCCGGGGGGAGTCCAAGGGGGGAAGAGGAAATATGAGCATGGTCGTCGACTGGCCCAGCATCGCCGCGTGTCGCAATGGCGACCCGGACGCTTTGTTCGTCCAGGGTGCCGAGCAGAACGTGGCGAAGCGGATCTGCCGGAGCTGCCCCGTGCGGTATGAGTGCCTGGCGGATGCCCTCGACAACCGGATCGAGTTCGGAGTCTGGGGCGGCATGACCGAGCGCGAGCGCCGTGCGTTGCTGCGCCGTCACCCGCAGGTGCCGAGCTGGCGCAAGATGTTCGAAGCCGCCATGGATCGTAACGAGAAGGACGCCACCAAGGAGCTCGTTCCGACCGGCTGAGGCAACCGCGTCAGAACGAATTTCCGATCGCACGCAGCCCGTCGAGGTCATGGACGTCGGCGGGCTGCGCTGGGATCTTCACGACCGGCACCCCGGGGTGGGCGCGCAGGAAGCGGCCGGACACCGCCGCCTGCCGGTCCCGCTGATCCGCGAGTTCCGCATGTACGCGCAGCACCTCCACCGTCGCGGGGTGGCCGCCCAGCTCGTCGAGCCGCTCAGCGGCGGCGCGGGCCTCGTCGGCCGGCAGGGCGGCGGGCACCGAAACCACCCGGTTGAGCACCAGCCCCGCCAGCGGCATGCGGTCGGCGGCGAGCCGGCCGGCGAAATACACGGCCTCCCGGACCGCGTCCGGCTCCGGGGCCGCCACCACCAGGAACGCCGTCTCGGGCGCCTGGAGCACCCGGTAGGTCTGCTCGGCCCGCTCCCGGAAGCCGCCGAACATCGAGTCCAGCGCGCCGACGAACCCCGACAGGTCGGTCAGCAGCTGCGCCCCGAGGATCTTCGTCACAGTACGGCTGAAGAGCCCGAACGACGCCGACACCAGGTTGAACACGCTGCGCCCGCCGGCGCGGGCCGGGGCGAGCAGCAGCCGCAGCATCTTGCCGTCGAGGAAGCGCGACAACCGGGCCGGCGCGTCCAGGAAGTCCAGCGCGGAGCGCGACGGCGGCGTGTCGACCACGATCAGGTCCCACTCGTCGCGGGCCCGCAGCTGGCCCAGCTTCTCCATCGCCATGTATTCCTGCGTGCCGGAGAACGTCGAGCTCATGGCCTGGTAGAAGGGGTTGGCGAAGATCTCCTCGGCGCGCTTCGGGTCGGTGTGCTCCAGCACGACCTCGTCGAAGGTCCGCTTCATGTCCAGCATCATGGCCTGCAGCTCGGCCGAGTCCGGCTGGAGCCCCTTGACCAGCCGTGGCGTGTTGTCCAGCTCGGTCAGGCCCAGCGCCTGCGCCAGCCGGCGGGCCGGGTCGATCGTGAGCACCACCGTGCGCCTGTTGTGCCGCTCGGCGGCGCGCACCGCGAGGGCCGCCGCGGTCGTGGTCTTGCCGACCCCGCCGGAGCCGCAGCAGACGACGATGCGGATCGCCGGGTC
Source organism: Dactylosporangium sp. NPDC051087 (assembly GCF_055586325.1). Classification (NCBI taxonomy): domain Bacteria; kingdom Bacillati; phylum Actinomycetota; class Actinomycetes; order Micromonosporales; family Micromonosporaceae; genus Dactylosporangium; species Dactylosporangium sp. NPDC051087. The sequence continues at coordinate 283,052 of NZ_JBVJIJ010000004.1, read as the reverse complement.
GGCGAGGATCGCGTCGGCGTCGAGCTTGGGAGTCCCCACCTAGCGAGCGTATCCGCTAGGCGCTCGGTCCAGCCGAGGTGAGCAAGAGATCACCGAGTGGCTCCAGCGCGTCGGGCGTGACACCCCCCGGCAGGACCGGCAGCTCCACCACCGGCCGGCCGAGTCCCTGCAGGTCGGCCCGCAGCGACGCCTCCGCGGCGACCCTGGTCTGATACGCCTTCGCCTCGCCGGCCAGCCCGGCGAGGGTCTCCTTGTCGGCGGTGAGCCCCGCCGCGGTAAGCCCCCGGCGCAGGTCCGCCTGGGTCACCTTCGCCCCGGCGAGCACCGGCGGCCGGGTCGCGTTGACGATCACCGTGCCGATCGGGATGCCGAGCCTGGTGAGCTCGTCGATCGCGTCGGCGGTCTCCTGGACCGGCATTTCCTCCAGAAGGGTGACCACGTGCACCGCGGTCATCGGCGAGCGCAGGATCGCCGCGACGCCCTCGCTCTGCGTCTTGATCGGCCCGACCTTCGCCAGGCGGGCCGTCTCGGCGGTCACGTTGAGGAAGCGGCCGATCCGGCCGGTCGGCGGCGCGTCGAGCACGACCGCGTCGTAGACCCGGCGGCCGTCGGCGGTGCGCGTCACCGCCTCCTTGATCTTGCCGGTCAGCAGGACGTCACGCAGCCCGGGGGCGACGGTCGTGGCGAAGTCGACCGCGCCGACCTTGCGCAGCGCCCGGCCGGCCACGCCCAGCCGGTAGAACATCTCCAGGTATTCCAGGAGCGCCTCTTCGGCGTCGACCGCGAGGGCGCGGACCTCCCCGCCGCCGCTCGCTGTGGCGATCCGCAGCTCCTGATATGGCAGCGGGTCACGCTCGAAGAGCTGCGCGATGCCCTGCCGCGCCTCGACCTCGATGAGCAGCGTGCGCCTGCCGTCCCGGGCGAGCGCCAGGGCCAGGGCGCCGGCGACCGTGGTCTTGCCGGTGCCGCCCTTGCCGGTGACGACATGAAGACGGGCGGGCCAGCCCATGTTTCCCGCTCGGCTGGCCCGCCCGTCCTGAGACTCGCGCGTTGTCACTCCTCGACGCTACAGGGCGCCGACGACGACTACCCGGCAGTGATCTCGCACACCCACCAGCCGTTGTCGTTCGTCGCGAGGAACTTGTACTTCGTCTCCGCGACCTTCTCGTCACTCGTGGCGACCTTGATGGGGACGAGCAGCGTGGCCGAGGAGGCGTCCTGCTTCTCCACCGTCGGCGCCGGCCACGTGTAGGTCGGGCTGCTGAGGCCGGCGTCGTACTTCTTGATCTCGTCGACCCGGGCGGCCAGCTTGTTCTTGTCCCGCGAGGACGCGCACACGTACTTGAGCGCGTCGGTGGTGTTCTTGTCCTTGTAGACGGCCTTGAGGAACCCGTTGACCGCGTCGATCGCGCTCGCCTGGCCCTTGCCCTGGTTGCCCTTGTTGACGAAGTACGCCGCGGCGCCGCCGCCACCGCACAGGACCAGCGCCACCGCGAGGACGATCAGGGTGATCATCAGGCCGCGCTTCTTCGGCGGCTGCTGGGGCTGCTGGTAGCCGGGCTGGTAGCCACCCGCATACGGGTCGGCCGGGAACCCGGAGGTCGGCTGGCCGGGGAACCCGGAGGTCGGCTGGCCGGGGAACCCGCTCGTGGGCTGGCCCGGGAACCCGCTGGTCGGCTGCTGCTGCAGCGGGCCGGTCGGGAACTGTCCGGTCGGCTGCGGACCGGTCGGGAAGGCGCCCGTCGGCGGATACTGCTGCGGCTGCTGCGGCGGGAAGCCCTGCTGCGGATACTGCGAGGGGTCCGGCTGCCCGTACTGCGGGGGCTGCTGCCCGTACTGCGTCGGGTCGGGCTGCTGAGACGGGTATCCCGCCTGGGGGAACGGCGGCTGGATCGGCACCGCATACGGCTGGCCGGACGTCGGCGGAGCGGACGTCGGCGGGGCCGAGGTGGGCGGCGCGAACGGGTCCTGCGGCGCGGGCGCGGGCGGCCAGCCCTGTCCCGGAGGAGTCTGCGGTGGCTGTCCCGGCGCGGCGTAAGGGTCGCCTGGCTGGCCCTGGTATTCGGGCGGCCCAGGGTACTGGGGCGGTTGCGTCATATCTCCACCTCGTGTGCGACGGCCGGTCCGCCGGTGGTCCGGCTCCCGGGACCCGTGCGGCGCGGCCCTTAGGGTAGCCGCCGCACGCTCGCCTTGGGGGACCCGATTCGGTCGGTGTGCACCGGACGACCGATAGTCTCGCCTCATGCAGAAATGGGAGTACCTGACCGCGCCGCTGCTGGTCCACAACACGAAGCTGATCCTGGACAACTTCGGCGAGGACGGCTGGGAGCTCGTGGCGATCGTGCCCGGCCTCAACCCGGAGAACCTCGTGGCCTACTTCAAGCGGCCGAAGGCGGCCTGACGTGGGCAGTGAGGTGTTCGCCAGGCTGGAGGAGCTGGGGCTGACGATCCCGCCGGTCGTGCCGCCGGTGGCCGCCTACGTGCCGGCCGTGCGGACCGGCAACTACGTCTACGTCTCGGGCCAGCTGCCGATGGTCGACGGCAAGCTCGCCGCCACCGGCCTGGTCGGCGGCGAAGTGACCCCCGAGCAGGCCAAGGACCTCGCCCGCCAGGCCGGGGTCAACGTGCTCGCCGCCGTGCACGCCCTGGTCGGCCTCGACAAGGTCGTCCAGGTGGTCAAGATCGTCGGGTTCGTCGCGTCGGCGCCGGGCTTCACCGGCCAGCCGGGCGTCGTCAACGGCGCCAGCGAGCTCTTCGGTGAGGTCTTCGGCGAGGCGGGCAGGCACGCCCGCAGCGCCGTCGGCGTCTCAGCCCTGCCGCTCAACACCCCCGTCGAGGTCGAAGCGATCGTCGAGGTCGCATAAGGCAAGGTGCGGTCGCCCGGCCGGTGCGGACAGCGCGGGTTCCAGCGCGGGTTCCATGGCCGGTCGGGTGACGTGTCGAGCGATCCGGCCCGCCGTACGATCACTTCGTGGTAAGCCACGTCACCGCCCCGACCGCCGAGGTCCTCACGACGTTGCCCGACTGGGTGACCCTCGTCCGTGCGCCCAACCCGGGGCCCATGACGCTCGACGGCACCAACACCTGGCTCCTGCGGGCGCCGGGTGGCGGCGTCGTCGTCGTGGACCCGGGCCCGCTGGACGAAGGCCACCTGCGCGCGGTCGCGGAGCACGCGCCGGTCGCGGCCATCATCCTGACGCACAGTCATATCGACCACACGGAAGGCGTTCCGCGCCTCGCCGAGCTCACCGGTGCGCCGGTGCATCAGCCGCCGGTACACGCGACGCTGGACGTGGACGGGGTCCTGGTCGAACCCGTCGCCACGCCCGGGCACACCGCGGACTCGGTCTGCTTCGCCGCGCGGCACGGCGACCAGCGGGTGCTCCTGACCGGCGACACGATCCTCGGCCGCGGCACCACGATCGTGGCCTGGCCCGACGGCGACCTGGGCGACTATCTGGTCAGCCTGGGCCGCCTCGCCGCCTTCGAAGGGGTGCCGGCCCTGCCCGGGCACGGCCCGGCGCTCACCGACACCGCCGTCGCCGCCCGCTTCTACCACCAGCACCGCGAGGCCCGTCTCGCGCAGGTCCGCGAGGCGCTGGCCGCGGGCGCCGTCGAGCCGGCCGAGGTCGTCGCCCGGGTGTACGCCGACGTGGACCGCAGCCTGTGGGAAGCCGCCGAGTGGTCGGTGCGTGCACAACTTGCCTACCTGAGTCGGGAATCACACCCACCCCACTTAGGGTTGGACGCAACGTGACGTGTTCGGTGTGCGGGACCGTGGCCGTTCCAGGTGCGCGGTTCTGCCACCATTGCGGCTCCGCGCTGCCTGCCGCCGCCACCCTCCCGGCCGCCGAGCGGCGGATCGTGACGGTGCTCTTCGGCGACCTGTCGGACTTCACGGCGTGGTCGGAGGACCTCGACCCCGAGCGGGTCGGCGCCGTCACCGACCGGGTCCTCGCCGCGCTCGCCGGCGCGGTCAAGACCTTCGGCGGGCACGTCGACAAGCTCACCGGCGACGGGATCATGGCCGTGTTCGGGGCGCCGGTCGCCCACGAGGACGACGCCGAGCGGGCCGTGCGCGCCGCGCTGTCCATGCAGCGGGCGGTCCGCCGGGTGCTGGACGACGAGCGCGGCGGCGGCGCACCTCTCGGGCTGCGCATCGGCCTCAACACGGGCACCGTCGTCGCGGGGGTCCAGGCCGGCATCGAATACACCGTCATCGGCGACACCGTGAACACGGCCGCCAGGCTCGCCGACGCCGCCGCGATCGGCGCCGTGTATGCGGGCGACCGCACCTCCGCGACCACCCGGCGGCTCGCCTCGTGGCGCGCGCTGCGGCCGCTGCGCCTGAAGGGCAAACGCGAGCCGGTCGAGGCGTTCGAGCTGCTCGGCCTGCTCGACGCGCCCGGCACCCGCTCCGGCCTCGGCGACGAGGCACCCTTCGTCGGCCGCGAGGCCGAGCTCGCCCGCGTCTCCGGCCGCCTCGCCGAGATCGCCGACCGGCAGGAGACCCGCGTCCTGGTCTTCACCGGCGAGGCCGGGCTGGGCAAGTCCCGTCTCGCCGGCGAGATCGAGCGCTTCGCCGCCGGCTACCTCGGCGGCGCCGGCTACACGCCCAGCGTCGGCTTCGCCCCCGGCGGCGGCGCTCGCGTGCTGTCGGTGCACTGCGCCGCGTTCGGCGAGCGCCGCCGGCTCGCGCCCCTCGCCGACCTGGTCCGGGCCGCGATCGGCCTGCCGCAGGACGCGACGAACCTCACCCGCGAGGCGGTCGAGGAGCGGTTGCGCCGCCTCGCCCAGCGGCTGGCGCGCGCCGCCCGGGGCCGCCCCGAGCCGCCGCGCTTCGCCACCGACCTGCTGCTGAGCCTGATCGGCTACTCCGGCTCGTCCGCCGAGGCGTCCTGGGTCGCGCCCGGCGCCAAGCCCGACGAGCTCGACCTGCACGCCGTGCCCAACGCGGTCGCCGAGCTGCTGTCCGGCATGGCCGCCGAGACGCCGCTCGTGGTCATCGTCGACGACCTGCACGACGCCACCGCCGAGACCGTCGACGCGCTCGGCGCCGCCGTCGAGCGGATCACCGGCCCGGTCCTGATCGTGCTGCTCGGCCGGCCCGAGCTGGTCCGCTCCGCGGGCGTCCTCACCCGCGTCCCCGACGCCGAGCTGGTGCCGATCCCGCCGCTGCGCGGCGCCGACGCGGCCCGGCTGCTCACCGCCTACCTCGGCGGCGGGCGGCTCGCCGCGCCCGACGAGGACCGGCTCCTCGCGACCGCGCAGGGCAACCCGTTCTACCTCGCCGAGCTGGTCACGCTACTGCAGGAGCGCGGCGCGCTGAGCACCGTGCCCGGCAGCGACCCCGTCGGCTGGCGGCTCACCCCCGGCTCCCTGGGCGGCCGGCTGCTGTCGCGGGACCTCGCCGCGGTCCTCGCCGCCCGCATCGACGCGCTGCCCGCCGACACCCGCGCCGTGCTGCGCGACGCCGCCGTCATCGGCGACACCGTGCCCGGCCGCGCCCTGGAGGCGCTGCGCTTCAACCCGCCCGGCCAGCAGGCCCGGCCCGCCGTCGTCGCCGCCGTCGAGCTGGAGCGCGCCGTCGAGGAGCTGCTCCAGCGGCGCATGCTGCGGCGCGCCCGCGGTGGGTTCGCGTTCGCGACGCCGCTGCTGCGCGAGGCCGCATATGCCGGCATCGGCAAGGCCGACCTCGCCGAGCGGCACGCGGCCCTGTCCCGCTGGGCGGCCGCGGCGGTCGCCGCCCACCACGCCGGCGGCAGCAGCGCCGGCACCGTCACCGGCATCAACATGACCACCGGCGCCGCCGACGCGTTCATCGCCGAGCACGCCGAACGCGCCTCCCGCCTCGCCGACGTCGTCGGGCTGCGGCCCGACTCCCTCGCCCGGTCCGCCGCGCCGCTCGGCGTGCAGGCGCTCGGCCGGGCCGCCCGCGAGGCCCTCGCCACCGGCGAGCCCGCGCAGGCGGCGCAGGCGGCCGACCGGGCCGTCGCGCTCGGCGGCGGTGCCGTGCCGGCCGGTGACCGGCTCGTCCACGCCCGGGCGCTGCTGCAGCTCGGCCGGGTGCCCGAGGCCCTCGCCAGCGCCGAGAAGATCACCTTGAACGGGTCCGACGACCCGGCCGTCCGCGTCGGTGCCCTCCTGGTCGCCGGCCGCGCCTACCGGGCAACCGGCGACCAGCGCCGCAGCTACCAGACGCTGAGCGACGCCTTGGCCGCCGCGACCGAGGCCCGCCTCACGTATGAGCGCGGCGACGCCATGCGCCGGCTGGGCATGGCCGACTTCCTCGAGGGCCGGCTCGCCGAGGCGGGCGGGCGCTTCGCCGAGTCCTTCCAGATCGCGGTCAGCTCCGGCGACCGCCGCGCGCAGGCCTGGTCCCTGCAGCACCTGGCCTGGGTCACCACCACCCGCGGCGACTTCGCCGGCGCGGACGCGGCGCTCGGCCGGGCCGCCCGTCGCTTTGCCGAGCTCGGCGACCCCGTCGGCCGGGCCTGGCTGCGCGGCACCACCGCCTTCGTGCGGCTGCTCGCCGGCCGCCTCGGCGAGGCCAGGCGCCTCGCGAAGGCGTTCCTGCCGTTCGGCGAGCGGGTCGGCGACGCCTGGGCCGTCGGCACGCTGCGCGCGGTCGAGGCGTTCGCGGCCGCGGAGAGCGGCGACCTGGCCGACGCCGACCAGGAGGCGCGCCGGGCCTACCGCGACTTCGCCGCCGCCGGCGACGACTGGGGCCGCGGGCTCGCGCTCGTCGTCCGGGGCGTGGTCGCCCGCGAGCTCGCCGAGCCCGCACACGCCTACGACCTGCTCACCGACGCCACCGAGTACGGCGAGAAGACCGGCCACCCGCTGCTCATCGGCATGTCGCGGACCATGCGCGGCTTCGTCAGCCTCGACCGCGGCGACGCCGTGGCCGCCGAGGACGACGCCAGGGCCGTGCTCCAGGTCGTGGAGACCCATGACGTCCTGGAGGCGGCGAAGGTCGCGCCCAGGGTCCTCTTCGGCCTGGCCCGCCAGGCGCAGGGCGACCTGGAGGCGGCCCTGGAGGTGCTCGGCTGCGTGGCCGCCGACCGCCCTGGGCCGTCGGTGATGTTCTCCCGCCGGCACGCGGTCGCGGCCTATGCCGGTGCGCTGCTGGCCGCCGGCCGTCAGGTCGAGGCCCTCGACTGGGCCCGGCAGGCGCAGACCCTGCCCGGCGAGGACGTCCGCAGCCGCGTCTACGCCGCCCGCATCCTCGCCGACACCCTGGAGGCCAACGGCCAGTGCGACGAGGCCGCGGTCGTGACCGCCGCCCTCGCCACCTCCTGAGACACGTTGTGGCCGATGCGTGACGGCGAATGTCCGGAGGCTGTCGTACCGTTCTAGCCGTGACCGCTGCCGCCCCTCTGCCCACGGTGCCCGGTATGACCGGTTTGACCGTCTTCGCGCGCGGCGGCTACGCGACCGTCTACCGGGCGACCCAGGAATCGGTCGGCCGCGAGGTCGCCGTCAAGGTCGAGCACCGCACGCTGGAGACCGAGCGCGACCGCCGCCGCTTCCTGCGCGAGGCCCGCGCCGCCGGGCGGATGTCCAGCCACCCGCACGTGGTCGACCTGTTCGACGCCGGCGTGACCGACCTCGGCCACCCGTATCTGATCATGGAGCTGTGCGACGGCTCCTACGCAGAGCGGATGAAGGACTCGCCGCTCAGCCCGTCCGAGGCGCGCGACGTCGGGTTCAAGATCGCCGACGCGCTGGCCGACGCGCACGCGCTGGGCGTGCTGCACCGCGACGTCAAGCCGGCCAACATCCTGTTCAGCCGGTTCGGCGAGCCGGCGCTCGCCGACTTCGGCCTGGCCATCCTCGCCGAGTGGCGCGACGAGTCGATGACGCTCGACACGCTCACCCCGGCCTATGCGCCGCCGGAGACGTTCCGGCAGTCGCCGCCGGCCGGCTCCGCCGACGTGTATGCGCTGTGCGCCACGCTGTATGCGCTGATGCGGGGCCGCCCGCCGCGCTGGCGTGACGACCAGGCACCGAGCCTGCTGTCGCTGGTCGACATGTTCAACGAGCAGATCCCCGACCTGCCCGGCTGCCCCGAGAGCCTGATGGCGGTGCTGCGCGCCGGCATGGCCAACGACGAGACCGCCCGGCCGTCCGCGATCGAGCTCCGCGACATGCTGATCGGCCTGCGCCTGGAGCCGGTCCCGCCGGTGGTCGTGCCGCCGCTCGGATCGCCACCGGTCGAGCCGGTCTTCACGTCGAAAGCGGAGCCGAACCGGCTCCTCGCCTCCCCGTTCATGGGCGGCGGCGACCAGGAGCAGACCGTCCAGCAGGCGGCGTGGCTGGCCGGCGGCCCCCCGCCCGTCGACCCGCCCGAGGGCGGCGTCGTGCCGGACACGCCGACCCCGCCGCCGGGCGCCCGCCGGTTCATCATGATCGCCGCCGCCGTCGTGCTCCTCGTGGTGGCCCTGGCCGGCGCCGGCATCGCCTACAACCTCAGCGCCGGACCCGCCGTGACCCCCAGCCCGACCCCGGCGGGCAGCCCGACCGCCGCCGCGACGGCGGAGAAGGCCACGGCCTGCCCGCCGAGCGCCCCGAAGGCGGCCCGCTGCTCGCAGACCCTCGAGTGCTTCGACGCCGACAAGCGGCCGGCCGACTGCGGCGGGTCGCACGTCTGGGAGGTGTTCGCCTCCGGCGACCTCGCCAAGGGCACCCAGGTGAAGGCCGCCAAGGACAGCGCCGTGGTCGGCGAGGTGTGCAGCAAGAAGACGCTGCTGCTGGTGTACCTGCCGGCCGTCAGCTGGTCGATCGACGTGCTGCTGCCCGGCCTGGACGAGCAGCAGCAGGGCCCGACGACGTTCCGCTGCCTGGCCGGTAACCCGCCGAACGCGTTCACCGGCCCGCAGCTGAAGCGTCCGTAGGTCAGTAGGACTTCTCCTGGCCCAGCAGGTGCTGGGCGACGAAGTTGAGGATCATCTCGCGGGAGACCGGCGCGATCCGCCCGGCCCGGGTGGCGCCCAGCAGCGTCGCGACGCCGTACTCGGTGGTCATGCCGTTGCCGCCGTGCGCCTGGATCGCGGTGTCCACGGCGAGCGCCGAGGCCTCCGCCGACGCGTACTTCGCCATGTTCGCGTTGACGCCCGCCTCCAGGTCACGCCCGGCGTCATACAGCGCGGCGGCCTTGGCCACCATCAGCCGGGCCAGCTCGACCTGGATGTGCGCGTGCGCCATCGGGTGGGAGACACCCTGATGGCTGCCGATCGACCGTCCCCAGATCGACCGGCTGGCGGTGTACGTGGAGGCCCGCTCGAGCGCATACCGGGCCGTCCCGCACGCCATCGCCGCGACCGTGATCCGCTCCGGGTTCAGGCCGGAGAACAGCGCCGGCAGCCCCGCCTCCGGGTCCTCGCCGATCAGGGTGCCGGCCGGGACCCGTACCTCGTCGAAGAAGAGCAGGAACTGGTTCTCCGGCGACACGATCTCCATGTCCAGTTTGGACGCGGTCAGCCCGGGGGCGTCGGTGGGCACCAGGAACAGCGCCGGCTTCAGCTTGCCGGTGCGCTCGTCGGCCATCCGGGCCACCACCACGACCTGCGAGCACTCGTCGAAGCCGGAGATGTACACCTTGCGGCCGGTGATCACGTAGTCGTCGCCGTCGCGGCGGGCCACGGTGGACAGCTTGTGGAAGTTGGAGCCCGCGTCGGGCTCGGTGATGGCGAAGCAGACCTTGCGGGTGCCGTCGGCGAAGCCGGGCAGCCAGCGCTCCCGCTGCGCCGGCGTCCCGTGCCGGGCGACGATCGTGGCCGCGATGGCGGGCGAGACCACGAGCAGCAGCAGCGGCGCGCCGGCCGCGGCGAGCTCCTCGCAGACGATCGCGAGCTCGGTGATGCCGCCGCCACCGCCGCCGAACTCCTCGGGCACGCTGACGCCGAGGTAGCCGAGCTTGGCCGCCTCGTCCCACAGCTCGTCGGAGTGCTCGCCGGCCTTGGCCTTGCGCACGAAGTACTCGTGCCCGTAGCGCTTGCCGAGCTTCGCCACCGCGTCGCGGAGGGCCTGCTGTTCGGATGTGTAGTCGAAGTCCATGAGGGGTGGGCTCCAATCAGAAATGAACTACGCCGGGGTGAGCACCGCCAGCAGGGCTCCCGACTCGACCTGTGAGCCGGCCGCGACCCGCAGGTCGCTGATGACCCCGTCGGTGGGGGCGTGGACGGGGTGTTCGAGCTTCATCGCCTCGACGGTCAGCAGCAGCTCGCCGGCGGCGACCCGCTGGCCGGGCACGACGAGGACCCGGCCGACCGCGCCGGGCAGCGGCGCGATCAGGGAACCTTCGGGCTGCTCGGCGACCGGCAGCGGGTAGCGGGGCAGCTCGGTCAGCGTCACCGAGCCCTCGGAGCTGTCCACATAGGACATCGGGCCGACCGCGGCGACCGCGAACTGCAGGCGCACCCCGGCGACGTCGAGCACGACCTGCTCGGCGGTGGCCGACAGGATCTCCACGGGCGGGTGGTCCGGCGCGCCGGCCGGGTCGAGCGCGGCACCGGGCAGCCCCACGTCGTCGGGGTCGATCCGGCGCACCGCCCAGGCCGCCAGGTCGTTGAGCCGGTCCAGCCGGTAGCCGACCTCGATCGTGCCGGTCGGACCCTCGTACACCACCGTCTGCAGCGCGCTCGGGACGTTGCGCCATCCGGAGGGCAGCCCCGGCAGCGTGGCGGTCTTGGCCCGCCGCGCGGCGCCGGACAGCGCCGCCGCCAGGCACGACAGGCGCACCGCGTCGACCGACGACAGCAGCGGCGCGAACACCTCGGGGTGCCGGTCCAGGAATCCGGTGTCGGTGCCGCCGGACAGGAACGCCGAGTGCCGCAGCACCCGCACCAGCAGGTCCCGGTTGGTGGTGACGCCGTGGAAGCGGGCCCGCGCGAGCGCGTTGGACAGCATCCGGGCGGCCTCGGCGCGGGTCGGCGCCCAGGCGATCAGCTTGGCGAGCATCGGGTCGTAGTGCACGCCGACCACGGAGCCGTCCGCGACCCCGGAGTCCAGGCGCAGCCCCGGCGCGGGCAACGGGCCGAACGAGTGCCCGACACCGGGCACCTCGAAGCGGTGCAGCGTGCCGGTCGAGGGCATCCAGGCGTAGGCGGGGTCCTCGGCGTACAGGCGGACCTCGATCGCGTGCCCGCGCAGCGGCGGCGGGCCGTTGAACGGCAGCGGGCCGCCCTCGGCGACGACCAGTTGCAGGCGCACCAGGTCGACGCCGACCACGCACTCGGTCACGGGGTGCTCGACCTGCAGGCGGGTGTTCATCTCCAGGAAGAAGAACTCGCCGGACGGCGCGAGGAGGAACTCGACCGTGCCGGCGCCCACATAGGACACCGCGCGGGCCGCCGCGATCGCCGCCTGGCAGAGCCGGTCCCGCAGCTGCGGGTCCACCGCCGGCGACGGCGTCTCCTCGACGATCTTCTGGTGCCGGCGCTGGATGGAGCACTCCCGCTCGCCGAGCGTCACGACGTTGCCGTGCGTATCGGCCATGATCTGGACCTCGATGTGGCGGGCGCGTTCGACGTACCGCTCGCAGAACACGGTCCCGTCGCCGAACGCCGACGCCGCCTCGCGCCGCGCGGCCGCGACGGCCTCGGCGAGGGCCTCGCGGTCCCGGACGATGCGCATGCCCCGCCCACCGCCGCCCGCCGACGCCTTGACCAGCACCGGGAACGCGTCGACCTGCTCGGGCTCGAGCGCGGTCGGCAGCATCGGCACGCCCACGTCGGCCAGCAGCGCCTTCGCCTCGATCTTCGAGCCCATCAGCGCGATCGCCTTCGGCGACGGCCCGACCCAGGTCAGCCCGGCGTCGATGACGGCCCGCGCGAAGTCGGCGTTCTCCGACAGGAACCCGTATCCGGGGTGCACGGCGTCGGCGCCGCACTTGCGGGCCGCCGCGACGATCAGGTCGCCGCGCAGGTACGTCGCGGTCGGCGCGTTGCCGGGCAGGTGCACGGCGTAGTCGGCCTCGGCGACGTGCGGCGCGTCGGCGTCGGAGTCGGAGTAGACGGCGACCGTCTCGACGCCCATCGCCCGGCAGGTGGCGAACACCCGCCTGGCGATCTCGCCCCGGTTGGCGACCAGGAGCCTTCTGATCACGATTTCTCCTAGAGTCGGAAGACGCCGAAGTTGGGGTGCTGGTCGCCCGATCGGACGAGCGCCAGGCACATGCCCAGCACGGTGCGGGTGTCGCGAGGGTCGATCACGCCGTCGTCGTACAGGCGGCCGGACAGGAACAGCGCCGCGGACTCCTGCTCGACCTTGTGCTCGACCATGAACCGCATCGTGCGGTCCTGTTCCTCGTCGTAGGCGTGGCCCTTCGCCTCCGCGGCCTGCCGGGCGACGATGGACAGCACCCCGGCCAGCTGCTGCGGGCCCATGACGGCCGACTTGGCGTTCGGCCAGGTGAAGAGGAAGCGGGGTTCGAAGGCGCGGCCGCACATGCCGTAGTTGCCGGCGCCGTACGACGCGCCGATGTTGATCGTCAGGTGCGGCACCTTGGAGTTCGCCACCGCGTTGATCATGAGCGCGCCGTGCTTGATGATGCCGCCCTGCTCGTACTCGCTGCCGACCATGTACCCGGTCGTGTTCTGCAGGAAGAGCAGCGGCGTGCCGGCCGCGTTGGCGAGCTGGATGAACTGCGCGGCCTTCTGCGCCTCGGCGGAGAACAGCACGCCGCGGACGTTGGCGAGGATGCCGATGCGGTGGCCGTGGACGGCGCCCCAGCCGGTGCACAGCGCCTGGCCGTACGCGGGCTTGAACTCGTCGAACTCGCTGGCGTCGAGGATCCTCGCCAGGATCTCGCGGGGGTCGAACGGCACGCGGAGATCCGCGCTCGGTATCCCCAGCAGGTCGTCGGCGTCGAACTTGGGCTCGGGGCCGTAGGTCCTGGCGAGCGTCGTCCCGAAGTTCCGGACGCATTCCCGGGCGAGCCGGAGCGCGTCGCGTTCGTCCTCGGCGATGTAGTCCGCCAGGCCGGACTTCGAGGCGTGCATCGCGGCGCCGCCGAGCGTCTCGTCGTCCACCGTCTCGCCGGTGGCCATCTTCACCAGCGGCGGGCCGGCGAGGAACACCTTCGCCCGGTCCCGCACGAAGATCGTGTAGTCCGACATGCCGGGCACGTACGCGCCGCCGGCCGTCGCGTTGCCGAAGACCACCGCGACGGTCGGGATGCCCGCCGCCGAGAGTCGGGTCAGGTCGCGGAACGCCGCCCCGCCGGGGATGAAGATCTCCGCCTGCTGCGGCAGGTCCGCGCCGCCCGACTCGACCAGGTTGATCAACGGCAGCCGGTTCTCGCGGGCGATCTGGCCGGCCCGCTGGGTCTTCTTCAGCGAGAACGGGTTGACCGCCCCGCCGCGGACCGTCGGGTCGTTCGCCACGATCACGCACGGCGTACCTTCGACGATGCCGATGCCGGTGACGACGCTCGCGCCGACCGGGTAGTCGGTGCCCCACGCGGCGACCGGGCAGATCTCCAGGAACGGCGAGTCGCGGTCGACCAGCAGCTCGATCCGCTCGCGGGGCAGCAGCTTGCCGCGGGCGTGGTGCCGGGTCACGTACTTCTCGCCCCCGCCGCCGCGCGACTGCCGCAGCGCCGACTCCAGCTCGGTCAGCCGCTCCAGCATCGCCTCCCGGTTGTCCAGGTAGACGCTCCCGCGCGGGTCGAGCGCACTGGTCAGGATCGGCATGCCTCTAGACCCCCAACTGCTTCGCGATGATCTCGTTCATGATCTCCGTGGTCCCGCCGCCGATGCCCATGATCCGAGCGTCCCGGTAATGGCGCTCGACCTCGGCGTCGCGCAGATACCCGAGGCCACCGTGCAGCTGCACGGCCTGGTCGACGACGTGGTCGCAGGCCGCGACCGCCGTGTTCTTCGCCATCGCCACCTCCGTAACGAGTCGCTCGCCACTTGCGACACGTGTCGCGGTGTGTCGCACGTACGTGCGGGCGACGTCGACCTGCCTGGCCATCTCGGCGATGCGGTGCTTGACCAGCTGCCGGCTCGCGAGGGGGCGGCCGAACGTGTGCCGGTCGCGCACCCAGGCGAGGGTCAGGTCGAGGCAGCGCTGCGCCGTCGCGTAGCACTGCACGGCGAGGGAGAGCCGCTCCGCCGCGAAGTGCCGCAGCAGTTCATGGATTCCGCCGGCGTCGTGTGTACGGGGGACGCGGACGTCCACAAAGGACAGCTCGGCGGTGTCGGAGCAGTGCCAGCCCATCTTCTCCAGGGTCCGGGTGACGGTGAAGCCCGCCGCCTTCTCGACGACGACGAGCCGCACGCCGTCCTCGGTCCGCACCGCGGTGGTGGCGAAGTCGGCCCGGGCGCCGCTGGTGATGAAGAGCTTCGTGCCGTTGACGACGTACGAGTCGCCGTCGGGCTTCGCGGTGGTGCGGATTCCGGCGACGTCGGATCCGCCGTCGGGCTCGGTGATCGCCAGGCAGCCGATCAGCTCGCCGCGCAGGGTCGGCCGGACGAACCGGTCGATGAGGTCACGGTCGCGGGTGCCGACGATGTGCGGCAGCGCGATGCCGTGCGTGAACAGCGCCGCGATCAGGCCGGACGAGCCGCCCGACTGGATGATCTCCTCGGTGACCACGATCGAGTCGAGCAGGTCGCCGCCCTCGCCGCCGACCTCCTCCGGGAAGCCGATCCCGAGCAGGCCGATCTCCGCCGCCTTGCGGTGCACCTCGCGAGGGACCTCGCCGGCCCGCTCCCAGCCGTCGAGGTGCGGCACGATCTCCCTGCGGGTGAAATTTCGCACCAGGTCCCGCAGTTCGGGCTTCGCGAACGGGTCGATCATGGGATCGGCTCCTGGTGCGCAGCATGGGGGGTGTGGGGTGGCGCAGCCCCCCTCGGAACCGCTGGCGAAGCCAGGGGAGCTGGAAACAGCTCGTCGGGGATGTCGACGACGCGGGAGCGCAGCCACTCGCCGAGCGCCTTGCCCTGCGGGTCGAACCTGGTGCTCGCCGCGACCCCCTCGCCGAGGATGCCGTGCAGGACGAAGTTGAGCGCACGCAGATTGGGCAGCTCGTATCGGCTGACGTCGCGCACCTCGGGCAGCAGCTCTCGCAGCCTGTCCTCGGTGAGGGTCTCGCGCAGCCAGGCGTAGGCCTCGTCGGAGCGGGCCCAGACGCCGATGTTGGCGTCGCCGCCCTTGTCGCCGGACCTGGCGCCGAACAGTGTTCCCAGCGGCACTTTCATCGGACCTCCACCTCGGTGCCGTCGGGGAGCACCGCCACCTGCCGGACGGCGTCGCGCGGCACGAGCTGCGACCGGAACACCCCGAACGGTGTCGCGTCGCCGGGCGGGCTCGTCAGGGTCAGGCCCGGGTAGGAGGCGAGGGCGAGCTCGACGGCGGCCTGGGAGAACACCCTTCCGGCGGCCTTCGGGTCGGCGCTCTTGACGTGCACGGCCAGCAGGGCGCTCGCCCGCTGCTCGTCGTCGGCGTCGGGATGGTCGGTGCGGGCCAGCCGGAACTCCAGGTCGCCTGCGATCCGCCGGCGGAGCTGCCGCTCGACCAGGGCGGCCTTCTCCTCGATGTGCAGTCCGCAGAGGACGAAGGTCATGCTGTTGCGGAAGCCGGCGAGCGTCGGCGTGCCGATCTTCAGCGTGTCCGGTGGCGGGCTGCCCTTGACGTCGCTCACCGCGACCCGGTCGCTGCCCTGCTGGGTGAGCCGGATCGTGTCGAACCGCGTGGTGACGTCGGGCCCGAGATATTCGGGGGCGCCGATCTCGTACAGCAGCTGCGCGGTGACCGTGTCGACGGTGACGGCGCCGCCGGTGCCCGGATGCTTGGTGATGACGGACGCGCCGTCCTCGTGCAGCTCGGCGATGGGGAAGCCGGGATGGTCGAGGTCAGGCAGCTCGGTGAAGAAGGCGTAGTTGCCGCCGGTCGCCTGCGCGCCGCACTCCAGGACGTGCCCGGCGACGGTGGCGCCGGCGAGCGCGTCGAGGTCCCCGGGCCCCCAGCCGAAGTGGGCGATGCCGGGCCCGACGACCAGCGAGGCGTCGGTGACCCGGCCGGTGACCACGATGTCCGCGCCGGCCCTGAGGCACTCCGCGATGCCGTTGGCGCCGATGTACGCGTTGGGTTCGCCGGCGGTCACGTGGGCGACCTTGGCCGTGGTGATCGCCTCGATCGCCTTCCTCAGGCCGGCGGGGTTGAGGCCGCCGGCGTTGGTGACGATCTTCGTGCCCGTGTCGAGGGCGGTGCCGATGAAGCCTTCGAGCTGCCGCAGGAACGTCTTGGCGTAGCCGGTGGCCGGGTCCTTCATCCGGTCCTTGGCCAGGATCAGCATGGTCAGCTCGGCGAGGTAGTCGCCGGTCAGCACGTCGAGCCGGCCGCCGTCGAGCATCTCCTGCCAGGCGGTGGCGCGGTCGCCGTAGAAGCCCGAGGCGTTGCCGATGCGGATCACTGCCTCGGCTCCCTCTTGTCTCCGGGTGGCCCCGCGAACGCCTGGGCGAGCGTCGTCCATTCCCGTGCCTCGTCGCCGGTGGCCTGCAGGGCGAGGTCCGCCGGGTGGCTGCGCTGGGTCACCAGCAGGCAGAAGTCCTCGGCCGGGCCGACGACCCGGTTGGGTGCGTCTTCTGGGCCGAACGTCCACAGGTCACCGTCCACCGTGGACAGCTCGACCCGGAACGGGCCTTGCGGCGCGCTGCGGCCGTGGCTGAGGAAGCTGTGCCCGATCGTGCGGAAGCCGATGTTGGCCACGTGCCGCAGTCTTCGCGTGGGCCGGCGGTGCTCCTGGGCGTCGACGCGGCCGGGGAACGTCTCGGCCACGTCCTGGCCGTGCGCCCACGTCTCCATCATCCGGCCGGTCGCGGTGGACAGCGGCGACATCGCGGTGCCGAACCAGGGCAGCTTCCGGTCCGCGGGATGCGCTCTCAGCGCCTTGGCGAGGGCCTCCCGGCCGTCCCGCCAGCGGCGCAGCAGCTCCTGCGGCGGCGCGATGTTGTCCGCGGCCGCCCGGTCCACGATCGTGGACGGGTCCTCGATCGCGCTCATCTGCCGCACGAAGCCGGCCGGGTCGGTCGCGGCGAGCGTGGCCACCGTGTCGGTCCAGTGCAGGTGGGCGATCTGGTGCGCGACCGTCCAGCCCTTCGCGGGCGTCGGCCGGCTCCAGTCCTGCCCGTCGAGCGCCGACACCAGCCGGTCGAGCGCCGCGGACTCCGCTTCCAGGTCGTGCAGGACGTCGTCCAACGTCACCATCTCAGGCTCCCAGAATCATCGTGAGCTGCACCTTCCACGCGGCCAGGAGCTGGGCGCGGCGGTGGCTGTCGTCGGTGAGCAGGTTGGCGACGCCGAGGCCGCGCAGGAGGTCCAGCGTCGCCTGCACTGCCTCGCGGACGCCCGGCCGGCGCTCGTCGGCGCCGAGGACCTCGACCGTGAGGCGGTGCATCTCCCGGCCGACGCGGGCTTCGAGCGGCACGAGCGCGTCGCGCAGCTCTGGATCGGTGCGGGCGGCGACCCAGACCTCCAGGGCGGCGACGAACAGTGGCCCGGTGAACGCGGTGGCCAGCATGTCCAGGACCTTGTCGAGGCGCTCGTCGCGGTCGCCGGTGAGCTCGGCGGCCTCCTTGCGGATCTCGTCGGCCCGCCGCTCGGCGAGGTGCGTGACGGCGGCCAGGACCAGGGCGGCGCGCGTGGGGTAGTGGTGCAACTGGGCGCCGCGGGAGACCCCGGCGCGCTCGGCGATGACCGTGGTCGTCGCGCCGGACCAGCCGTGCAGGACGAGACAGTCGACCGTCGCCTCCAGCAGGCGCTGCTGGGTGGCGCGGCTGCGTTCCTGCTGCGGCTTGTTTGCGCTCACGCCCTCGAGGGTGCTCGTCGAAAAACAAACAGTCAAGCCTGATTTTTTTGCTCGCAAGCAAAAAGGCACGCGGCGGGCGTGCCTTTTTGGGGTGTCGTGTCCGGCTTTACACGCGGGCGCGGCGCGCGAGGCGCTCGGGGTCCATGATGATGACGCTCTTGCCGTCCAGGCGGAGCCAGCCACGGGAGGCGAAGTCGGCGAGGGCCTTGTTGACGGTCTCGCGGGAGGCGCCGACGAGCTGCGCCATCTCCTCCTGGGTCAGGTCGTGGTTGACCCGCAGGACGCCGCCGTCGCGGGTGCCGAAGCGGCCCGCCATCTGCAGCAGGGTCTTCGCCACGCGGCCGGGCACGTCGGTGAAGATCAGGTCGGCGAGGGCGTCGTTGGTCCGGCGCAGCCTCCTTGCGAGGACCCGCAGCAGCTGCTCGGCGATCTCGGGCCGGTTGGTCAGCCACGGGCGCAGGGCCTGCTTGCGCAGCCGGGCGAGGCGCGTGTCGAGCACGGCCGTGGCGGTCGCGGTGCGCGGACCCGGGTCGAACAGGGACAGCTCGCCGACCATGTCGCTCGGGCCCATCACGGCGATCAGGTTCTGCCGGCCGTCGGCGGCGCGGCGACCAACCTTGATCTTGCCGGACAGCACGATGTACAGACTGTCGCCCGGCTCGCCCTCGCTGAACACGATCTCGCCCTTGCGGACGTCGATCGTCTCCATCTCCTTGGCGAGGGATTCGGCAGCCTCGGGCTCGACGCCCTGGAAAATGCCGCTGCGGGCCAATACCTCGTCCATCGCGTCCACCTCGAATCCGTTGGCGTGTCACTCGCCATGAGCAATCACGCGAACGTCAGTTTATGCACACGCCGATAGTGTCGCGGGCGTCGGGCAGGATGCTCACGATACATGCCGACCTGCGGCGCGGCGTCCTTCAAAGGTACTGGTGACGCACCGGAACCGGACGGTCACGGCGTCGCGGGGGTGCGATATGTTCGCCCCGGGGCGACTCGACCCCGCCGGACTTTGATCTCTGGGGTGGGAAGCGCATGACGGTCTATGGTGGTCCGCCGAGCGACCCGTCCCCTTGGCCGGACGATCGCGAGCAGCCCCCACACGATCAACCGCCAGCGCGCGGGCAGGGTTACGGCCGGCCCGGTCCTGATCCTCGCGGCGCCGACCAGCAGTGGGCTCCGGACCCGCGCGGCGCTGACGGCCGCTCGTCCGACCCGCGCGGTGCCGACGGACGGTCTTCCGATCCGCGTGGCGCTGACGGGTGGTCTTCCGATCCGCGCGGCGGCGGGGATGGGCGTCGGGGCGACTGGGGCGCGGAGCCAGGGACGGCCGCTTGGGGGTCCGACGCCGGTGCCGCCGCCTGGGGTGGCGACGGCGGGCGCGGTGCCGACCCGGCGACGGCCGCCTGGAGCGCCGACACCAGGCCGGGCGACCCGCGCGGCGCCGAGCTGCGCGGCGGAGACTTCCGGGCGGCGCAGCAGCCGCCCAGCGCGTGGGCCCCTGAGGACCACCGCACCCCGCAGCCTCCTTCGGGCCCGGCCTTCGGCGGCGGCGCGCAGGGCACGGCGTCGGTCTGGGGGAGCGCGTCCCCGACCGGTTCGCTGTTCGACCCGGCGCGGGGTGCCGCGGCGCCCGGCCGTGACGGCGGCGGTCCCCAGGCTCGGGGCTCGGCCTCGCCCTCTTCCTTCGACCCCTCTTCCTTCGACCCGGGTTCCTTCGACTCCGGGCCGCAGGCTCGCGGCAGCGCTCAGCCGACCGGCTCGTTGTTCGACGCGGGCGCGCAGGGCACCGGCCCGGTCCGCGGCGGCGCTCAGCCGGGCGGGCCGATGTTCGACGCCGGTCCGCAGGGGTCCGCCCCGGTCCGCGGCAGCGCGCAGCCGACGGGTTCGATGTTCGACACCGGTGAGCGGGCCACGGGTCAGGCCCGTGGCAGCGCCAGGCCGGGCGGCACCTATGGCGCCGCCGCCGTGCCCGGCGCCGCCCCCGATCCGGCCGGTCCGGTCCGCGACCCGGGCGCCTTCCAGGACGGCCCGCCGCAGGGCACGTTCCGCGATTCGGGTCCGCAGGCCACCGGCACGTTCCGCGACGGCGGCCCGCAGAGCACCGGCACGTTCCGCGACGACGGCCCCCAAGCAACCGGCACGTTCCGTGACGCGGGTCCGCAGGGCACTGGCACGTTCCGCGACGCGGGGCCGCAGAGCACCGGGACGTTCCGCGACGGCGGCCCCCAGGGCACCGGGACGTTCCGCGACGGCGGCCCGCAGGGCACGGGCACGTTCCGTGATGCGGGTCCGCAGGGCACTGGGACGTTCCGTGATGCGGGGCCGCAGGGTGCCTTCCGGGACGGTCCGCCGTCGCCGGGGCCGCTGCGCGAGCCGAATCCTCAGGCGACGGGCACGTTCCGGGACGCCGACCTGCAGTCCACCGGGTCGTTCCGGGACAGCGGGCCGGCCGCCGGTGGGATGTTCGCGGCCGGCGGGCCGCCGAGCGGCCCGGCGTATGGCGAAGGACCCGCGTATGGCGACGGTCCCGGTTACAACGACGGCCCGGCCGGTCCGACCTTCGGCGCCGGGCAGTCCACGGGCCCCGTCTACGGCGGCCAGGCGACCGGCCCGGTCTACGGGGCCACGCGGGCGCCCGACCCGGGCGCGACCCGGGGACCCGAGGACCTGTTCGCGGCGCAGGCGTATCAGCCCGAGGAGCGCGCGGGGCGGCGGAAACTGCCGCTGCCGGGGGAGAACCCACCGCCGCGGGGCGGAAACGGCCGGCGCACGGCGATCATCCTGGGCGCGCTCGCGGCGCTCGTGATCGGCGCCGGGACCGCGGGCGCGGCGACGTTCCTCGGCGGCGACGACCCCGAGCCGGGCAAGAGCCAGCCGCCGGCGGTCGCGCAGCCGGGCAGCGAGGCGGCCACGCCGGGCGGGACGTCCGCGCCCGCCGGGGCCGGTGCCGGCACGGAGGTCACGATGACCGCCACCGGTGACATCGTCATGGGCATGGCGCCCAACGGGCTGCCACCCAACAACGGCAAGGGCTTCTTCGACCCGGTCAAGGAGTTCCTCACCGCCGACTTCCAGATGGGCAACCTGGAGCAGGTGCTGACGGACGACACGGGCGTCGGCAAGTGCTCGGCCGAGTCGGCGGGCAAGACGTGCTTCGCGTTCCGGACGCCGCCGTCGTATGTCAGCAACCTCAAAGACGCCGGGTTCCACATGATGACCATGGCCAACAACCACGCCTACGACTTCGGCGAGGTCGGCTACAAGAACTCGCAGAAGGCGATGGACGGCGCCGGCATCAAGTACACCGGCTGGCCGGGGCAGATCTCCGTCGGCGAGGCGAAGGGCCTGAAGATCGCGGTCGTCGGGTTCGCGTCGTACAAGTGGTCCAACCTGTGCAGCGACCTCTCCGCGGCCGAGACGGTGATCAAGGAGGCCGCGACCAAGGCCGACCTCGTCGTCGTGCAGGTCCACCAGGGCGCCGAGGGCTCCGACAAGACGCACACCAAGCCGGGCACGGAGTTCTTCCTCGGGGAGAACCGGTGCGACACGATCGCGTTCGCGCACAAGGTGATCGACGCCGGCGCGGACCTGGTCGTCGGGCACGGGCCGCACGTCATGCGGGCGATGGAGTTCTATAAGGGCCGGCTCATCGCCTACAGCCTCGGCAACTTCGCCGGCTACCGCGCGCTGAGCTACAACGGCACCGTCGGCATCGGCGGCGTGCTCAAGGTGACGATGACCGGCGACGGCACGTTCAAGAGCGGCTCGCTGACCGCGACCTACATGGTGGCGCCGGGCCTGCCGAAGCCGGACCCGAAGAAGCAGGCGATCCCGTTCGTGTCCAACCTGACGAAACAGGACTTCCCGACCACGGGCGCCAAGATCGCCGCCGACGGCACCATCACGCAACCGGCGGGCTGATCCGAGCCGTCCAGCAGACCGCCTGGCGGGGCCGAGCCGGCCTCGCCGGGCGGCGACGTATCGTCGGAGCGTGACAGAGACTGCGCTGGGGCTGAAGCGGCGCGCCCGCAGGATGGGGCGGGCACTCGCGGAGATCCATCCCGACGCGCACTGCGAGCTCGACTTCACCACGCCGCTGGAGCTCGCCGTCGCCACGATCCTGTCCGCGCAGACCACCGACGTGCGGGTCAACCAGGTGACCCCGAAGCTGTTCGCGCGCTACCCGGACGCCGCCGCCTACGCGGCCGCGGACCGCGTCGAGATGCAGGACATGCTGCAGCCGCTGGGGTTCTTCCGGAACAAGACCGACTCGCTGATGAAGCTCGGCCAGGCGCTGGTCGAGCGGCACGACGGGCAGGTCCCCGGCACCCTCGACGCGCTCGTCGCGCTGCCCGGGATCGGCCGCAAGACCGCCAACGTGATCCTCGGCAACGCGTTCGACGTGCCCGGCATCACCGTCGACACGCACTTCCAGCGGCTGACCCAGCGGTGGCAGTGGACCAGGGAGACCGACCCGGTGAAGATCGAGACCGCCGTCGGGGCGCTGATCGAGCGCCGCGACTGGACCATGCTGTCCCATCGCGTGATCTTCCACGGGCGGCGGGTCTGTCACGCCCGCAAACCGGCCTGCGGCGCCTGCACACTGCGGCGCGACTGCCCGTCGTACGGGATAGGACCCACCGACCTCGAATCGGCGCTCGCCCTGCTGAAGGGCCCCCGCGTCGCCGAGCTGACCGAGCTGGCCCTGGCCTCATGAGCCGCTTCGTCGCCGCGGCGCTGGCCGCCGTTCTCGCTCTCTCCGCCTGTACCGCGGCCGCTCCCGAAGCCGATGACGTGGCCGCGGCGCCGACCGGGCCGCCGTGCCTGAGCCCGGTCGAGTCGCCGTCCCCGGCCGTCACCGGTGGCAAGCCGCTGCCCGCGATGGCCGTGCGGTGCTTCGACGGCGGCCGTTACGTCGACGCCGCCCAGCTCGGCACCGCGCCGACGATCCTCAACCTGTGGGGGTCGTACTGCGAGCCCTGCCGCACCGAGCTGCCCGCGTTCCAGCGCTTCGTGACCGCGGCCGGCGGCAAGGTCCGCGTCATCGGTGTGGTCGTGAAGGACTCGCGCACCGGCGCGCAGTCCGTCATCGACGACAAGCAGCTGACGTTTCCGATGCTGGAAGACCGCGACCAGCAGTTCTCCGTCGCGTTGAGCCAGGCGGTGGGCAGGCCGCTCGTCTCGCTGCCCGCCACGCTCTTCGTCGCACCGGGAGGCCGCGTCGTCCACACGTACCAGGGCGAAGCTCTCGACGAGCAGAAGATCCGTGCCCTCACCGCCGAGCACCTGGGGATCGAGGTGCCGGCGTGAGTGACCTGCCAGACTGGCTCGAGCCGCTCCTGACCCGCCTCCGGGACACCGAGGCGGGCGACTTCACGCGCCTGCCCACACCCGACGGCGAGGGCCAGCGGCAGAGCGCGGTCCTGGTCCTCTTCGGCGAGCAGCCGGACAGCGGCCCCGACATCCTGATGCTCCAGCGGGCCGCGACGATGCGGAACCATGCCGGGCAGCCCGCGTTCCCGGGCGGGGCCGTCGACCCCGAGGACGCCGACACGATCGCGTGCGCGCTGCGCGAGGCGGAGGAGGAGGTCGGGCTCGACCCGGCCAGCGTCGAGGTCGTCACGACCCTGCCGACCCTGTGGATCCCGGTGAGCAACTTCCTCGTCACGCCGGTGGTCGCGTGGTGGCGCTCGCCGCACCCCGTCGGGCCGGCGGATCCGGCCGAGGTGGCCCGGGTCGAGCGGCTGCCGATCCGCGATCTGGTCGACCCGGCGAACCGGCTGCGGCTGCGTCACCCGAGCGGATGGATCGGCCCGGCGTTTCGGATACACGACATGTTGGTGTGGGGCTTCACCGCCGGAGTGGTCTCCACGCTGCTGGAACTCGGCGGATGGGCGGTCGACTGGCCGACAGACCGGGTTGAGGAACTGCCGGCACCTGGTGCCGCCACCGTAGGCTGAATACGTGTCTGGCAGCGTGATCGATATCGTCCTAGTGCTCCTCGTGGTGATGTTCGCCGTCAACGGCTACCGCCAGGGGTTCCTCGTTGGTCTGCTGTCATTCGCCGGGTTCTTCGGCGGTGCGCTGCTGGGCCTGCAGATCGGGCCGCGGATAGCGGAGTTCTTCGACGACGACCCGATCCGGGTCGTCGTCTCGTTGGCGGCCGTCTTCGGCCTCGCGGTCGCCGGCCAGGCCCTCGCCAGCTTCGTCGGCAACCGGCTGCGCAGCGCGATCGTCAACCGCACCGCGCAGGGCGTCGACAACGCCGGCGGCGCGGTCGTCTCCGTCGTCGCGGTGCTCGTCGTGGTCTGGCTCGTCGCCGCGCCGCTGAGCCAGTCGTCGCTGCCGTGGCTGGCCAGCTCGGTGAGCAACTCGTTCATCCTCAACGGCGTCGACAAGCTCATGCCGCAGCAGGCCGACCAGCTCTCCGCCGCGTTGCGCGACACCGTCGACACCCGCGGCTTCCCCGACGTGTTCGACGGCCTCTCCCCGACCCGCGTCCGGGAGGTCGAGGCCCCCGACCCGAAGCTCGCCGGCTCCAAGCTGGTGAAGGACTCGGAGCGGTCCGTCGTCAAGGTCCGGGGCATCGCGCAGAGCTGCTCCCGGCGCATCGAGGGCTCCGGCTTCGTCTACGCCACCGACCGCGTCATGACCAACGCCCACGTCGTCGCGGGCACCAAGTCGACCACGGTCGAGGTCAACGGCTCCCAGAAGAAGGCGATCGTCGTCGCGTACGACCCCGACCGCGACCTCGCCGTCCTCTACGTCAAGGGGCTGAACGCGCCGGTCATGCCGTTCGCCACCAAGAAGGCCGAGACCAACGCCGACGCCATCGTGATCGGGTATCCGCTGGACGGGCCGTACAACGCGCAGTCCGCCCGCATCCGCGACCACCGCGACATCACCGGCCCCGACATCTACGAGGACGGCAAGGTCACCCGCGAGATCTACACGATCCGGGCCCTGGTCCGCAGCGGCAACTCCGGCGGCCCGCTCGTCTCTCCCGACGGCACGGTGCTCGGCGTCATCTTCGCGGCGGCCGCCGACGACCCGAACACCGGCTTCGCCATCACCGCCGACGAGGCCGCGGTCGTCGCCGAGGCCGGCAAGTCCCACAACGACCCGACCGGCACCGGCAAGTGCGCGTGACGTGACTTTTGCGCTTGCGCGCTTGCGCGTGAGGGTGGCTTTGCGCGCTTGGGCGTGACGTGGCTTTGCGCGCTTGCGTGTGACGTGGCCTTGCGTGCTTGGGCGTGACCTGGCCTTGTGCGTGACGCGGTCTTAGAAGTGCCGTGCGTGCCTGGCCCGGTGCCTGGCGAGGACCACGCCGGCGCCGGCGACGAGGAGCAGCAGCGTCACGGTCAACCCGATCGTGACGCTCGACGCCATGTCGCTGTCCTCCTCGTCCGCGGTCTGCCTGGCCCCCGCCAGCCCGGCGTACTCGTCGGCCGGCAGCGGTGCCGCGCCACCCTCGTGCGCCGGCGGCGCTGCCGAGACGCTGGGTTTGGCAGGCTTACCGCTCTCCGCCTTCGGCGCCGTCACCGTCAGCGGGTTGGTCGCCACCTCCGCCACGGGCTCGCGCAGCGCCTTGAGCGGGTCGACCTCGCCGTACCCGAACTGGTCGTCCCGCCCCTCGGGCCCCAGATCCCGTGCCGTGCCGATCAGCCGGTTGATCACATTCGCGGCGCTCATCGTCGGGTACTTCGCCCGGATCAGCGACGCGGTCGCCGCCACCAGCGGCGCGGCGAAACTGGTCCCGGAGACCTGCCAGTACCCACCGCCGGGCCGCGCGCCGGTCAGGTTGTCGGCGGGCGCGGTCAGCACGGTCTCGGGGCCGGTCAGCGAGCCTTCCCACAGCCCGTCGCCCCCGCCGCCCTGCCCACCCGTCTGCGACGGGCTCACCGTCGGCTGCCCGCTCGGCTGCGCTTTCCCGCCGCTCAGCCCGGCCACGGCGACGACGCCCGGCTCGCGGGCCGGGTACCACACCTCATGGATCGACGGGTCCGTCGCCACGTTGCCCGTGCACGCCACCACCACGACGTCCCGGGCGGCCGCGTACCGCAGCGCGTCTGCGATCGCGTCGCTGTGCAACGCCCCGCCGAGCGACAGGTTGAGCACCTTCGCCTTGTGGTCGACGGCCCACCGGATGCCTTTGGCGATGACGCCCGGGTCGTCGTACTTGTTCAGCTTGTCGAGCACCCGTACCGGCAGGATCTTCGCCCCGGGCGCGATACCGGCCACTCCCGCGTTGTCGTCCGCCCGCCCCGCGATCAGCCCCGCGACCGTCGTGCCGTGCCCGACCGGGTCCTTCCGCCCGTCACCGCCGTCGACGAGGTCCACGCCCGGCAGCACCTGCCCAGCGAGGTCGGGATGCCCCGCATCGACCCCGCTGTCCAGGACCGCCACGATCACCCCACTGCCCGTCGACACCTTCCAGGCGTCCCTCGCATCGAGCTCGTTGAGCTGCCACTGCGACGACCTGGCCTGATCCGCCTCCGCCGGCTGCGCCACAACCAGGCACACCAACAGCGCAAAGACCGCCGTAACAAGGCCACGGGCGGCGGCACGGGGGAGGAGGACGGGTGCGATGGCCCCATTCTGGACCGTGTTGGCAGGGTCTGTCAGCCTCCCACCCCCACACCCGGACGATTCTTAACCAGCCTCTAAACGTCCCCTGCGAAACCGCTCTCCCGCCCGCCACCGACTGAACCCTTGCCCCTGCTGACCCAGCACACTCGGCTGCTCCGACCCGAACGAATCGCGCCCGCGCTCGTGCGCGGCGGTCAACGGAGGAGGCCGTAGAGGCCCAGGACGGCGCAAGCGAGTGGAATGGCTGAGACCAGGCAGAGGACGTCCAGGATGTCGGCGGTGCGGCCGGCGTACGGCGACAAAGGCCGCAACGCCGCCCTCGCCCCCATCAGCGCGACAGCCAGACCGCCCCCGGCGATGATCGAGGCCAGCACCGCCGTCGGTGGGGCGGCGAAGGCCAGGACCGTGAGCGCGCACCCTCCCGAGACGAGCAGCGGAACGCGGTGCCGGACCGTGACGAACATGCGGGCCCGTAACAGCAGGGCCAGTCCGGCGACGGCGACCAGGACCAGGCCCGACACGTCGCGGGAACGGGT
Organism: Dactylosporangium sp. NPDC051087; assembly: GCF_055586325.1. Classification (NCBI taxonomy): domain Bacteria; kingdom Bacillati; phylum Actinomycetota; class Actinomycetes; order Micromonosporales; family Micromonosporaceae; genus Dactylosporangium; species Dactylosporangium sp. NPDC051087. The sequence continues at coordinate 256,106 of NZ_JBVJIJ010000004.1, read as the reverse complement.
GAGCACGGCCGCGGCCACCGCCGCGGTCAGTCCGATGCCCAGGAGCATGCCGGTGAGCATCTCGTCGGTGCGGGCAACGGCCGCGAACACGCGGTCGCGGTCCGGTGGCGCGCCCAGCCCGTCGCCGGTCGCGGTGAGGTCACCGGGCAGGGCGACGACCGGCATGGGCAGCTTGCCGAGGCGGATCGCGAGCAGCGGCGTGCCGGCCACCGCCGCGATCACGGTCGCGAGGACCACAGCCGCGGCCGCGGCGGGTCGCAGTTGCATGGCCAGGAACGCGCCTGCCGCGCCGAGCAACGCGGTCGTGGCCGCCGCGACGAAGAGCCGCAGCAGGTGCGCCACACCGGCCCCGGCCAGCAGCGAGGCGACGAGCAGCGCGGTGCAGCCCAGCAGCGCCCGACCCGAGGCGCCGGCGAGCGGAGGGGCGGCGAGCCAGCCGAACGCCGCCGCGAACGGCAGGCCGAACGCGGCGACGGCCGCGCCGGTCAGCGCGTCGCCATAGGCCCTGGAGGCGACCGTGCCGGTGAGCGTCAGGACCAGAGCGGTGACCGCCGCGACCAGAGGCAGGTCACCGCGGACCGTTGCCGCGAGCGCGACGACCAGGCCGGCACCGGCGGCGATGAGGGCCGCCGCCCGGGTCGCGGCGGGGCTCCACGCGACGCCCTGACGGCGGGCACCGGCGGCGATCGCGTCGACCACGTCGTCGAACTCGAGGTCGGGCCAGCTCTCCCGGGCGGGGACCAGATGCAGGACCGCGCCGTCGCGGACCTCTTGGCCGGCGAGGCCGGTCGTGGTGGACAGGGCGGTGCCGTCGCCGCGGCGCAGGAGCCAGCCACCGTGGCGCTCGCCGTCGTCGGCGAGGCCGACCCCCGCATGCTGCAACAACTCGGGCAGGAGCTCCACCAGCGGGACGGCGTCGGGCAGCGCGACGTCGACTCGCCGCTGTGGCGAACTGATCGTCACGCGGGCCAGACCTGGCGATGCTGCGGGCATGGGTCAGAGGTACCACGATCAATGGATCAATGTCGGCCCGCGATGCCGTTTTCGACGCTGTGTGAAGAACTCGTCACTCTGGATGCAACCGGCGCCCAGCACCCCCGCGCAGGTTTTACAGTCCCTGGCATGAGCACGGTCGTCGTCAATCGGTCGCCTCGGCGCCCGGCGCCCGAGATCCCGAGCGGTGAGCTGGTTGTCCAGGCACCGCCCGAGATCCCGGCCGCGCCGGCGTCGCGCTGGCAGCAGATGGTCCAGGTGGTGCCGATGCTGACCGGCACCCTGGCGACCGCGCTGCTGTTCGCCGGGCGCGACGGCGGCACCTATTCGTATGTGATCGGTGCGGTGTTCGGCTTCTCCACCCTCGGCATGCTGCTGACGTCGGCCGGCGCGGGAGGCGGGCCCAAGAAGGCGGAGATGATGGCGGCGCGCCGCGACTATCTGCGCCACCTGGCGGCGCTGCGACGGCAGGTCCGCGACACGGCCACAAAGCAGCGCGCCGGGCTGCACTACCGCCATCCCGATCCGGGCTCGCTGTGGTCGACGGTCGACAGTTTCCGCCTGTGGGAGCGGCGCCCGACCGACGGCGACTTCGCGGTCGTGCGGGTCGCGGTCGGCCCGCAGACCCTCGCCACGCCCCTGCACCCGCCCGTGACCGGCCCGCTGGAGGACCTCGAGCCGCTGACGGCAGGAGCGCTGCGACGGTTCCTCGACACCTGCTCGGTGGTGCCCGAGCTGCCGGTGGCGCTCTCGCTGCGCAGCTTCGCAAGGGTCCATCTGAGCGCCGAGGCTCCCGATGAGGCCTCCGCCGCTTTGGTACGAGCCGTGCTCGCGCAACTGGTCGTGTTCCATGCGCCGGAAGATCTGCTGGTCGCCGTGTGCGCGGGTCCGCACCGCCGCGAGCGGTGGGAGTGGACGAAATGGCTGCCGCACGCCATGCATCCGACCCGCACGGACGGGGTCGGTCCGGTCCGGCTCGTCGCGGGATCGGCGGTCGAGCTGGAGGGGCTGCTCGACGACCTGCTCGCCAACCGGGGGAGGTTCGCCGCCGAGCGGGCCGCGGCGCAGCGTTCCGCGCCGCACATCGTCGTCGTGCTCGACGGCGGAGACCTGGCCGGCAGCGGCCATCTCGGCACCGCGGGCGGCGTCGACGGGGTCACGCTGATCGACCTGGACGGTGCGCCGTCGCGGCTGCCCGATCGGACCGCGATCGTGCTCGACCCGTCGGACGGGCGGCTGGTAACCACGTCGGTGGTCGACGACGGAGACCCGGCAAGCCCTGGCGAATCCGTCGGCGTTCCCGACGGGCTGTCGGGCGCCGAGGCCGAGTCGATCGCCCGAAGGCTGGCCCCGCTCCGGTTGGCGGTTGTTGGGCGGACCGACGCCGACAACGCGAGAAGGGAAACCGGCGAGGACCTCGCGGCGTTGCTGGGGCTCGACGACCCGTGGTCGCTGGACGTGGCGAGGGCGTGGGCGCCGCGCCCGCATCGGAACCGGCTGCGGGTGCCGATCGGGGTCGGACCGCAGGGGCAGCCGGTGGAGATCGACCTGAAGGAGTCCGCGCAGGACGGGATGGGGCCGCACGGGCTGCTCATCGGCGCGACCGGATCCGGCAAGTCGGAGCTGCTGCGCACCCTGGTGCTGGGCCTCGCCGCGACGCACTCGTCGGAGACGCTCAACTTCGTGCTGATCGACTTCAAGGGCGGGGCGACGTTCGCGCGGCTGGACCGGCTGCCGCACGTCGCCGCGTTCATCACCAATCTCGAGGCGGAGCTGCCGCTGGTCGACCGCATGACCGACGCGATCAACGGCGAGGTCGTGCGGCGGCAGGAGCTGCTGCGCCGCGCCGGGGACTACGACTCGGTCCGCGACTACGAGCGGGCCCGCGCCGGGGGAGCGCCGCTCGCGCCGCTGCCGAGCCTGCTGGTGATCTGTGACGAGTTCAGCGAGCTGCTGGAGGCCAAACCGGACTTCATCGACCTGTTCGTGCAGATCGGGCGGGTCGGCCGGTCGCTGGGTGTGCACCTGCTGCTGGCGTCGCAGCGACTGGAAGAGGGCCGGCTGCGAGGCCTCGACACGCACCTGTCGTATCGGGTGGGGCTGCGGACGTTCTCGTCGCTGGAGTCGCGCACGGTGCTCGGCGTGCCCGACGCGTATGAGCTGCCACGCTCGCCCGGGCACGGCTATCTGAAGTCCGGCACCGAGCCGCTGGCCAGGTTCAAGGCGGCATACGTGTCGGGTGCCCACCACCAGCCGCGCCGTCCGGGTGCGGGCGGGGGCGAGGGCCGGCGCGTGCTGGTGTATGACACCCGCTTCGCCCCACCGGTCGTGCCGCGGGAGGAGCCGGCCGAGCCGACCGGCACCGCGAGCCTGCTCGACATCCTCGTGGACCGGCTGGCCGGGCAGGGCGTCCCCGCGCACCAGGTGTGGCTGCCGCCGTTGGCCACCTCACCGGCGCTCGACGAGCTGCTCGGCCCGGTCGTGGTCGAGGCGGGGCGCGGGCTGGGCGTCGCCGATCCGCGGCTGCGCGGGGCGTTGCAGGTGCCGGTCGCGCACGTCGACAGGCCACTGCAGCAGCGCCGCGACGTGCTGTGGCTCCACCTCGACAGCGCGCACGGGCACGTCGCGGTCGTCGGCGGCACGCAGAGCGGCAAGTCGGCGGCGCTGCGCACGCTGATCATGGGACTCGCGCTGACCCACACGCCCGCCGAGACCCAGGTGTATTGCCTCGACTTCGGCGGCGGGCAGCTGCTCGGCCTGCGGGACCTGCCACACGTCGGCGGGGTCGCCGGCCGGCTCGACCCGGCCGCGGTCCGCCGCACGGTCGGCGAGGTCGCGGCGCTGCTCAACGACCGGGAGCGACGCTTCGCCGAGGCGGGCGTGGACAGCATGGCGACGTATCGGCGCCGGCGCGCGACGGTCAGCGCGGCCGCCGTGGACGACGCGTGGGGCGACGTGTTCCTGGTGATCGACGGCTGGGCGACGGTCCGCGGCGAATTCGAGGACCTCGAGAGCACGATCACCGACATCGCGACCCGCGGTCTGTCGTATGGCATCCATGTGGCGGTCTCGGCGTCGCGCTGGATGGACTTCCGGCCGGCGCTGCGGGACCTGCTCGGCTCCCGGATCGAGCTGCGGCTCGGCGACGAGAGCGACTCACTCGCGCCGCGCAAGGCCGCCGCCAACGTTCCGAGGGACGCGCCAGGCCGTGGCATCACGTCCGACGGACTGCACCTGCTGGTGGCGCTGCCGGCGCTGACCGCGGTGCCACCCGCGGTGGTCGGGTCCCCGCCAGCGGGGGTTCGGCCTGCGGGGGCGCCGCCGGTTACGGCGAGCGGTGATCAGACCGCCCTGGTCAGAGCGGTGGCGGCGGCGTGGGACGGTCCGCCGGCGCCGCGGGTGCGGATGCTGCCGGCGCTCGTGCCGCACGCGGCCATGATCGGCGACCGGGCAGGTTCCGGCGATCCGCTCGACCTGCCGGTCGGCATCGCCGAGTCCGACCTGCGTCCAGCCCGGGTCGACTTCGGCGTGGAGCCGCACCTGCTGGTCTTCGGCGACGCGGGGTCGGGCAAGTCGACGCTGCTGCGGGGCCTGGCCACGACGATCGGTGGGCGGTTCGCGCCGGAGGAGGCGAGGATCGTGCTCGTCGACCACCGGCGCAGCCTGCTCGGCGCCGTGCGCAGCGAGCATCTCATCGGCTACGGCACCGGCGCGCAGCAGACGGAGGATCTGATCGCGTCGGTGGCGTCGTACATGCAGCGGCGGCTGCCCGGGCCCGACATCACGCAGGACCAGCTGCGCAGCCGGAGCTGGTGGACCGGGCCGGAGTGCTTCGTGCTGGTCGACGACTACGACCTGGTCGCCACCGGGGCGGGCAACCCGCTCGGGTCGCTGCTGCCGTATCTCGCCCAGGCCCGCGACATCGGCCTGCACCTGGTTGTGGCCCGGCACAGCGGCGGCGCGTCACGGGCGTTGTTCGAGCCGGTGCTGCAACGGCTGCGGGAGCTGTCCTCGCCTGGCCTGCTGCTGTCCGGGGACCGGGAGGAGGGCGCCCTGCTCGGCAACGTCCGGCCAGGACCGCTGCCACCCGGCCGGGGCTGGCTGGTCACCCGCCGCGACGGTGCGCGCCTGATCCAGGTCGCACACGTCGAGGCTGACTGAAACGCACCCTGCCGCGTCGGATCCGAAATCGTGCGGCCGTGTCTGAGAATGCCGGTTGCGTCTGTGACGCCCGGGCACGCCGCAATTGTCAGACCTTGAGCGCGCCGGGCCGCGGCGGGAGAAGCGCCGCGGCCGGAGCGGCGTCTTATTCGGTCGCGTGCGCGTTCGGGGCGACGCCCGGGTCGTGATACGTGCCGTTCGCGATCGCCTCCTGGTAACGCTTGCGGGAAGCGGCGATCTCGGCCTCGGCCTCGACCCGCCCGACCCACGTCGCGCCCTCGACGCTCTTGCCCGGCTCCAGGTCCTTGTAGACCTCGAAGAAGTGCTGGATCTCCAGCCGGTCGAACTCGCCCAGGTGGTGGATGTCGCGCAGGTGCTCCAGGCGCGGGTCCTCGGCGGGCACGCACAGGACCTTGTCGTCGCCGCCCTTCTCGTCGGTCATGCGGAACATGCCGATCGCCCGGGAGCGGATCAGGCAGCCCGGGAACGTCGGGGACTGCACCAGCACGAGCGCGTCGAGCGGGTCCTCGTCCTGGCCGAGCGTGCCCTCGATGAAGCCGTAGTCGGCCGGGTACTGCGTCGAGGTGAACAGCGTCCTGTCGAGCCGGATCCGGCCGGTCGCATGGTCAACCTCGTACTTGTTGCGTTGACCTTTCGGGATTTCGACCGTCACGTCGAAGTCCATCTGATGACTCCTCACCCTCGCACCGCTGCGCCGACCATTAGTCTCCCTGACAGCACCATGGTGAAGAACGGGGAGGGTCCGTTGGCGAGGGAAAGACCACAGGTTGGCACTGTTGTCGCGGCCGTCGCGCTGGTCGTGGCGCTCGTCGCCGCGCTCGCTTCGGTGTACGCCGGACCCCACACCATCCGGTTCCTAGGGCTCGTCGACTCGGACGAAAAGGCCAAATGGGCCGCTGGTGTCACGCCCGAGCTGCCACCGGCGGTACTGGCGGCGATGGACAGCCAGGCCCCGCTGCCGTCGCCGGAGGGAGTGAAGAATGCCATCGGCGCGTTGCTGACGGCTCCCGCGCTCGGCCCCCACATCACCGCCTCCGTGGTGGACGTGGCGACCGGCCAGGTCCTGTACGCCTCGGAGCCCGACGCGGCGATGACGCCGGCCTCGACGACGAAGATCGTGACGGCGGTGGCGGCGCTCGCCGCCCGCGGTCCGGCGTATCGCATCCCGACCCGGGTCGTGGCCGGCGCCCAGCCGGGCGAGGTCGTGCTCATCGGCGGCGGCGACCCGACCCTCGCCGTGTTCCAGACGCCGTACTACCCGGGCGCGGCCCGGCTCGACGACCTGGCCGGTCAGGTGAAGAAGGCGCTCGGCGACACCGTGCCGAGCAAGGTCGTCTACGACATGTCGCTCTTCACCGGATCCGGGATCGGGCCGGGCTGGGACTCCGACGCCACCACCGGCGGGTCCGGCGCGGTGATCACCCCGCTGATGACGGAGGGTGGCCGGCCGAACAGCGGGCAGTACGCGAAGCGCTACGCGCAACCAGACGTGCAGGCGGCGCAGGCGTTCGCGAAGATGCTCGGGCTGCCGGCGAGCGCCGCGGTGGCCGGCACCGCGCCGGCCGGGGCCAAGGAGCTCGGCAAGGTCGAGTCGGCGCCGATGCTGCGCCTGGTGGAGTCCATGCTGCTGCAGAGCGACAACGTGCTCGCCGACATCCTCGCCCGGCAGGTCGCGCTCGCCAAAGGCCAGCCGGCGTCGTTCGAGGGCGGTGCGGCGGCGATGCGGACGGTACTGGAGGAGCTGAACCTGCCCGTGACCGGATACGGACTGGTCGACGGCAGCGGATTCTCCCGCAACGACAGGTTGTCCCCGGCGCTGCTGACCACGCTCCTGGCGATGTCCGCCCGCTCCGACCGGGCCGATCTGCACGGCATCTTCGGTGGGCTGCCGGTCGCCGGGTACAGCGGCACGCTCACCGGACGGTTCGTCAAACCCCAGGAGGGGGCGAGCGCGGCGGGCGTGGTCAGAGCCAAGACCGGCACGCTCACCGGGGTCAACTCCCTCGCCGGGATCGTCGTGGACGCCGACGGGCGGACCCTGGCCTTCGCGTTCATGGCCGACCAGACCACCGACCGGGACACCGCGGTGGTCGCGCTCGACCGGGTCGCCGCCGCGCTCGCCGCCTGTGGCTGCCGGTAGTCGACCCGTCGCCGACGGTCGACTCCGGGTCTTCTCAGCAGCAGCCGGTGGTCGTGCGCGGGTACGGTGGGTTCATGGCGCAGTTCGTCGATTGGGATCTGGCCGCGGCAACCGCTGCGGCGTTGGGCAAGAGCGGCCCTGCCGTGTCCTACGAGGAGGCCGCCGCCGCAGTCACCGACCTTCGGGGACTTGCGGACGAGGCGACCGAGCACGTCAGCTCCTTCACCGGCCTGCGCACGAAGATGCTGGCACCGCCGGTGCGCATCGTCGACCGCCGCGACTGGGCGGCGACCAACATCGAGGGCCTGCGGCAGGTCATCCAGCCGCTCGCGGAGCGGCTCGCCGGCGGCAAGCAGCCGGGGCCCGTCGCCAGCGCGATCGGGTCGCGGTTCACCGGCGTCCAGGCGGGCACCGTCCTGGCATATCTGTCGGGCAAGGTCCTCGGCCAGTATGAGGTGTTCTCCGCCGACCCCGGCCAGCTGCTCCTGGTCGCCCCCAACATCGTGGAGGCGGAGCGCCGGCTCGGCGCCACCCCGCGCGACTTCCGGCTCTGGGTGTGCCTGCACGAGGTCACCCACCGGGTCCAGTTCACCGCGGTCCCCTGGATGCGGGGCTATTTCCTGGGTGAGGTGGGCGCCTTCGTCGACGCCTCCCAGCTCAACCAGGACCAGCTCGCCGAGCGGGTGCGGCGCGGCATCGGCGCCCTCGCCGACGTTGTCCGCGACCCCAACAGCAAGGTCTCCGTGCTCGACCTGGTCCAGACCCCCGCTCAGCGGGCCGTCCTCGACCGGCTCACCGCGCTCATGACCGTCCTGGAGGGGCACGCCGAGTTCGTCATGGACGGTGTCGGCCCTGACGTCGTGCCGTCGGTGGAGGACATCCGCGCCAAGTTCAACCGGCGCCGCGAGTCGACCACCAACCCGCTCGACCGGGTCCTGCGCAAGCTGCTCGGTGTCGACGTGAAGATGCGTCAGTATGCCGAGGGCCGCAAGTTCGTCCACGCGGTCGTCGAGCGCGTCGGCATGGACGGTTTCAACAAGATCTGGCAGTCGCCGCTGACCATCCCGCGGCTCGACGAGCTCGGCGACCCCGACGCCTGGGTCGTCCGGGTGCACGGCGCGAGCGCGCTGCACCGGCCCGTCATCGTCCCGCCCGCGCCGCCCGCCCCGCATGCCGCCGCCTCCTCGCCGGCGAAGGCCGCCGTGGTCGAGGCCCCACCGGCGCCCGTGCCGACGGTGGTGGAGCCGGTCGAGGCCGAGGCGGGGATCGCGGAATCCACCGAGGTGGCGGGCCTGTCGACGGATGAGATCGCGGCGTCCGCTCCGGTCACCGCCGCGGCCGCCCCGGTCGCGACGGCGTCCGCTCCCGCTGCCGAGTCCGCTCCGGTCACCGCGGCGGCGACGACGGTCGCTGGAGCCGGCATCCCGCCGGCCGAGGCTGCCGCTGTGCCGGCTCAGGCGGGCGCGGTCGAGGCCCCGCCGGCGCCCGTGCCGACGGTGGCGGAGCCGGTGGAGGCCGAGGCGGGGATCGCCGGGTCCACCCAGGTGGCGGGCCTGTCGGCCGATGAGGCCGCGGTGCCTGCTCCGGTCACGACGGCGACGACGGCGGTCACCGCTGACGACTCGGCACCGTCCGGGACCGCGAAGACCGCCGAGGCCGCGAAGACCGCCGAGACCGCCGAGACCGCTGGGACTGCAGAGGCCGCTGGGACTGCAGAGGCCGCTGGGACTGCAGAGGCCGCTGGGACTGCAGAGGCCGCTGGAACCGCAGAGGCCGCTGGGACCGCCGGAGGTGTTGCCGGCTCGTCCGGCGGCGGCGATGAGGCGGAGCCCGCCGAGGTTGAGCCGCAGGTGGCCAAAACCGGTGCGGTAGCGGACAACAGCAGCACGACCAGCAGCGCCGCGGACAGCAGCACAGCCAGCAGCGCCGCCGGCGGCGGCGGTGACCGTGGCGACGTGGACGGTGAGGGCCAGCAGAAGCCTGCCAAGCCCGACGTGACCGGCTGATCGGGGATGGCCGCGCTCGCGCCGGCCGTGGCCGCGGTGCGTGCCGCGGTCCGGCGTGGGCTGGCCGGGGTGGCGCCGGGTGACACGGTGCTGGTGGCGTGCTCCGGTGGGGCCGACTCGTTGGCGTTGGCGGTGGCGGCCAGGTTCGTCACGCAGCGCATGGGCACGCACTGCGGGCTGGTGACGGTCGACCACGGGCTGCAGGACGGCTCAGGCGACCGGGCCGCCCAGCTGGCGGGGTGGGCGCGCGAGCACGAGTTCGACCCGGTGGACGTCCGGACCGTCAAGGTCGGCGGGCACGGCGGGCCGGAGGCGTCGGCTCGCAACGCCCGGTATGCGGCCCTCGTCGCCGCGGCGAAGCACCACCGGGCGGCGCTGGTCCTGCTGGGCCACACGCGCGACGACCAGGCGGAGACGGTCCTGCTCGCGTTGACGCGCGGGGCGGGGCCGCACGGGCTGGCGGGCATGCCGGCCAGCCGGGAGCGGCAAGGGGTGGTGTTCGCCAGGCCGCTGCTGGACGTGCCACGGGCCGACACCCGGGCGGCGTGCGAGGTGGCGGGGCTGACGCCGTGGGAGGACCCGCACAACACGGACCACGCGTATGCCAGGTCGCGCGTACGGCCGCTGGTGGCGGCCCTCGGACCGGCCGTGATCGGCAACCTCGCCCGCACGGCGGGGCTGATCGCGGCGGACACCGAGCACCTCGACGAGCTGGCCTCGGACGCGTTCGACAAGGCCGTCGCGGGGGACGAGCTCGACGTCGCGCAGCTGGTTCGGTTGCCCGCGGCGGTACGGACGCGGGTGCTGCACGCGTGGGCGCGGCGGCTCGGGGTGTCCGGCGGCGCGCTCTCACACCGCCACGTGGTGGCGATGGACGCGCTGGTCACGGACTGGCACGGGCAGGGTCCCGCGGCGCTGCCGGGCGGGTTGCGGATCGCCCGGCAGGGCGGCAGGCTGCGCCGGATCGCTTAAGATCAACGGATGTCGAACGACCTGCATCCGCGCCGGGCGGTGTACGCGCCGCGCGGTGTCGTGGCGACCTCCCAGCCGCTCGCCGCGTCGGCGGGGCTGGCGGTGCTGCGCCGCGGGGGCAACGCCGTGGACGCGGCCGTCGCCACCGCCGCCGCGCTGACCGTGCTGCAACCGGGGTCCAACGACATCGGCAGTGACCTGTTCGCGATCGTGTGGGACGGCGAGCGGCTGCACGGCCTCAACGCCTCCGGGCGCTCGCCGGCGCTGCTGACCCGCGACCTGGTGCTGGACCGTGCGCCGTCGGTGCGGGCGGGGGCGGCCCTGGGCGGCGCGCAGGCGGCCGCCGAGCGGGTCATGCCGGCCCGCGGCTGGCTGCCCGTGACCGTCCCCGGCGCCCCGGCGGGCTGGCGTGACCTGCACGGACGGTTCGGATCGCTGCCGTTCGCGGACCTGTTCGCCGACGCGATCGCCTACGCCGAGCACGGATATGGGGTGTCGCCGACCGTCGCGCACCACTGGGACCGCGCGGTCGAGGTGGTGCATTCCGCGTTGCACGGTGCCGAGTTCACCGAGTGGACCCGGGTCTTCACGCACGGTGGCCGGGCGCCGCGGGCGGGGGAGCGGTTCAGCAACCCGGACGCGGCCCGCACGCTGCGGTCGATCGCGGCGAGCGGCGGCGCCTCCTTCTACCGGGGCGAGCTGGCCGAGGCGATGGTGGCGCACGCCGAGCGGACCGGCGGGCTGCTGCGCGAGGCCGACCTGGCGGAACACGCGTCGCTCTGGGTCGAGCCGTTGTCGGTGCGGTACCGCGGGCACGAGGTCTGGGAGCTGCCGCCGAACGGGCAGGGCATCGTGGCGTTGCAGGCGCTCGGGATTCTCGACGGGTTCGGTGCGGGCGGCGACGACGACCTGCACCGGCAGATCGAGGCCGTCAAGCTCGGGTTCGCCGACGCTCATGCGTATGTGTGCGACCCTTCGCTGGCCGTACACCCGCCGAACCTTCTGGCACCTGACTATCTGGCGGCGCGCCGGGCGCTCATCGGCCGGGACGCCGCCGAGCACCCGCCCGGTGACCCTGCGCGGGGCGGGACGGTCTACCTCTGCACCGCGGACGCGGACGGCCGCATGGTGAGCCTGATCCAGTCGAACTACATGGGCTTCGGCTCGCACGTCGTCGTGCCGGGCACCGGCTTCAGCCTGCAGAACCGCGGCGCCGGGTTCTCGCTCGGCGAAGGTCACCCGAACGAGGTCGGCCCGGGCCGGCGACCGTTCCACACGATCATCCCCGGCTTCCTGACCAGGGACGGCGCTCCGGTCGGGCCGTTCGGCGTGATGGGCGGCCACATGCAGCCACAGGGACACGTGCAGGTGGTCCGGTCGACGGTGGACGACCTGCTGGATCCGCAGGCGGCGCTGGACCGTTCGCGTTGGTACTGGCACACGGGGCTGGACGTCCGGCTGGAGCCCGGCCTCGCCGACGTGGCCGATGACCTGCGGCGGCGCGGTCACCAGGTGCGGATCGTCGACGAGCAGGGCGCGTTCGGCTACGGACAGGCGATCTGGCGGACACCGTCCGGCTACGTCGCAGGCTCCGAGCCGCGGGCCGACGGCGCGGCGCTGGGCTATTAATGGCGGATGTCTCCCAGGGGTGACCCGCCGTCGATCCGGGTGGGCCGATACGGCAGGCTAAGCGCATGGCCGACGGCACCACCTGGCACGCGTCCGACATCGACCACGTGATCATCAGCGAGGAGCAGATCCGGGACAAAACGGCGGAACTCGCCAAGCAGGTGGCGGCGGACCACGCCGACGTCGACTCGATCCTGCTGGTCGGGGTGCTCAAGGGCGCCGTCATGTTCATGGCGGACTTCGCCCGCGCCCTGGGCCGGGTCGGTCCGCCGGTGGAGCTCGAGTTCATGGCGGTCTCGTCGTACGGGCAGGGCACGACGTCCTCCGGGGTCGTGCGCATCCTCAAGGACCTGGACCGCGACATCGCCGGTCGGCACGTGATCGTCGTCGAGGACATCGTCGACTCGGGCCTCACGCTGTCATGGCTGCTGAAGTACCTGCAGAGCCGCTCCGCGGCCCAGGTCGACGTGGTGGCGCTGCTGCGCAAGCCCGATGCGCTGAGAGTGAACGTCCCGGTGCGGTATGTCGGCTTCGACATCCCCAGCGAGTTCGTCGTCGGATACGGCCTCGACTACGCCGAGCGCTACCGTGACCTGCCCTTTGTCGGGGTCCTCAAGCCGTCGGTCTACGGCCAGGGCTGACCCCGCACTTCCTGGGAGTCTGCTGGGAGCATCTCGTCCCCGGCCCACGCCGATCCGCGACTGTCGGTGCCACGGTGTACCGTCAAATGGTCGCAAGCGTCAACTAGGCCATTCTGTCGACGCTTTCGACATCGCGTCGGCACAGTGGGTCCGGCGCGGTCAGCGGTCTTACGGATGGAGGGGCCGGGCGCCGCGCGCGCTCGACGACAACATGGAACGTACCCGTTTGTTCCGCCGGCCGGTGGTCTGGATCCTCCTGGTGATCATCGGTGCGATCATCCTCAGTTCCTTCTTCACGTCCGGCCCCAGCTACACCAAGGCGGACACGTCGCAGGTTCTCGCCCTGTTGCGTGAGGGCAAGGCCAAGAAGGCAGTCATTCAGGACAAGGAGCAGACGCTCAAACTTGACCTGAAGACCAAGGAGACCATCAAGGGCTCCAAGACGGACAAGGTCGAGACCTCTTACACCGCACGGTCCGCCGACGAGCTGCAGAACGAGCTCGCCGAGCTGCAGGCCGCCAAGAAGATCGACCAGTACAACGTCAATGTCACGCAGGACAACATCTTCGTCAGCCTGCTGATCAACTTGCTGCCGATCGCGGTGCTGGTCGTCCTTCTGCTGCTGTTCATGTCGCAGATGCAGGGCGGCGGCTCGCGGGTGCTCAACTTCGGCAAGTCGAAGGCCAAGCTGATCTCCAAGGACACGCCGAAGACGACCTTCGCCGACGTGGCCGGCTCCGACGAGGCCGTCGAAGAGCTGCACGAGATCAAGGACTTCCTGCAGGCCCCGGCCAAATACCAGGCACTCGGCGCCAAGATCCCCAAGGGCGTCCTGCTCTACGGCCCGCCCGGCACCGGTAAGACGCTGCTGGCCCGCGCCGTCGCCGGCGAGGCCGGCGTGCCGTTCTACTCGATCTCCGGCTCGGACTTCGTCGAGATGTTCGTCGGTGTCGGCGCCTCCCGGGTCCGTGACCTGTTCGAGCAGGCCAAGGCCAACGCGCCCGCCATCGTCTTCGTCGACGAGATCGACGCCGTCGGCCGTCACCGCGGCGCCGGCATGGGCGGCGGGCACGACGAGCGCGAGCAGACGCTCAACCAGCTCCTCGTCGAGATGGACGGCTTCGACACCAAGGGCGGCGTGATCCTGATCGCGGCCACCAACCGGCCCGACATCCTCGACCCGGCGCTGCTGCGCCCGGGCCGCTTCGACCGGCAGATCGCCGTCGACCGCCCCGACATGGAGGGCCGCAAGGCCATCCTGCGGGTGCACGCGAAGGGCAAGCCCTTCACGCCCGACGTCGACCTCGACTCGGTCGCCCGCCGCACGCCCGGCTTCACCGGTGCCGACCTGGCCAACGTCATCAACGAGTCGGCGCTGCTGACCGCGCGTAACGAGAAGCGCGCGATCACCAACGACTATCTCGAAGAGGCGATCGACCGGGTGATCGCCGGCCCCGAGCGGCGCACCCGGATCATGAGCGACCACGAGAAGAAGGTCACCGCGTATCACGAGGGCGGCCACGCGCTGGTCGCCTGGGCGCTGCCGCACTCCGCGCCGGTGCACAAGGTGACCATCCTGTCCCGCGGCCGTTCGCTGGGCCACACGCTGGTCCTGCCGACCGAGGACAAGTACACGCAGACGCGCTCCGAGATGATCGACACCCTGGCGTATGCGCTGGGTGGTCGCGCCGCCGAGGAGCTCATCTTCCACGAGCCGACCACCGGCGCCGGCAACGACATCGAGAAGGCGACCGCGCTCGCCCGTTCGATGATCACGGAGTACGGCATGAGCGCCAAGCTCGGCGCCATCAAGTACGGCACCGGCGACGGCGAGCCGTTCCTCGGCCGCACGATGGGCCACGAGCGGGACTACTCGGAGAAGGTCGCGGCCGAGATCGACGGCGAGATGCGCGCCCTCATCGAGATCGCGCACGACGAGGCGTGGGAGATCCTGGTCGAATACCGCGACGTGCTGGACCAGATCGTCGAGGAGCTGTTCGAGAAGGAGACCATCTCCCAGGCGGACATGGCCCGCATCTGCGCCCGTGTGGTCAAGCGGCCGCCGATGGCTCCGTACAGCGGCAACGGCCGCCGGCGGCGGGCCCTCGAGGCCGGCGCCAACGGTGCCGAGGTCGGCCAGCCGGTCGGGCTGAACGGCGATGGTGACCACGTGCGGATCACCAGCGGCGGCGAGACCACGGACGGCAAGAACTGAGCGAGATCAGCAGCACCGAACCCGACGCCGATGACAACGGCGCCGGGTTCGGTGCATCAGTGGAGCCGGAGCTCGACCACGTCGCCGCCCGGCTCGTCAGCGGGAAGCTCGGCGGCGTGGAGGTCGAGCGCAACGTCGACCTGAAGCGCATCGAGGTGGCCGTCCGCGAGATCCTGCTCGCCGTCGGCGAGGACCCCGACCGCGACGGGCTGCGCAAGACCCCGGCCCGGGTCGCCCGCGCGTATGCCGAGCTCTTCGCCGGCCTGCGCGTCGACCCGGCCCAGGTCCTGTCCACGACCTTCGAGGCGGACCACGAGGAGCTCGTCCTCGTCCGCGACATCGAGGTCATGTCGATGTGCGAGCACCACCTGCTGCCGTTCCACGGGGTCGCGCACATCGGCTACATCCCCGGCCACGACGGTCGCATCACGGGCCTGTCGAAGCTGGCGCGGCTCGTCGAGGTGTATGCGCGCCGCCCGCAGGTCCAGGAGCGGCTCAACTCGCAGATCGCCGACCTGCTGATGACCGAGCTCAACCCGCGCGGCGTCATCGTGGTCATCGAGTGCGAGCACATGTGCATGTCGATGCGCGGCATTCAGAAGGGCGGCTCGCGCACGATCACGTCCGCGGTCCGCGGCCTGCTCCGCGACGACGCCAAGTCCCGCGCCGAGGCGATGTCCCTGATCCTGCGCGGCTAGCCGCCGGGCAGGTCCGCGGCTCCCGAGCCCGGCCGATGGTCGACGACCGTCCGGCCGGGCTTTCGCCTTTCCGTGTCCGGTGGCGCTGGCTCAGCGCAGTACCAACACCGCGACGAAGACCAGAAGAGGGACCAGGGCGAGGAGGCTGATCGTCAGGCCCATCACCGGGGTCCTGGACGTCGGCCGCCGGGTGGTCGCGCCGATCGTCAGCCAGCCCAGGCCGAAGGCGAGCGCCGGCAGTACCAGCGCACAAGGCAGGGCAAGGATGCTGATCTCGTCGAAGCGTTCGCCCGCCAGCAGGGTCGGCACCTGAACGACCGCCGCGAGCACCGCGAACGTGAAATAGATCGCGGCGTTTATCCAGACCCGGGTGCTGGAGGCGGTGTCCGACCGGCCGGGAGCGGCGAGCGCGGCCTCAGACTGCTTCAGGCCCGCCGCCGCCACGCGGAGGGCATGGGACACCCTGCCGGGTAGGGAATCGGGCGCTGGGGGGCTCACAGGGCGTACGACGCCCGTCCCGGTGGCGCCGGTGGACACGGGGGCCGGCACGCCGCTGACGGCCGTCGGGCGGATGGGCCCGCCGCTGACCTGAGCGGGGCTCTTCGCGAGGCTCTGCGGACGCGCCGGGACGCCGCTGACCGGCGGACGATAGGTCGGCTGCGCACCCGTCGGGCCGTTCAACGCGTTGCCGGGATGGTTCTGGTACGGGCCCATGATCGCGCCCGTGTTGCCCGCGGTGCTGCCCATGTACAGGTTGCCGGTCACCGGCGAGGTCGGTGGGGCGCTCACCGGAACGGTCGCCGTGCGCGGACCCTGCTGCGGGGCCTGCGCGGCGCCACGGCGGCGACCCACCGGCTGCGCGGCGCCGGTCAGCACCGAGGCCGCAGTCTGCGTCTCCTGCCAGCTCGGCAACATCTCGAACGGCCGGCCGCCGATCTCACGGGAGACCTCCGCCAGATACGCCTGATGATGGGCCAGCTTCGCCCGGATCGCCGACAGGTCGTCGCGTGCGGCCTTCAGCGCCGCCTTGTGCTCCGCGACGAGCGCGATGACCTCCCGCCGGACCGCGTCGAGCCGCTGCCCGGCGGCCACGTAGTTCAGCCACGCCGTCCTGCTCGGCTCGCCCACCGGCGCCGGTGGCGTGCTCCAGGGGCCGGCGAGCTGGGCGCACACACGGCGTACCAGATCAGCGGGCGGATCAGGGTCAAGGTATACGGGAGCGTTGAGCCGCCCGGGCGTGACGCCGGTGCCGGAGAACGTGGCCCCCGGCGGGTCACCAACCCACGCGTGCGGGTTACGGATCGCGATCTGCGTCGCGTGCGGCAACGGCGCCTGCGTGGTCTCCGCGGTCAACGGCGGCGGCGGCCAGCCGGCCGCGATGAGATGCAGCCTGCCCGCCGGACCCGCGTGCGCCAGCCCCGCGATCCTGGCCAGGTCCCGGCCCTCCGTCAGCTCCGGCAGCGACGCGATCACGATGAGCAGCGTCGGGCCGGCACCGTCCGTGCGGGCCGCGAGCCAGTGCTCTCCCTCGTCCAGTACGGCGCGGAGACCCTCCACATCGGTCACCGGCGGCGGCATGACCGACTCGATCCCGGTGAACCACCCGAACGTGGACCCCGAGTCGACCGAGTCGACCGCCCGGATCCGCACCGACCCCGGCGGCGACGACGCGAGCAGCCGCAGCACCAGACTGCGCAGCAACCCCGCGACCCGGCTGTCCCTGGCATCGGCGTCGATGGCGATGTGCCCCGCCCGCAGCAACGGCACCACGACCGGGAACCGCGCGTCGTCCAGCGGATGCGCCTGCCCGACCCGCACGAACGTCGGCGGCAGCGGCCCCCCGAGCGGCGTGCTCGGCGACAACGCGTCCAGCTGCGCCCCCAACCACCCCGGCGCCAGCAGATTCGCGTCCGCCCGCAGCTCAGCGGTGAGGTCGTGCTGTTCCGCGTACTGATCCGCGGGCGCCGCGTTCGGCGAGTAACCATCGAGGATCGGCCCTGCGGCGGCGACCAGCGCAGCGGTGTGCCGGTGCAGCGCAGCCGCTCGCTCGATCCGTGCCCGCAGGCGTGCCACCGTGCCCCTTTCCGCCCTCTCCGATCCAGCAGATGCCGGAACGGTAACGCAGACCGCGGAACCAGTCAGTAGGCGCACTGGGAGTCTTGCGTTCCCGCAGGTGCGAGCTTTGTCCTTCAGCTCTCCTGATCTTGCATCGCCCGCTGTACGTCCTTGCGCACGTCCCTCACCGCTGTCGTCGCCGGCGTTTGTCATGGTCCGCGGCGCGGGGGGATGCCACGCTCAGCGCGGCCGGATAGCCTTCTGACCGTGGACCCATCGAAGCCGAACGAGCCGAACGTCGATCAGGGCAGGTCGATCCCCCGATCCCGGCCCAGCGACGACGAGGTCCTCGAAGGCGAGATCATCGGCAAGGACGAACCTCTGCGCAGCGCTGACCCTGCTCCTGGCTCCCCTCCCAAGCCTCCGAGGCGAGGGCTTGGCTTTCGTAAGACCTTGTTGTTGGTTGTTGCGGTGACCGCTGTTGGCTTGTGTTTGGGCGGCTCGATCACCGCGTACGTCCTCTACGACAAGGCCACCACCCCCGACCGTGGTAGCCCGACAGTCACCCTGCAGCAGTACCTTAATGCGCGGTTCAACACCCGTGATGAGGCAAAGGCGTCAGTATTTGTTTGCAACTCACCGGGTCTCGGTGAAGTAGACCAAGCAATTGTCGATCTTCGAGCAATTGAAGTGAAATTCGATGTTGGCATTTCAGCAACGTTTTCCGACATGATGGTTTCTGTGGCCGATGAAACGTCGTCAGTCCGACTGAAGATTAACCTTGCTATTCCTGAGGAGGATGGGAGGAAATCGATTCTAACTCAGGATTGGAAATTTGGTTTAAGATACGGTGACGGATGGCGAGTGTGCAGCGCTGAAAAGCTGACGTAGTTACTCGGCCCAGACTAGGTGGATTGGAAGCTCTAGAGTCTTAGGGATCTGTCCGCTCCATGCCCATCTGTACCAATCAAGCTCTGTGCAGACGCGCACGCAGATATCACCTTCCGCGCTGTTGTATGGCTCGGTCACTGCCCGCAGATCACGCGTGTCTTTGCCAATTTTATCTTCTGGACCAAGCAAGCGAACCACTCGCAAACCGGTAATGGCGTCGATGTCTCGAATGGACCGAGGCGGCCGGGGTGGTGGCGTGTCGAGCGAGACCAGGCGTCCCACCAGATCCGAGGCATGCCTCGCTGGCGCTATGGCTGACGAAATCTCCTCCACCCAGACGCGTTCGATCGGCACGAGTGGCGCGAAGACCTCTGTCCGTTCTGATTCGGCCCGGTACCACTCCTGCTCAGGCAGCACTGGCACATACGTCCGGCTTGCCTGAACCACCGCGTCATCAATGCGCAAGTCGCCGCGCCAGCCTAGGCCGGGCATGCCCACCATCGCCCGCCGGCCCCGCAGGTCGCGGGCGGATGCGGCAGGCAGAAGCTCAATACCTGCCGGAAAGCGTCCAGCTCCTCCAGCGAGGAGATCCCAGTCGGGAAGGTCGTCGCCGCTGGGGAAATCGCTCACGGTTCCCCCCCGAGTGGTGCGCCGACACGCTGCATGAACTGCACTGGATCGACCGCGCCATTCTTGCTCGAGTCGCTGTTGATGTGCGTTTCGAAGTGCAGGTGTGGACCGGAGGAATGTCCAGTCGTGCCGGAAAAACCAATCTCTTGACCGGGTGCGACCTTTTGACCCACCACAACGCTGGGCAGTCTCACCATGTGGCAGTAGCGGGTGATGATGCCATTGGCATGTGAGATGTCCACAAACCAGCCGCAGCCACGAACCGACGGCGAACCGTCTCGGTCGCAACCCCAGGGCTTCCCATTTGGCCCGATCGCATCACAGCGGACCTTGATAACCGTGCCTGCTGCGGCAGCACGGATAAGAGTTCCCCGTGGAACGATAAGGTCTACTCCTTGGTGGGTGGGGCGGGATGCAGTCCTATACCCCGATCCTACTTTTCCTTTGACCGGGGCGGTCCATCCAGAAGCGGAGATCTGACCTGCGGCGACGCATTGCAACTCGGTCTGATCGCCAACTGCGCGCGCTGCCCCGCCAGTCAAAGAGTTGACCACTGTCGAAGCCAACTCCTCGTGCTTGGCGTAAGCGTCGGGGTACGCGCTGCGCTGTACCTTCTGCGCGGCGCGCGTCAGGCTCATCGTCTGCCAGCCCGGGATCGTCAACAGCTTCTCATAGAACTTCCGTGACGCGTACTTTGGATCCATGATCTGCTCGGGTGTCCCCCAGCCAGTGCTGGGTCGCTGCTGAAAAAGGCCCAACGAGTCATGGTCGTTTCGTTTTCCGAGATTCGGCAGGTTGCGTAGCCACGATTCCTGCATAGCCGTTGCAACTGCAATGACCCAGCCCCGCGGCGGCACGTTCATATCCTGCCCTACCCTCACAATGATCGCCGCGTTGCGAACTTGCTCGGGGCCGAGTCGTTGATGATTCGGCATTTCCGCCGATATGTCGACCAGTTTGCCGTTGCCACAGCCGGAGTCATATGAGGTGGTCTTAGTTGCCGCGTCAAGGAAGAATGAGACCACCCCACCTCCGCAGCACAGCAGTACCAGCGCCGCTGTTAATGCGATAAGCAACGCTGGACGGAGTCTTCGTTTGCCGTCTTCGTTTTGGTCGTCGGAAGTTTCGATGCCGGTCATGCCACCTCCCAGTCAAGCGAGATGACCTGCCAGCGGCCGCTGATTATTTGGAGTTTGAGGACGATTGTGCCTCCGTCGGCAGGCACCTCAATTTTCACCGCCTGACCGTCCTCCTTTAGGATTGGCGGCCCGGTGATCGTGGTGGCCGGCACGTCGCTTGGGTCAGTCTCGGCGAGAGCCTCCATGAGATCGCTCGAAGCGTCCGGTTTCAGCCCTGACCGCCATTGTTCGCCGGTAATTCCCGGTTTGCGCAACCAGGCATTTGCAAACCGTGTGGCCACGGTGTTCGCATCTGCAGCACCCTTACTCAATGATGGGGCTGGCGTGCTGGGTTCTTCCACGACGCCGTCGTCACCGAGCGAGTTGTACGGATCTGGCGTCGTTGTCGCTGGGGCGACGGTCGGACCCTGGCCCTCGTTTTCCGCTCTGTCATCGTCGGTGAATACAGCTCGGCCGAACCCTACGACTATGAGCACAACGACAATGAGTACTATCGCGATGCCGTACCGCGTGCCGAGCAGGCGCAGAACCGTACGCATGGATGCTCACCCCGGCAGGTTTGCTGACTCCGGCCGCCGAGCCACTGGCGGGTTCGACGAGGACCGCTCCGAGTCAGGCCGATAGATGGAATACGACGGAGCGCTCTCCGCCGTTGAATCCGGCTCTTCCCACGTTGGCTCGCGTCGCCGACGATTGGGTGTGCCTTGTCGGGTCGAGTGGTCCTCCGGTTGTGCCACACGTTCACCGACATCCACGGACAAGGGGTCCTCGTCCCGAGATTCGGGGCGTTGTTGGACAGATCCGCCCTCTCCGCGTTGCCGAGGCTCGTTGGTTCCTCCAGCATCAACGACCTTCAGTGCCGCTGCTTGTCGAACATCCCGCAGGAACAATCGGTGCCAGCCGCCTGCTGATGTGATTGCCCGGGTTGAATCCTTGCCGCCGAGTTGGGTAATCCTGCGGTAGGGGCGTAGCAGTAGCCAGCCGACGATTCCCGTCAGCCATATCAGCAACACTTGGAGCCATCCGGCCAGCGTGGGTGTGTCCAAGATCAGGCTCACCGCAAGAAGGTAGATCGCCGAGCCGGTCCCGAAAATAATGATGTTGAACATCGCTGCGATGACTGCGTTGCCAAGCCTACGCAGCCCGGCGTTGGCTGGCCGCAGAAGTCCGATCGTCCCAAGAATTGGTGAGGCGATTACGGCCCACCTGAAGATCAAAAATCCTAGAATAACGAGCACGGAGGCGGTGACGTCGAAGAGTGCAAAGAACAGGCCTGAAAGGATCGCCAAGAAGCCGGCGCCGACTCGATCCATTCCATTGCTGCCTTGTAGATGCTGGTAGGCTTCCGGATCTTCTGTCTTGATCTGTTCGGAAATGCGCATCCATCGCTGCTGCTTTTGCTCGGTGAGTGTCTTGCGCATCGTGGACTCGATCGGAGGTCCGGGCTTCTTGTCCAGAATGCGCTGCTCTTCTTCGGTGGCGGCGCGCCGTTCGTCCGCCCGAATGCTTTCTATGTCTTGCCAAGAGAATGATTTCGCGTCGTATAGAGCGGGTCCATACTTCGTGGCGGTGGTGCTATCGGAGGAGCCCAAGGTGCCGCGAAGCCAATTACGGTAAAGGAGGCCGTCCACCACCGTGTCGCTGGCGCGCATTGCGGGTGGTCGTACATCATTGCATGCGGATGGATCCGGATTACGGCACTTTTCAGGCGGAATGCTCTCGTTGGGTGGTCCGAGCGCGCCGTGAATAGCCCCGAGGCCAGAGATGAGAGTCTGGTCTGCCAGGCGTGCTGACCAGCTGGGCCAGGCGGCTATTGCCGTGATGAGGACCATGACAAAAATGGCCCAGCCTGCTGTCGTTACGGTGCTAGATAGATCGGATTGCCGGGAACGCCACAGCAAATAGAGTCCGACAATTGCTACGGTTATTGCGCCGAATGCGGTGAAGATCTTCGAATAAACTGCCTTGGTTGCTGTTTCGACAAGCGGGTCGGCCCAGCCCCACATGTATGTAGGATCCCATGCGCGCTCCCGTATGGCATTCGAAGCGCCGATGATTCCCGTAGCTACCAGAAATTCCCCATTCGCGACTGTGTTTTCAAACTCCGCGCTGGGGTTGGTGACGACTGATGCGCATTTCAGGTCGTAAGTTGTAAAATTATACCCGGCATAGCCATACTCGCTGTGTCTGAACCATAGCCGGGATTCCCGCGACGGTGGTGGCTCGGTGGCAAACCAGCCTGCCATGCCGGAGTCCGGTGAACTCGGGGTGGGTGCATCCAAACAGCTCAGTCGCGACTGAATGTTCACCTGCAGTCTGTCGGTGCAATTCTGAAAATTGCCCGGGGTTCGCCATTCTTGAACCGTGCACAACCCATCCCCGGGTGCCCGTGCTGGTGATCCTGGGGTGGCGGCGGCTGGGTTTACTGGGCCGGCGAACAGCGTAGCCACCGCGGCGAAGATGACCACAGCTGCGTGCACTGGCAGGCGGCTCACCTGTCGACCTCCGGGTCGTCATCGTGGACGTCCACGACCTCCCCGCCCACGGCGTCGCCGGGCTGGGTGCCGCCTGGGGTGGTGTCCAGGTAGCGCAGGAGGTCGCGGACGTAGGACACGTCGACGCGGACCTTCTGGACGCGGCCGTCGACGTCGCGCATCACGAACTCACGGAAGCCGAGACGCGAAGAAGACGACGTGTCGGCCTGGGAGAGGGCGGCGAGGGTCTGTTCGTAGCCGACGTCCGTCGGTACCCGCAGGAGGCGCAGCGCTTCGGCGGCGATTTCCGAGTCCTCGGCGATGCGACCCACGAAGACGGTGGAGACGAGGTTCTGCACGTCCAGGCCGAGGATGTCCCGGGGGTTCTGCGAGGCCACCAGCGCGGCCAGGTTCCACTTTCGGGAGTCGCGGGCGAGGCGGACCAGGAAGGAACGGCCGGAGCGCCAGCCTTCCATGAAGTGGGCCTCGTCCAGGCCGACCAGTTTGCGCTGGGTCATGTCGCCGCCGTAGCAGCGGCGGACCGCGAGGCGGTGGGCCGTGTGCAGCATGGGCAGGGCGAGGGACTCCTCGGCGGACCAGTACTCGCGCTCGATCTTGAGGTCTGGCAGGCGCAGGCCGGCCATGGTGATGACCGTGAGGGTCGCGTCGGCGCCGAGGAGGCCGGGTGGCGGCGTGCCGAAGAAGAGCATGGCGAGGGGCATCTCGGCGGTGTCCAGGAGCAGGTTGCCGAGCTCGAGGGCGTCGTGGTCGCCGGTGTCGCGCAGGGAGCGGATGACGTCCTCGAGGCTGGAGGACTCCTCGGCCGGCACCTGGCGCACGGCGTGGCGGAGCATCGTGGCGGTCGAGGCCTCGCGGGCGACCTGCGGCGGGACGAGCATCATGCAGATGTCCTGCACGAGCATGCGGCGTTCGGCTCGGGCGTTGGAGACGGCGATCTCGAACTCGCGGTCGCCGGAGGGGCCGGGGACGTAGTGGCCGCGCTGTGGGGTGGGGATCAGCGAGTACGGCGCGAGCGTGCCCTGCTCGGAGCCGGTGAGGTTGAGGACGCGCGAGTACGGGGCGAGCTCCGGCATCGCGCACAGGCGGGCGAGCGGGCCGGACGGGTCGAGCAGCGTCACCTGGACGCCACGCCGGGCGTTCAGGTAGCCGAGCGCGCCCATGAGGGTGGACTTGCCACCGCCCGGCTCGGCGACGAAGACGGCGAGGCCGGAGCGCTCGCGGACCTCCATCGGGAAGTGCAGGTCGAGGAAGACCGGGCGGCGGGAGGTGCCGGCGGTGCGGCCGATCAGGTCGCCGCGGCGGTCGCCGACAGTGGAAGCAGCCTGCGGCAGGGCGGCGGCGAAGAGCTTGACCGGCATGCGGCGCAGGTAGCCGGTGTTGGCCAGGGGCTCGCCGGGGATGAACTCGCGGGCCAGCCAGTCCTGCTGCTTCGGGTGCTGCAGCGCGACCCGCATCTCCCGGGAGTACATCTGGGTGATCCGGCGGGCCCGCTCCAGGCACTCCTCGCGGGTGCGGCCGCCGACGGCGATGCGGTGCCAGCCGTGCGCGCGGGAGGAGTCGACGGGCAGGCCGGTGCTGATCTCGTCGCCGATGGTGAGGGCGCGCTTCGCGAGGCGCTCCAGCTCCGGTGGCGCGTCGATGCCGTGCTCGCTGTAGTCGGCCTGCTGGGAGCGGATCAGCCGGAGCCGGTGCTCCAGGTTCCGGAACGAGTCGTTGGGGCCGAGGATGTCGATGCGTGAGGAGATCTCCATCGGCCACGGCAGCCGCTCGTGGAAGTGCAGCCACGGCTCGTGCCGCTCGGGGATCTCCAGCGGCTCCATGCGGCCGACGGTGAGGACGGCGACGTGCCGCTCCTCGCCGCTGACCCGGTTGACCAGCTTGACCGTGGACCCGTAGGGCGTGCGGTAGCGCTCCACCTGCTCGGTGAGGGCGAGCAGGTCGCCGCGCTCCCAGCCACCGTCGAGCGTCGTGACCTGTCCGGGTGGGGACATGCACAGTGCGACGGAGCGGTACAGCAGCCATTCCAGCTCATAGGCGGTGACCCGGCGGCCGCGCATGCCGAACGCGCCCAGGACCTCGTCGAACTGCTCGACGGTGCGGGCCATCCTGCGCCGCTCGGCGTCGGCCACACCGCGGCGGAAGAGGGAGCCGATGCGCTCGGCGAAGGTGTCGCCGAGGGTGCGCCGGGCGAAGGAGATGCCCAGGTAGGTCTGGCCCTCGGCGTGGTTGATCGCCAGGAGGTGCTTCTGCGCGGCGACGAGGTGGTCGGCCCACGACGGGCCGGCGCCGGCGGACGGCAGCGGAAACGGCGTGTTGTTGTCCACGACGCGCGCCCACTGGTCGGCCGGGAACGGCCGGGTGGTGCGGCGCAGGTGCAGGCGGAAGCCGGCGAGCCCGGCGTACTGCTCCGAGATCGCCGACAGCAGCGCCTCACGCTCGGCGTCGGGGCGGAACGCCCAGCGGACCTCGGGCAGCCAGTACCAGGCGGTGACGGTGTTCGGCGTGAACGTCAGGTGTCCCGCGATCTCGGTGATCGCCAGGTCGATCGACGCCTGCCGGTCCTTCTGCCGGGGCTTCGGGGTGCGGTCCAGCGGCGTCTTCTTGCCCGCGGCGGGCCGGGACGTCTGGCCGGGTGGAGGGGTCGTCCTGCGTGCCGGCACGACCTTCCCGTTCGCCGGTTTCGCGGGTGTACGACTGGCGCTCCCGCCCGACGGCCGGCTCGGCAACCGGGTGGCGCGGTCCGGCGCCTGCCGCTGGGCCGGCTGCTGGGCCCGGCGCTCCGCAGTGCCCGCCCGCCCGGAAAGGTCGCCCGCCCGCCCGTGAATGTCGCCCGCTCGTCCGGACACGTCGCCCGGCCGCCCGGAAAGGTCGCCTGTCCGCCCGGAGGTGTCGCCCGGCTGTCCGGTGAGGTTGGCGGGGCGGCCGGGCAGGCGCGGGTGCTCGCCGCTCCAGTCGAAGGTGTGCTCACCGCTGCGCTCGAGCCGGTCAGCGGCCGACGACGGACCCGCGGGCAGCGCCTGGGGCGCGGCGGGCTGCCGTCGCTCATAGGCGGTGGCCGGCAGCGCCTCGGTCCGCGGGACCACCCGTTTGGGGGCGCGCAGGTCCTCGGGTGCCCGGCCCGCGCCGGACGTCGGAGCCGCCGACACCGGGATGCCGGAGATCGGCCGGTTGCTGCCGGCGCCGATGGCCTTCACCCGGTCGCGCGGCGGGTCGTCGAACAGGCCGAGGAACGGCGAGTCGACGTCCGCCGCGGGCGGTGCGCTCGCCGGCCGGTCGGCCGACGGGCCACGGGCCGGGCCGCGGAACATCGCCACGCGACCGCCCTCGGCGGCAGCCCTCAGCCCGCCGTCGTAATCAGACGTGTGCGCAGCGTCGTCATCGGTGTCCGGGTTGTTGGAATAGCCCCCAGTACGACGGGGAGGCGGGTTGGTCATGCGAGATCACCGGTGAGTTCCGGGCGGATACGCACCCTGGTGGCCACGAGCCGCGCGTCACGCTGCTCGCGGCTCGGCTCCCGGGTGTGGCGCCAGTCGGTCAGGGCTGTGCGGACCACCATCCGGGCGGGACGGTCGGGGTCGACGTAGCGGAAGATCAGCGACGTCGCCACGATCGCGAGGGCGATCTCGTAGGCGGGGAAGAAGTCGACCTGCAGCGTGATCATGTAGCGGATGAACATGAACAGGGGCACCAGGAGCGCGAACACCCCGTACTGCGCATACGGCAGCTGGATGGGCAGGGTGTAGCCGGGCGGCCCGAGGTAGACCAGGCGGGCCCGGTAGATGTCGTCGTCGGTGCGCAGCCGCATTCTCGTTCACTCGTCTCAGCAGTGAGGCCAGGAAGGCTAGGCAGCTCTAGTTTCCGAAGAGCAGTCGGACGAGCGAGTCGCCGAAGAAGAAGAGCGACGCGGCGCCGGCGACGAAGGCCAGCCCGATGATCGCGATGGCGGAGCTGGTCAGCACCCGCGAGACCTCGCCCTTGCTGGCGCGGCCGATGAAGATGACACCGAGCACGGCCAGCAGGATCGGCACGATCTTCTCGATGAAGAAGTTCAGAATGCCGTCGGTGTTGATCGTCTTCGGCGCCGGGGACGGCGTCGGCGCCAGGGCTATCGCGTCCGCCACGCGGGCGGTCTCCCCCCACAACGCCTGGCCGATCTCCAACAACATCATCAGACCTCCCCGGAGGCGCGACGGGCGAGGTGCACGCCGCGCGTTAAGCCTCGCTGATAAGACGACCCGGTCATACAACCCCGGCTGCTGTGTCGCCCTCCAGCGGAACCTTATCCGGGCGTTTGCCCTGCTAAATGCCCATTGTCGGGTTTAACGGTCCGAATAACGTTCACTTGCAGAGAGTACGTTGCAGCCCTCTTTCCAACAAGCTGACCGGTCCGTGATCAGTGTTGCGGATGAGGCGCCTGAGCGGTTACCCCTGGTGGGGGACAGGTGACACACCGAAGGTGAGTACCTTCATTCAAGTGACGCTCCTTCGCCGTCCTGCCCCCGTGGTCATGGGGGTGCTCAACGTGACCCCCGACAGCTTCTCCGACGGCGGCCGCTACGCCGGCCTGGACGCCGCGGTCGACCATGCCATGCGGATGGTCGACGAGGGCGCCGACGTCATCGACATCGGCGGCGAGAGCACCAGGCCGGGCGCCGACCGGGTCGACGCGCGCACCGAGCTGGACCGGGTCCTGCCGGTCATCCGTGAGCTCGCCGCGGCGGGGGTCACGATGAGCATCGACACCACCCGCGCGGCGGTCGCCGCCGAGGCCGTCGCCGCCGGGGTCGCCCTGGTCAACGACGTGTCCGGCGGGCTCGCCGACCCCGACATGGCCCGGGTGGTCGCCGACGCGGGCTGCCCTTGGGTGCTCATGCACTGGCGGGGGCATTCGCGCAAAATGGCCGATCTGGCGGTTTACGACGATGTCGTCAAAGAGGTGCGCGCCGAACTCCTGGAGCGGGTCGACGAGGCCGTCGCCGCCGGCGTCGCACCCGAACGGCTGATCCTCGACCCCGGCCTGGGCTTCGCGAAGCACGCCGAGCACACCTGGCGGCTCGCCGCGCACCTGCCGGAGTTCGTCGCCCTCGGCCATCCCGTCCTCGTCGGCTCGAGCCGCAAGTCGCACCTCGGCCGGCTCCTGCACGACGCGGACGGCACGCCACGGGCGACCGAGGACCGGGAGGCGGCGACGATCGCCACCACCGTGCTGTCCGTCGCCGCGGGGGCCTGGGGTGTGCGGGTGCACGAGGTCCGTGGCAACGTGGACGCGATCAAGGTGTGGCAGGCAGTACAGGCGGCACGATGAACAAAGGTGATGACATGACGGCCGACCGCATCACCCTGACCGGGCTGCGGGTGCGCGGCAACCACGGCGTGTTCGACTTCGAGCGCGCCGACGGCCAGGACTTCGTGATCGACGTGGTCCTGGAGCTCGACCTCGCCCCGGCCGCGCGGTCCGACGACGTCACCGACACCGTCCACTACGGCGAGCTGGCCGGCCGCCTCGCCGAGATCGTCGCGGGCGAGCCCGTCAACCTGATCGAGACCCTCGCGCAGCGCCTCGCGGACGCATGTCTGCTGGATGCCCGGGTACGAGCGGCGACCGTGACCGTCCACAAGCCGCAGGCGCCGATCCCCCACGAGTTCGCCGACGTCGCCGTGACCATCCGCCGGGAGCGGGCGTGACCAGAGCGGTGCTGTCGCTGGGCAGCAACCTCGGCGACCGCGAGGCCAACCTGCGCGCCGCCGTCGACGGTCTCGGCGACGTGGTGATGGCCGTCTCCGGGGTCTACGAGACACCCCCGTGGGGCGATGCCGACCAGCCGCACTACCTCAACGCGGTCCTGCTCGCCGTCGACCCGGCCGCGACCGCCCGCGACTGGCTGGACCGGGCCCACCGGCTGGAGGAGGCCGCCGGTCGTGTGCGCGATCCGGAGCGTCGTTTCGGCCCGCGTACGCTTGACGTAGACGTCATCGCCGTCTGGGACGACGCCGACCGGCCGGTCACGACCGACGATCCGGAGCTGACCCTGCCCCACCCGCGGGCACATCTCCGGGCGTTCGTCCTCCGGCCGTGGCTCGACATCCAGCCCTACGGGCAGCTGCCGGGCCACGGATGGCTCTATGAGCTGGTCCGGTCCGCCCCGGTCGCCGCCGACCTCGCCGACCTGCGCCCGCGGGAAGACATCCACCTCGATTCGTGATCTGGAGCCGAGCCGATGGCAACGCCGTCACCCGACGAACCGAACGCGACCGGGCCCAAGGGCCGGATGGAGCCGACGAGCCCAGCCACCCTCGTCATCGCAGCGCTGGCGACCACCGCGCTGTCCTGGATCGGCATCAGCAGCCTGTGGAACAGCATGCCCACGCTGCCGTGGCTGCCGCCGTTGACCCTCATCGGCCTGGCGATCTTCGAGGGCTTCGAGGCGTATTCGACCCGTAACCGGATCCTCCGCAAGGAGGGCGCCGGCCCGCTGGTGCCGCTGGTGGTCGCGCGGTATGCGGTCCTCGGTAAGGCGTCCGCGCTCGTCGCGGCCCTGTTCGGCGGCCTCTACCTGGGCATGTCCTCGTGGCTGCTGACCCAGCGCGGGGTGCTGGCCAAGGTGTCGGAGAACCTGCCGCAGGCCCTGCTCGGCGTCGCGGCATCGATCGTCCTGCTTGCGGCCGCGCTCTGGCTGGAGCGCGCCTGCCGGGTGCCGCCCAGCCCTCGAGACAAGGATCTTCCCAGGCAGGGCCGCGTGGAAGGTCGCCACGAGGGCGATCGCAGCCAGGACGAAAGCCTCGATCGATAGCCTTCGGACACAAACACTGTCGTCTTCCTCGCCCAAAGACTGTCGCAGGTCACAATCCGCGGTTACTGTGCGACCCGTACCGGTCGTCGGCTGGCAGGAGGCGCGCGCGATGGCGTACGACGACTCGCGGTTCCGCGGTGAGCCCGGGTTCCGGGAGGAGCCCGACTTCCGCTCGGGCGGCGTGCCCGAGGACGCGCCCACGCTCGGGGCCGCGAACCAGTCCGTCTACACGCCGGGTGCCTACTCGGCGGGCACGGACTACAGCGTGCCGCCGACCGAGAGCACGCTGGGCCTCGCCGCCCGGCGGGCCACGCCCAGCGCTGCCCAGCTCGGTGACGTCTTCGACGACCCGGAGCACGGCGAGCCCGGCCGCGACCGGCTGGCGGTGCACGCGCTGTGGGAGATGGTGCTCCTGCTCGCCGCCGCCGCGCTGCTGTACCTGCTGCGCGACGCCCGGCCGGAGGCCCTGCGCGGTGCCGAGCTCGAGTCGCTGATGCTCGCCGGCGCGGAGCTGGGACTCGTCGCGGTC
Source organism: Dactylosporangium sp. NPDC051087 (assembly GCF_055586325.1). Classification (NCBI taxonomy): domain Bacteria; kingdom Bacillati; phylum Actinomycetota; class Actinomycetes; order Micromonosporales; family Micromonosporaceae; genus Dactylosporangium; species Dactylosporangium sp. NPDC051087. Next base: position 226,100 of record NZ_JBVJIJ010000004.1, on the reverse strand, counting down.
GCCATGGGGCTCACCCTGCGGGCCGGCGCCGTCAACCTGGCCGTGGGCCCGATCGCCTACGCCTCCTCGCTGTTCTTCGCCGACAACTCCCACCGCGGCCTGGCGATGACCGCCTGCATCACCGCCCTCGTCGCGCTCGGCGTCGGCGTGGTCATCGCGGTGCTGGTCGTCGGCTTCCACGTGCCCGGCTGGGCGGCCAGCCTCGGCGTCGCGCTCGCGCTCATGGCGTGGATCGCCGACCAGAACGCGGAGCAGGTCGTCGCCGGCGCCTACGACCCGCACGACAAGGCGCTGTTCTGGCTGCTCGGGGTGGTCCTCGTCGCGGTCGTCGGCAGCGCCGTCGGGCTGATCCGGCCGGTCCGCCGCGCGGTCGGCCGCTTCCGCCCGGTCGCCGACCCGGCCCGCCGCCGAGGTGGCGGCGCGGCCACCATCACCGGCCTCGCGATCGCCGGCTCCGCCCTGCTCGCCTCGGCCGCCGGCATCCTCACCGCCCTCGACGTCCGCCAGGTCACCACCACCGAGAACGGCATGGCCGCGGCCGGCCTCGCCACCACCGCCCTCGCCCTGGGCGCGGCCCTGGTCGGCGGCACCTCCGCCTACGGCCGGCGCGGCGGCGTGCTCGGCACGGTCCTCGCCGTCGCCGCGATCACGCTGCTCTTCCACTACTCCGCCGCGGAGAAGTGGAACATCGCGCCCCTGGCCGTCGGCGGCGGCGCGATCGCGGTCGGTCTCATCGTGACCCGCCTGATCGAGACCTTCGGCCGGCCGCGGACCTTCGCCGACGCCGAGGTCGAAGAGGAGGAGGTCTGGACCCCCAGCGCCGCCGGGTACGGCACCGGCGCGAGCCAGGCCGAGCCCGACAATTCCTGGTCGGCGTCGCGCACCGGGGGCTGGACGAGCCAGCTGCCGGCCCGCACGACCGACGAGGACTGGGGTGTCGAGGAGCGATGGGGCAGCAACCGCTGACCGCGGTGCGCATCGCTAAGCTGTTGGCATGACCGACGCCACCCTTGCCGAGCTCGACGCGCTGCCCACTGAGGAGCTGCGCGAACGCGCCTTCAACCTCGCCCGGCAGCGTCGCGACGTGAAGTTCTTCTGGGACCTCTTCAAGCACGTCACGGCCAGCAACGACGAGACGCAGGACGGCTGGCTCGGCTCGCTGGACGCCACCGTCGACGACGTCGTGGCGCTCTGGCGCGAGGTCACCGACCACACCTATGGCGAGTCCGAGCCGCTGGTCCGCGCCGCGTTCATCGACTACATCATGTCGCCGGCCAAGTAACTATCGGTATTCGTTTATAAATTGTGTTTCCCGGGACTAATCCGGGGCATGGCAGTTACTCGTTCGCGCTACCGCTCCGCGTCAGGCGCGGCGGCCCTGGTGGCGTTCCTCCTGGTGCTGATCTTCGGCAGCCCCTGGTACGTCGACTGGGTCAACGAGGGCGACCGCGGGATCTTCCTGGAGACCCTCGCGTGGCCCCAATGGAACATCGACAGCGACCAGTCGTTCCGTGAGCTGCTGGCCGCTGACCTGAAGGCGATCCTGCTGGTGGTCTTCACCGCCGTGTTCGTCTCACTGCTCGTCGGCGCGCAGCTCGCCAGCGCGCGCGGCACCATCTCGGCGATCCTGACCGGTTGGGCCGCCTTCATCTTCGCGGCCGCCCTCGCGGCCCTCATCACCGCGTTCCTGCTGGCGAACGCCTCGTTCGGGACCGCGGTCGTCAACGCCGCCGGTGGCGCCGGCTACGGCCTCATCGTCGGCTGGATCGTCGGCATCGCATCCATGGCGGGCCGGCGCACGTAGCAAAGCAACGGGCGCACCTTGGAGACCGGCGACGGCCACCCCGTCGCCGGTCTCGCTGTGTCAGCGCTTGACGGTGTCCACGTCGGCGAGCGCCACCTGTACATCAGCGGCCGACAGAAGACCGAGCGGCTGATCGGCGTCCTGGACCACCACCGAGCCCGCCCCCGCCGCCAGCATCGCGCCGAAGGCGACCCGGAGCGTCGCGTCCGCGGACACCCTGGGCAGGTCGCCGGGCGCGCCGTCCAGCGGGTGGAGCCGGTCGCGGGGGATCGGCGTCACCGACAGGCGCATCAGACCGCGATCTTCGCCGATGAACTGCTCGACGAACGCGTTCGCGGGGTTGGCCAGGAGCTCGGCGGGCGTCGCGTACTGCTCCAGGTGGCCGCGGTCGGACAGCACCGCGATCTTGTCGCCGAGCTTGATCGCCTCCTGGAGGTCGTGGGTGACCACGATCGTCGTCTTGCGCACGCTCTCCCGCAGCCGCAGGAACTCGTCCTGCAGCCGCCCCCGGTTGATCGGGTCGACGGCGGAGAACGGCTCGTCCATCAGCAGCAGCACCGGGTCCGCGGCGAGCGCGCGGGCGAACCCGACCCGTTGCCGCTGGCCGCCCGACAGCTCGTGCGGGTAGCGGTCCGCGTACTTGCCGGGCTCGAGGCCCACCAGGTCCAGCAGCTCGTCGGTGCGCTCCGCGACGCGCGAACCCGCCCAGCCGAGCATCCGCGGGACGGTGCCGACATTGGCGCGGACCGTTTGATGCGGGAACAGTCCCACATTCTGGATGACATAGCCGATGGTCCGCCGCAGCCGCACCGGATCGACGCTCGTCACGTCCTCCCCGTCGATCAGCACCCGGCCTCGGGTGGGCTCGATGAGCCGGTTGACCATGCGCAGCACGGTCGACTTGCCGCAGCCGGAAGGGCCGATGAGCACGGTCACGTCGCCACCCGCGACGTCCAGGCTTAGCTCCTCGACCGCCGTGGTGTTGTTCGGGTACGTCTTGCCCAGCCGATCGAGGGTGATCGGCGCGCCGTCGGCCTTCGCGGTACGGTCCACACATGTCCTTCCTGGCTCGCGGTGAGGCGGGCAATCCCTGGTTTTCCTGGAGCTATATCCGGGATAACACCGACACGATCCGGGACGCGCTGGTGGATCATGTGGCCATCACCGTCTGGTCGGTCGCGATCGCGGTGGCCATCGCGGTGCCGCTGGCGGTGCTGGCGTACTGGGTGCGCCCGCTCGCCACGCCGATTCTGACATCAGCCAGCGTGCTTTACACGATTCCGTCGCTCGCGCTGCTGGCCTTCCTGGCGCCCTTCCTGGGCACCGGCCGGACCCCGGTCGTCGTGGCTCTGGTGATGTACGCGCTGATCGTCATCATCCGCAACTCCCTCACCGGCCTGCAGCAGGTGCCCGGCGACGTGCGGGAAGCCGCCACCGCGATGGGCTACAGCCGGGCCGCCCGCCTGTGGCGCGTCGAGCTGCCGCTCGCCCTGCCCTCGATCCTCACCGGGCTGCGGCTGGCGACGGTCTCGACAGTGGCGTTGGTCACTGTCGGCGCGGCCGTCGGCTCCCAGGGCGGCCTCGGCGCGCTGATCCTCAGCGGCTTCCGCAACAACTTCTACAAGGCGCAGATCGCCACCGCGGCGCTCGTCTGCGTCCTGCTCGCCCTGGTGCTGGACCTGCTGCTGGTCGCGCTGACCCGGGCGCTCACGCCGTGGACGAGGAGGGCCAGGGCATGAGCGGCCTGGAGCGCAGCGGAACGGCCGCGAATCATGGGCGCAGTGTTGGTTCAGGCCGGCGCCGGAGCGAAGCGGAGGCGACGGAATGAACGCCATCAGCGATATGTTCCTGTGGTTCAACGATCCGCTGAACTGGACGAATCCCGACGGGGTGCTCGCCCGGCTGCGGGAGCACCTCGAGATCTCGTTCCTGGCGGTGCTCTTCGGCTGTGTCGTCGCGTGGCCGATCGGCATCTGGCTCGGCCGTCGCGGCTCCGGCTCCGGTGTCGTCGTCACCCTGTCCAACATCACGCAGGCGATGCCGGTCATCGCGCTGCTGACGATCCTGTCGCTGAGCCCGCTCGGCATCGGCAAGCCGGCCGTGGTCGTCGCGCTGACCGTGTTCTCGCTGCCGCCGCTGCTGGCCAACGCGTACACCGGCATGCGCTCGATCGACGAGGAGGTCCGCGACGCGGGCCGGGGCATGGGCCTGCGGTCTGGGGAGATGCTGTTGCGGGTCGAGCTGCCGCTCGCCGTGCCCTACCTCGCGACGGGCCTGCGCATCGCGACCACCCAGGTCGTCGCCACGGCCACTCTCGCCACCCTCGTCAACGGCGGCGGCCTCGGCAACATCATCTCCGCCGGGTTCGGGCTCGGACCGGGCCGCGGCGACGCCCAGATCCTCGCCGGCGCGGTCCTGGTCGCCCTGCTCGCGCTGCTGATCGACGGGCTGATGGCGCTGGTGGAGCGCAAGGTCACACCGAAGGTGTTACGGCAGGCCGCGGGCCGGGCATAGACAGGTCGTTACGAAACCGTGCCTGGTTGCGGTTGCCGATTTCCCATAGGCGGAGTTGCCTATTCAATTAGCGGGCGGGCCTTCAAGCCGAGAGCGCCGTCCGTCGGACACGCGGCCGGTCACAGTGATCGCGCCGGGACACGGAAGGCGGGCCATTTTGCGAACTGCCATGCGCGCCACGCTCGGGGTCGTTCTGGGCCTCGCCACCGTAGGCCTCGCGGCCTGCGGTGATGAGGGCTCCTCGGGCACCAAGGCGCCGGCGAGTGTGAGCGGGGCCGGCTGTGCCCCGGTCGCCGGGGACAAACTCGTCGTCCTCACCGACGACAAGCAGCTGCAGACGGCGGACAACATCATCGCCGCGATCAACACGAAGGCCGCCGACCCGGCCCTCGTCGCGGCACTGGACAAGGTCTCCGACGCGCTCACCACGGAGAAGCTGATCCAGCTCAACAAGGCGGTCGTCGTCGACCGTAAGACCTCGAAGGTCGCGGCGGAGGACTTCGCCAAGGCGGAGAACCTCACCGCCGGCATCGAGAAGGGCAAGGGCGGGGCGATCAAGATCGGCGCCGCCGACTTCGCGGAGAACGCCACGCTCGGCGCGCTCTACGAGATCGTCCTCGACGCCGCGGGTTACGACGCGTCGGTCCAGACCATCGGCAAGCGCGAGGTCTACTACGGCCAGCTCACCAAGGGCGACCTGCAGGTCGTCCCGGAGTACGCCGGCACCCTGACCGAGTTCATCAACGGCCAGGTCAACGGCAAGGACGCCACGACGCTGGCCTCCGGTGACGTCGACAAGACCGTCACCGCCCTCAAGGACATCGGCGGCAAGGCCGGCCTGACCTTCGGCAAGGCGTCGAAGGCGGCCGACCAGAACGCGTTCGCGGTCACCACCGCGTTCGCCGACAAGAACAGCGTGAAGACGCTCAGCGACTTCGCCGCGAAGTGCTCCGGCAAGGACACCGTCCTCGGTGGCCCGGCCGAGTGCCCGCAGCGGCCGTTCTGCCAGCCCGGCCTGGAGAAGACCTACAGCATCCAGTTCGGCAAGTTCGTCAGCCTCGACGCGGGTGGCCCGCAGAGCCTGGACGCGCTGAAGAAGGGCACGGCCACGATCGCGCTCGTCTTCTCCTCGGACGGCTCGCTCGGCTAGGTTCCGATACGCACGGTAGCGGCGAAATGCCCGTCCTGGCCTTCCAGGGCGGGCATTTCGCTAGCTCTGAAGAGTAGGTAAGGTCTCTGCTCATGCCAGCCGCGGAAACCACCGGAGGACGGCCGAGCGCGAAGGTGCTCCAGATCCTCTTCTGGGCTGGTGTCGGCCTTGCTCCGCTGGCCGCGCTGCTGCTGCTGTTCGGCGGAGGGTTCGTCCTGCAGCTCGCCGCGGTCCTCGCCGTCGGCGTCGTCGTGCTCATCGGCCTGTCCATCGCGCTGCGCGGCGACAACGACAACGTGCGCAGCGAGGTCGAGGAGACGATGTTCGAGGAGCTCGACACGCTCCGCGACGAGATCCGCGGCGACATCACCCACGCGGCCCGCGCCACGCACGGTCAGCTCGTCGAGCGCATCGGTGTCCTGCACGAGACCGTCGACGCCCTGCGCAACCAGGTCGACATGATGCGCGGCCAGCTGGAGCGCGCGACCCGGGCCGCGCAGCAGGCCGCCGCCGCGCAGCAGGCCGGACCGCAGCCCGTCGGCTCCGCGTCCGTGCCGCAGGGCGTCCTGCGGCACACCGAGACCGTGCAGGTCACCACCAAGACGATGGTCGTCGACCCGACCGACCAGCGGCGCGACGGCACCGTCTACGGCGCCCGGCCCGAGATCCCGCAGCAGCGCCGGCCCGTCGGGGAGCGCGTGTCGGAGCGCGTCTCCGACCGCGACGCCGACTGGCACGAGACCGGCCGTGTCGTCGACGGCAGCGGCCACTGGAGCGAGCCCCGCCGGCAGGGCTGGGGCGACGACGCCGAGCCGGCCGAGCGCGGTGGGCGGGCGGGCGCGCACGACCGCGGGCGGTCCGAAGGCCGCGGTGACGCCCGCGGCGACCACCGTGGCGAAGGCCGTGACTGGTCGGACCGGGGCGAGGCGACCGGGCGGACGGTCCGCGGCGAGTGGGCAGACGGCGACACCGCACGCCCGGGGCGCGGCGACTGGAGCGACGGCGACACCGGGCGGTCGGGCCGGGGCGAGTGGAGCGACGGCGACGGCGGGCGTTCAGGTCGCGGCGAGTGGGCCGACGGCGACACCGGGCGGTCAGGTCGCGGCGAGTGGAGCGACGGGGACGGCGGCCGGGCGGACCGCGGGCGCGGCGACTGGGCGGGCGACACCGGCCGCGCCGACCGCGGGCGCGGCGACTGGGACGGCGGCGCCGAGGCGGGTCGGGGCAGGCGCGGGGAGTGGAGCGACCGCGACGCCTCCGACAGAGCGGACAGGGCCGACAGAGGCGACAGGGACCGCGGCGACCGGGGGCGCGGCGACTGGGAAGACAAGGCCGACCGGGGCGAACGAAGCCGGGGGGACCACGCCGACCGCGGCGGACGTGGTGAGCACACCGACCGCGGGGAGCAGTCCGACCGCGCTGACCGGGGTTGGGGCGCCGAACGCATCAGCCGGTCAGAGCGCACCGAACGCTCCGAACGCTCCGAATGGACCGAGCGCAGCGAGCGGTCGGAGTGGATCGAACGTACCGAGGCATCCCGCGACGAACCGTCCTGGACCGAGCAGTTGCTGCGCGAGCGGATGGCCCGGGGCGAGGGGTCGCAGGAGGTCGAGCGCTCCGGTGGCCGCCGCCGCGCCTACGACCCGGACGACGACGCGGGCAGCGTGACCGGCGTGCGCACCACCGACCGGTGGGCCTCGATGCACAGCGACGAGCGCGGCGGCCGCGAGCTGCGCATGGGCGAGCGCCGAGCCGCCGTCCACGCCGACGAGACCGGCACCCACGTGCGGATCGAGGACCGGTTCGCGTCCGTGCGGCACGAGGAGTACGTGCCCGAGGACGAGCCCCGCCGCGAGAGCCCCCGCAGGTCGGAGGCCCGCCGCGAGCGCGAACGCCAGCACGGGACCGGCGAGCACTGGTCCGAGAGCAGCTACGAGGAAGCCCGCCGCGACGACACCGGCACCACCCGCTGGTCCGAGGTCCGCCGCCAGCCCGCCCTCGGTGCCGGCCAGGCCGCGCTGCCCGCCGCCCCCGCCTCCCGCTGGCAGGACCCGGACACCACCCCGCCCCGCGAGGAGGAGCGCGTCTCCCGCCGGGCCCGCCACGACGACGACGAGGACTACGGCTGGAACGGCTCCCGCGAGGACGCCCGCTCCCGCCCGGCGCCCCGCCAGATCGTCGACTTCGAGGGCAACGACGACCGCTGGCGCTGACCGCCGTGCGGCCGCCGGCTACTTGTCGACGTCGCCCACGACGAAGAACATCGAGCCGAGGATGGCGATCAGGTCGGGGACCAGGGTGCCCGGGAGCAGCTTCGACAGGGCCTGGACGTTGGAATACGACGCGGTGCGCAGCTTCAGGCGCCACGGGGTCTTCTCGCCGCGGGACACCAGGTAGTAGCCGTTGATGCCGAGCGGGTTCTCCGTCCAGGCATACGTGTGGCCCTCCGGCGCCTTCACCACCTTCGGCAGCCGGACGTTGACCGGGCCGGTCAGCTTGTCGACCTCGTCGAGGCAGGTCTGCGCGATGTCCAGTGAGGCATACACCTGGTCCAGCAGCACCTCGAAGCGGGCGTGGCAGTCGCCGGTGGTGCGGGTGACGACCGGCACGGAAAGCGCGCCGTAAGCCAGGTAGGGCTCGTCGCGGCGCAGGTCGAAGTCCAGGCCGGAGGCGCGGGCGACCGGGCCGGACGCGCCGAACGCGGCAGCGTCGGCCGCCGAGAGGACGCCGACGCCGACGGTGCGGGCGAGGAAGATCTCGTTGCGGCGGATCAGGTTGTCCAGGTCGGGCATGCGGCGGCGGACCTGGTCGATCGCGGCGCGGGCGCGGGTGGTCCAGCCGGCCGGGACCTCCTCTTTCAGGCCGCCGACGCGGTTGTACATGTAATGCATCCGCCCACCGGACGCCTCCTCGAGCACCGCCTGGATCGTCTCGCGCTCGCGGAAGGCGTAGAAGACGGGCGTGATCGCGCCGATCTCCAGGGGGTAGGAGCCGAGGAACATCAGGTGGTTGAGGACCCGGTTGAGCTCGGCCAGGGCGGTGCGCAGCCAGGTCGCGCGCTCGGGGACCTCGATGCCCATGAGGCGCTCGACGGCGAGGGCCACGCCGAGCTCGTTGCAGAACGCGGAGAGCCAGTCGTGCCGGTTGGCCAGCATGATGATCTGCCGGTAGTCGCGGACCTCGAAGAGCTTCTCCGCACCGCGGTGCATGTAGCCGATGATCGGCTCGGCGCTCAGGACCCGCTCGCCGTCGAGGACGAGCTTCAGCCGCAGCACACCGTGGGTGGACGGGTGCTGCGGGCCGATGTTGAGCACCATGTCGGCGGTGTCGAGCCCAGCACCGGTGCCGACCGTCAACTCGGAGGTCATGAGGGACAGCCTAGAGGTCCTGCAGGATCCGCAGCGCGCGCGAGACGTTGTGCATCGTGGCGGTGTCCGCGACGGCGACCCGCTCGAAGAACCAGCGCTTCAGCGGCGAGGAGAGCCGGTCGGGCATGACGACCAGGTCGTCGAGCTCGACGGCGAGCGGCGAGTCGCGCAGCTCCTCGGAGTCGGTGACCTCGGCGACGATCACGACCGGCACGTCGGTGCTGTTGAAGACGTCGGAGCTGATGATGAGGCCGAGGCGCTCGCGGGCGCCCTTGATCAGCCAGACCTCACCGCGCCGCACGGCGCCCGCTGAACAGCTCCGCGTCGACCAGGGCGATCTCCTCCTCGTCGGCGAGCGCGGCGCGCTCCAGGTCGGGCTTGGCGCGGCGCACCGCCTCGGCGTGCGCGGTGAAGATCTCGCGCAGGGCGCGTTCCTGCGCGGCGCGGTCGATCCACGCGCTGAGCGACACGCCGTCGCGCTCGGCCCAGTGCCGGGCGTCAGCGATGGTCTGGTCGGAGAACGACAACGTCACTTTGGCCGTCATACGAACAGTATGACTCATCGTCACACCCAGCGCATGACCCAGAAATGGCCACCGAGCCCCGAAGCGTCCGTGAGCTCGGCGGCGGCACCGGCCCGCGACAGCGCGCGCACATAGCCGGCCGGGTCGCTCGAGGCCAGCGCCAGCGGCGGCCGCCTGCCGTCGACCCCGAGCAGCCGCAAGGCCTCCCGCTGCGTCATCACCAGGTGGTGTACGCCCAGCGAGTCCAACGCCACGGCGATCGTCAGATCACAGGACCCGTCCGGCAGCGGCGGGGTCTCCTTGCCGTCCTGGAACCCGGTCAGCGTGCCGAAGAGCGGCCGCGCGCCGGCGAAGTGCCCGTAGTCGACGGCGAGCGCCAGCCCGCGCGCCACGCTGCCGACCGCCGCGGCCCAGGCCTCGTCCCGCGGGGCGCCCAGCTCGGCACGGGCCCCTTCGGGGAGTCCGTCGACGGGCCACCAGTCGGCCAGCCATTCGGCGTCGCGCTGATCCAGCGGCGACCCGTCCAGCGTGAGCGTGCCGTCGGGGGAGCTCAGGACGTACCGCGGCCGCAGCGACGAATCGAGCTCGACGATGTCGACCGGGATGTTGTCGAGCCACTCGGTGGCCACCAGCAGCCCGTTGATGCCGGAGGGGATCGCCGGGGTCCACCCGATCGTGCCGGGCAGGTCGTCCGGGCGGGGTGCGACCTCGACCCCGACGGCGGCGACCCGGGCGGCCACGGCGGGCGGCAGGGCGGCGAGGACGCCGCGCAGCAGCTCGCCGCGGCCGGCGCCGACATCGACGAGATCGAGCCGCCCGGGCGAGTCCAGCGCCTCGTCGACACGCTCCAGCAGCGCGGCGATCGCCCCGGCGAACAGCGGCGACGCGTGCGCGCTGGTCCGGAAGTGCGCGGCGGGACCGCCGCCGGGGCGGCGGAAGAAGCCGTCGTCACCGTAGAGCGCCCGCTCCATCGCCGCCCGCCACCGCACGCTCACAGGAACACTTTGCCTTCTCCCCGGTAGGTCGGCACCACGTCCACGATCGTGTCGCCGGACACCAGGTGCACCTCGTTGACGTGCTCGCACAGCTCGCCGGCCTTGGCGTGGCGGAAGTAGACGCGCTCGCCGAGGCGCAGGCCGGCCGCGCCCGGGCCGACCAGCGGCGTCTGCACCTCGCCGGCGCCCTCGGTGCCGATCAGCTTCAGGCCCTCCGGCAGCCACGGCAGCGGCTGGCGGGTCGGCGAGGTCTCCCCGGAGGCGATCCAGCCGCCGCCGAGGACGGTCGCGACCCGCGGGTCCGGGCGGCGCACGACCGACATGGCGAAGAACGCCGCCGGTTGCGGTCGCCAGCGCCGGTACGAGTCGAAGAGCCACGGCCCGAAGAGACCGGAGCCGGCGGCGACCTCGGTGACCGCGGGGTCCTGCGCGGTGGCCTGGACGCTGCCCGTGCCGCCACCGTTGACGAACTCGAGCTCGGCGTGGCGGCGCACCTCGGCCACGACCGCCGCCCGGCGCGCGAGCAGCTCCGGGAACGAGCGGGACTGGATCATGCGGATGAGCGCCCCGCGCACCGGGCGCCCGGGCGGGGCGTCGCCCAGCCCGGCGATCTGCGCCTCGTAGGACATGAGCCCCACCAGGCGGAACCCGGCCCGGCCGGCGATGGCGGCGGCGAGGTCGCCGGCCTGCCGGGCGCTGTGCACGGGCGAACGGCGGACCCCGATGTGCACGCCGCGGGCGGGTCGCCAGGAGGCGTCCAGGTCGATGCACACCCGCACGGCGCCGGCCCGCTCGCCGGCGGGCACGACCGAGTCGATCAGGTCGAGCTGGGCGGTGCTGTCGACCATGACGGTGACGGTCGCGGCCAGCTTCTCGTCGGTGGCGAGGCGGTGCAGCGCGGCGCGGTCGGCGGTCGGGTAGGCCACCAGGACGTCGCCGGACGTGCCCTGCTCCGCGAGCCAGATCGCCTCCGGAAGCGTGAACGCCATGACGCCGTGCCAGCCCGGCTGAGCCAGGGCCCGGTCGATCAGCGCGCGGACCCGCACCGACTTGCTGGGCATCCGCAGCGGCTTGCCGGCGGCGCGGCCGAGCATCGCGGCGCTGTTGGCGTCGAAGGCGTCGAGGTCGACGATCGCGAACGGCGGGTCGAGATCGGCGGTGGCCCGGTCGTAGCGGACCCGTTGGGCGGCACGTGAGCTGGACACGACTCACCGTACCGAGTCCCCGATGAATATGAAAGAACCTCGCGTACGGCGCGTCGGCCGACACCTGGGCGACACCTGGGGGCCGGTAGCGTGGTTACAGTAGGCGTTCGACGTCGTCCGGTGGGACGCTCACAGGGGAGGTGCCGTCATCGCCAGCAGCGACCTGTCCGGCTTCGGGGAGCTGAAGGCGGTCCTGCGCATCCGGGCGTTCCGCCGGTTGTGGGCCGTCCTGGGGCTCTCCTCCCTCGGCGACTGGCTCGGCCTGCTCGCCGCGGCGACGTTCGCCGCCTCGCAGGTGTCCAACTCGGCCGCCCAGGGCGCGGCGTTCGGCTCGGTCATCGCCGTGCGCCTGCTGCCGGCACTGGTGCTCGGCCCGGTGGCCGGCGTCTTCGCCGACCGGTTCGACCGGCGCCTCACGATGGTCGCCTGCGACCTGGTCCGCTTCCTGTTCTTCGCCTCGATCCCGGCGTCCGCGCTGATCCTCGACGACAGCACACTCGTCATCGCCTGGACCGCGATCGCCACGTTCATCATCGAGACCACCGCGATGATCTGGACGCCGGCGAAGGAGGCGGCGGTGCCCAACCTGCTGCCCCGCGCCCGGCTCGAGACGGCCAACCAGCTGACGCTCGCCACCACCTATGGCATCACGCCCGTCCTCGCCGGCCTGGTGCTGATCGGCCTGGAGCAGGTCGTCGTCGTGGTGTTCGGCGCCGAGGGCCGCCCGAGGGGCGCCGAGCCGAGCGACGTCGCCCTGTGGTTCAACGCGCTGACGTTCCTCGCCACCGCGCTCACCGTGTTCTTCGGCATCAAGGAGATCAGCGGCCGGCGCACCGCCGACGTCGAGCGCAAGCCGGGGATGCTCAAGGAGTTCGCGCAGGGCTGGGCGTTCGTCCGGCGCACCCCGCTGGTCCGCGGCCTGGTGCTCGGCATCTTCGGCGCCTTCGCCGGCGGCGGCGTGGTCGTCGGCACCGCGAAGTTCTACGCGGTCTCCCTCAGCGCCGGCGACGCCGGCTTCGCGCTGCTCTTCGCCACCCTCTTCCTCGGTCTCGGCATCGGCATCGCGGCCGGGCCGAAGATCGTCGGCGCGCTGTCCCGGCGCCGCTGGTTCGGCCTGTCGATCATCCTGGCCGCGGGCTCGGTGCTGATCCTCGCCTTCGCCACCCACCTCGCCATCGCGGTCGGCGGCGCGCTGCTCGTCGGCGTCGGCGCCGGCATGGCCTTCCTGTCCGGCACCACGCTGCTCGGCGGCGAGGTCGCCGACGACATGCGCGGCCGGGCGTTCGCCTTCGTGCAGACCGGCACCCGCGTGGTGCTCATGCTCACCATCTCGCTGTCCAGCGTCATCGTCGGCGCCGGCGGGTCGCGGCACATCAGCCTCGGCTTCACCGACGTCGAGGTCTCCAGCACCCGGCCGCTGCTCGCCCTCGCCGGCATCTTCGGCGTCTTCGCCGGCGTCGTGGCGCTGCGCCAGATGGACGACAAGAAGGGCGTGCCGCTGCTGGCCGACGTGCTCGGCTCGATCCGCGGCCGCCCGCTCAGCGCCGGCGAGCCGAAGGCAGCCCGGGGGCTCTTCATCGTCTTCGAGGGCGGCGAGGGCGCCGGGAAGTCCACCCAGGTCAAGCAGCTCGCCGACGCGCTGGAGAAGCTCGGCCGCGACGTCGTGGTCACCCGCGAGCCGGGCGCCACGCCGCTCGGCGCGCGCATCCGCAGCCTCGTGCTCGACCCGCCCGAGGTCACCGGCGAGGTCGTGAGCCCCCGCGCCGAGGCGCTGCTCTATGCCGCCGACCGGGCCCACCACGTCGCCACCGTCGTCCGGCCCGCTCTGACCCGCGGCGCCGTGGTCATCAGCGACCGCTACGTCGACTCGTCCCTCGCCTATCAGGGCGCCGGCCGGACCCTCCCGGTCGAGGAGGTCTCCTGGCTGTCGAAGTGGGCGACCGGCGGCCTCAAGCCCGACCTGGTCGTCCTGCTCGACCTGGACCCGTCCGTCGGGCTGGCCCGGGCCGGTCGCCGGGGAGAGGCCGACCGCCTGGAGAGCGAGTCGCTCGCGTTCCACGAGCGGGTCCGCTATGCGTTCCTCGACCTGGCGTCCGCCGACCCGAGCCGCTATCTGGTCCTCGACGCGTCCAGCCCCGTCGAGGCGCTCGCCGTCGGGGTGCTGCAGCGGGTCCGGCACCTCATGCCCGCCGAGGAGGAGTTCGACCTCGCGGAGGCCGTCGAGGAGGCCCTGGAGGACGCCGCCGAGACGGTCACCACGCTGACCGGCGACGAGCTGACCGACCAGCTGCCCCACCACCACCTGCCGGACCGCTCCGACGACGGGCGGGAGACGCGGGTATGAGCGCGGCGCCGCCGATCTTCGCCGAGCTCGTGGGGCAGGACGACGCGGTCGCGACGCTGACCCGCGCCGTCGCCTCCGCCGGCGCGATCGTCCGCGGCGACGTCCCCGAGGCCGGCATGACCCACGCGTGGCTCTTCACCGGCCCACCCGGCTCGGGCCGCTCCGTCGCCGCCCGCATCTTCGCCGCCGCGTTGCAGTGCCCCGACGGTGGCTGCGGCGTGTGCACGGCCTGCCACACGACCCTCGGCGGCACCCACGCCGACGTCCGCTTCGTGGTGCCCGAAGGGCTCTCGATCGCCGTCGGCGAGATGCGCGCCCTGGTCCTGCGCGCGGCCAGCTCGCCGACCCAGGGGCGGTGGCAGGTCCTGCTCGTCGAGGACGCCGACCGCCTCACCGAGGCCGCCGGCAACGCGCTGCTCAAGGCCATCGAGGAGCCACCGCCGCGCACCGTCTTCCTGCTGTGCACGCCCAGCACCCACCCCGACGACATCTCCGTCACGATCCGCTCCAGGTGCCGGGTCGTCCCGCTGCGCCAGCCGCCCGCCGACGCGATCGCCGCCCTGCTGCACCGCCGCGACGGCCTCGACGAGCAGACCGCCGCGTGGGCGGCCGCCGCCGCGCAGGGGCACGTCGGCCGGGCCCGCCGGCTCGCCCGCGACCCCCAGGCCCGCGCCCGCCGGGAAGCGGTCCTCGCCGTGCCCCGCCGGCTGACCGGCATCGGCGCCGCGTTCGACGCCGCCGCCGCACTCATCGAGGCCGCCGAGGCCGAGGCCGCCGCTTCGGTCCTGGAGACCGACGCCGCGGAACGGTCCGCACTGGAGACCGCGCTCGGCGCCGGCGGCACCGGCAAGGGCGCGGCCGGGGCGTCCCGGGGCTCGGCCGGCCAGCTCAAGGACCTCGAGCGCCGGCAGAAGTCGCGCGCCACCCGGGCCCAGCGCGACGCCCTCGACCGTGCCCTCGTCGACCTCGCCGGCTTCTACCGTGACGTGCTGGTCCACACCTTCGACGCGGCCGTCGAGCCCGTCCACGGCGACACCGACGAGCTCGCCGGCGCCGCCGCCGAGAAGTGGGCACCGGAGAGCACCCTGCGCCGCCTCGAGTCGGTCCTCGAGTGCCGCACCGCCATCGAAACCAACGTCAAACCCCGCATCGCCGTCGAAGCGATGATGCTCGCCCTCTGGCGCGGCTGAAGTTATCCACAGGCTGCGATCCGGGGTTTCGTGTCACTCGCTGGTGCCGTACGGTCACCCGGGGGAGGGGCCGACATGGGGCGCGAGATCGACGAGACGTGGATCGAGGAAGCGGTGGAGCGCTACCGCCGCATCGACGCGCTGCTCGCCGAGTTCGACAAGGCGGTCACGACCGTCGAGGTGAGCGTGCGCTCTCCTGACGGCCTGGTCGAGGTGGTGGTGACCGCCGACGGCACGATCCGCGACGTGCGGATCGACCACCTGCGCGGCCAGACCGGGGCCGAGCTGTCCCGCTCGGTCAGGGCAGCCGTCACCTCCGCCACCGAAGCCGCCGCCTGGGCCCGCAAGAAGCTCCACGCCGAAACCTTCGGCGACTACCGCTCCCTGACCTGACCCTGCACCACCCCGCATGCTGGACGCGGTTTCGCGTTGAACGTGGTTTCGCGTTTGGACGCGGGTCGCGTTGGACGTGTTTCGTGCTGAACGCGGTTTGTTGGACGTGTTTTCGCGTTGGATGCGGGCCGCGTTGGACCTGGTCTCGCGTGGACCTGGTCTCGCGTGGACGTGGGCCGCGTTGGACGTGGGCCGCGTTGGACGTGGTCCTGCGTTGGACGTGGGCCGCGTTGGACGTGCGGGTGTTTTGACCGTGGATCGCCTTTGACTGAGCATCGGGGGACTGCATGCGACTCGACGACCTGGCCGGCCGCCTCGACGCCGCCGGTGACGAACTGGCCGCGGCGAGCACCACGACGGCCCTCGTCGACCCGGGCTCCCGGGTCCTCGGCGGCGACACCTCAGGCGGCCCCGGCGCGCTGGGCCGTGCCCTGCACCGCGCTCTGACCACCGCCCTGACCGCACGTGGCCACGAAGCCGCCACCCATGGCGCCCGGCTCGCCGAAACCGCCGAGTCCCTTCGCCGAGCCGCCCAGAACTACCGCACCACCGACGACGACGCCCGTCGCCACCACCAACAGCATGAGGGCACCTGATGGCGAGCCTCCATGGGGCCCTCCTAGGAGTCGGCCCCCCGCCCAGCTCCACCTGCGGGTCGCCCGAGGTCGCCCTGCCCAGCTCCGCCGCCGCGCTGGATGCACACCGCGCGGTCTGCTCGACGTCGGTCCCCGCCGGGCGCCGCTCGTTCCGCGGTGTTCGAACCTTGCGTGGGGTCGCCCTGCTGCGCTGCGCCGACCATGCGTGGGGCGCGGACGGATTCGAGGTTTTCCCGTCGCGCCGTGCCGCCCGCGGTGATTCCGGCACTGCCCTGCGCCGCGCCGTCCGCACCTCGTCCGGGGCCGGTTTCTTGGTCCGGTCGCCGCGTCGTCCTGCCCGAGTCGCGGCCGGAGCCGACCCGGCGGGCAGGAACATCCGCGCCGCCGTCGCGCCAGTCGCGCTCCCCGCGCCAGTCGCGCTCCCCGCGCCAGTCGCACTCCCCGCGCCAGTCGCACTCCCCGCGTCCGCCAGCGCGCTCCCCATGCCCAGCGCGCTCCTCACGCCCAGCGCGCTCCTCACGCCCAGCGCGCTCCTCACGCCCAGCGCGCTCCTCACGCCCAGCGCGCTCCCCGTGCCCAGCGCGCTCGCCGCGTCCGCCAGCTCGTTCGCCGTGCCCGTTGTGCCCGCCAGCGCGCTTGTCGCGCCCGCCAGCGCGCTCCCCGTGCCCAGCGCGCTCCTCACGCCGAGCGCGCTCGCCGCGTCCGCCAGCTCGTTCGTCGTGCCCGTTGTGCCCGCCAGCGCACTCGTCGCGCCTGCCGGCGTGTTCGCCGTGCCGATCGCGCCTGCCGTCGCGTTCGGCGTCGGGTTCGGTGGATTGCCGGACGTGGTGTCGGTGGCGTGTCGGAGCAATCCGTCGTCGCTGATCCCTGCCCGGTCCGCGGGGCGGCCGGTCCGGCGCGATGAGCCACGGTCCCGCGCATCGTGGTCGACGCGGAGTGAGGGTCGCGGCGGGCGGCAGGAGGACGTGTGATGGATGCGCTCGAGCGGTTGCGGGGGATCGGGACCGAGGTGTTGCACCGGGTCGATGCCGTGCTCGTCGCGGGCGGGGCGCCGGACGGGGACCCGATCTGGGCGTTGCTGCGGGTCGTCGGGGCGCTGCCCGGGGACGCGCTGGAGTTCGGGTTGAAGCTGGACCCTGAGCCGCTGCGGGTGGCGGCGACGCAGCTGCGGGGCGACGCGGACAGGTTCGCCCGGCGGCGGGAGTGGCTTGCCGCGGACCTGAGTGGGGTGTGGGAGGGGTCGGGGGCGGAGGCTTTCGCGGCGCGGTGGGGGGCGCTTTCGACGTACATCGGCGGCGGCGAACCGGAGAGCATTACGGGCAGGCTGCGGGCCACCGCTGCCTATGCCGATGCGCTCGCTGACTGGGCCGAAGGGCTGCGGCGGGAGCTTGCCGAGGCGGTGGCGCGGGTGGCGACCTCGGCCGAGGCGGTCACCATGCGGGGCGAGCCGGTCGGGGAAGGGCCGCCGTCCGCCGCCGTGCTCGAAGCGGCCGCGCGGATCGGGGTCCGGGTGCTGCAGCCGGTCGCGGACGCGTTCGGTGCGGCGCAGGACCTGCTGGCGCGGTGGTCGCCGGAGCTGGTCGAGCTGCGGTACACCGAGCCCGCCACCGGGCCGGCCGGCACCGGCACCCCGACGACCCGGGTCGTCCTGTAGCCGGCGCACTAAGATCGCCGGATGTCAGTTGAGCAGCTTGCCGGGTACAGCAGCCGTGACTTCGCCGGGGACCTCGCGCGGTGGTTTCCGGATCGGGAGATGGCGACGGTCGCCGAGGACACCAGGCCGGTGGAGCCGTTCCTGGCCAGGTTGCCGGCGGAGGCGGCCGCGGCGCTGGCGGCGTACGACCGGTTCGTGCGGAGCGGGACGATGCCGTGGGTGGTCGACGTGACCGAGGACTCCTACGGGTTCGACTTCGCCGGCAACGACTGCCAGATCCTCGACTCCGACTACGAGACCGAGCTCTCCGACGACGACGTGTGGTCGGTCGCGGCGGACGGGGGCGGCAACCTGTACGTGATGCTGACCAACGGCAGGATCGCCGTGTGGTTCCACGAGGAGCAGGTCATCGAGGCCGGCACGCAGTTCGACAACCTCGACGTGTTCCTCTACTCGATCGTGCGGTACCAGGCGGCCCGTGCGGGTGTGCTGGACCGGGCCGCCGTCGCCGAGGAGCTGCGCGCGCTCGGGCAGCCCGGTGCAACCGCTGAGGGGGTGGGCCTGATCGCGTACCTCACCTGAGCGTGATCGGCGGCTCCATCAGGCGCAGGCGCATCGGCTTGCGCGGGGCGAACCACGAGCCCGTCGACTGCGCGTTCCAGCGGCGGGCCGTGCGGTCGACGCCGATCGGGTAGATCGTCAGGGTGCCGTCGGCGCCGAAGCGCATCCGCAGGAAGCCCTTGTAGCCGGTGATGCCCTGCCCGGCGAAGAGCTCGTTGACGTTGACGCCGAAGGCCGAGGCGACCAGCAGGTACAGCGCGAACAGCTCGCCGGCCGCGACGCACGACAGCGGGAAGTACAGGACGATCGCGATGAGCAGCGGCAGCGGCCACGCCTGGTCGACGAACGGCAGGTTGAGCCACGCCCAGGTGCCGAGCACGGCGATGCCGACGAACGCGGCGCCGTGGCCCAGCCCCAGGAGCCAGTGTTTGGGTCTGCGTCTGCCGGCGACGCCGGGCATCGCGAGGAAATACGCGCTGACCACGTCGACCGCCACCATCAGGAACGCGGGGATGGTGACGAGGCGCTGCTCCGCGCCCGACATGACGCGGTCGGCGGCGTTGACGAAGGCCAGCATCGTCAGGGTCTGCAGGACACCGAGCAGCCCGAGGAACATGGGATTTCGCCACGGTACGCGCCAGAAGACGCCGAACGAGAGCCGGCGGGACCGGGCCCTGCTCGGATAGGCCGCCTTGAAGTCGAATGCCTGCGACGGGCTGGCGTTGCGCACCAGGGAACGGCGCGGCGGCACCTCCAGCCGGCTGGGCAGCTCGTGCGTCGGGTACAGGTACGCGCCGCCGCCCCCGCAGGTGATCAGCTGCCGGTCGGCGCCCTCGTAGCGGGCGTAGTGATGCAGGTCACCGGAGAGCATCAGCTTCACGTCTGCGCCCGTCGGCGCGATGACGGTCCGCACGAAGTAGTCGAGGCTGTCGTAGGCCTTACGGTCCTCCTGCGCCTCCACCCAGCTCGGCGACGGCGGGCAGATGATGACCTTGTCGCCGGGGCCGAGGCGGGCCGCGACCCGGTTGAAGTACCGCAGCTGCGGATCGTCGATGTACGCGCCGGCCTGCACGTCCGTGCCGAGGATCCACCACCGGTTGGGCAGCTCGATCGCGAAGTAGGACCGGGACTGCCGGGTCTGCCAGCCGCCGATCTTGCCCTCGCCGCCGCGTACGAACAGCCGGAGGAACGCCGTCAGGCCGTCGTACCAGTCGTGGTTGCCGGGCACCGCGTACATGCGCGGCCGCGGACCCTCCGGCGGCGGCTCGGGCAGCGCGGCGCGGAACGGCCCCTTGAACCGGTCCTCGTACTGCTGCCCGCTCGCCGTCGGATAGACCTGGTCACCGCCGAGGACGAGCACCTCGCCGCGCGGCAGCTCGTGCCCCTCGACCGTCAGCTCCGGCTGGGCCAGCAGGTACGCCACGGAATAGGTGGCGTTGAACCCGTCGCCGGTGTCGGCGCAGTAGTCGACCCACAGCTCGCCGTCCGGGAAGTCGTCGGCCGTGTCCGCGCTGTAGAAGCCCGTGTACCCGGGTGCCTCCCGCATGATCCGGTCGGGCATCGAGTCCTGCAGCTCGCGCTTGTCCAGATACGCCCCGAACAGGTCGGCCAGCACGACCCGCACCGCGGTCCCGCTGAGCAGCACCGGGCTCAGCCACGGCACCGCCCGCCGCGGCGTGAACCCCATCTGGTCCGGGTCCAGCGCGTTGGGCCGGTCACCGACCTGAGCGGCCGGCGGCCCGGCCTCGGGCAACGGCAGGATCGGGTCGCCGGGCTGTGCCGTCAGCTCGCCGGGGGCGGCCGGCAGATCGTCAGGGATCACGCGGCCGAACGTTACTCGGGAAACCCCTCGCGCGCGCCCCCCGGGCGTGCCGTACACTTGGTCATCGTTGCCGCCTTAGCTCAGTCGGCAGAGCGATTCACTCGTAATGAATAGGTCAACGGTTCGATTCCGTTAGGCGGCTCTGGCAACGCTAGCTGCACAAACGCAAGGCCCGGGAGATCATCCCGGGCCTTGCGTCGTAGAGATCAAGAGTCGCGTGTGAGTCAGGCCCCACGCCGCGCCCGCTCCAACGCCGCCAGTGCCCTGCCGAACCGCCCGTCACCGGAGTGCACATACCGGTCCGTCGACCGGCCGTCCGCATGCCCCATCAACTCGCTGATGTCGTGCTTCGGCACGCCCTGGTCGGCGAGCCGCGTGCCGTACGTGTGACGGATGTCGTGCGGCGTCGGCTGCGGATCGGTCAGGTACGGCACCCGACGCACCTGCCGCGGCATCGGACCCGGCCTGCCCGGCGGTCGCGGCGCCGGTGGCAGCACCTCCTCCAGGTTTAGCGCCCGCGACCACACCCGGTCGTGCCAGTTGGAGTAATGCAACCTCGGCACCTTGCACCCAGGGCAGTTCTTGCGCTGCCGGCAGTCGTCGAGGTGCGCGGCACCGGGCGCCCGGAACACCACCTCGCCCGGCGGCGTCGCCATCACCACCGGCCGCAGCCGCGCCCACAGTCCAGGGCTCACCACGCACGGCCGGTTTCCCGCGTCGCTCTTCGCATACGGTCGCAGCGACCCGTCCGACTCGAGCACCGCCGCCACGACGAACCGGCCGCGCCGCATGTCCCAGACGTCGCGGGTGATCGCGCCGGCCTCCTCCCAGCGCACCCCGCTGTCGAACATCAGCTCGACGAACAGGCGGGCGTCGACCCGGCCGGGGAACAGCGCGTCGAGCCGGTCGAGCAGCTGCTGCTCCTCGTCGGGCTCGAAGACCCGGTCGACGTGTGCCGGCAGCCGCGGCAGCCGCACGTTCCGCGCGTGGTTGACATTCAGGATGCGGGAGTCGACCGCCACCTCGAGCAGGGACCGGAGCACGTGCACCGCCGCGTGGATGGTGTGCGCTCCGACCCGGCAGCCCTTGCACCGCCGGTCCCGGCAATCGTCCTTGTGCGAGGTCCGCATCTCCTTCACCCAGGCGTTGACGTCGGGCTTCAGGATCGACGAGAGCAGCTTCGCTCCCCAGTACGGCTGGACGTGGTTGCGCCAGACCGACTCGTCCCGCTTCGTGCTGGCAAGTTCGAGGTGACCGCGGCCGGCGTGGGCGCGGGGCCACCACTCGGCGACGGTGACCCGGCCGAGGCGGGGGTCGATCCAATCGCCGCGCCGGATCGCGACCTCCTGCGCCTTGGCCCAGTCGGCGATCGCGGCCTTGCTCGGGTCGGACTCGGTGATGCGGTCGTTGGGGCCTGGCCCGGTCCGGACGGTCGCTGCCCACAGCCCGCTCTCAAGCTGCCGGATCCAGGCCATCAGCTGCCGTTCGGCCGAAGCTGCACCACTGACGCCCGGCCCTGCCGTGGCTGGGTGTCGCTGACCATCAGCGCCCGCAGGATTCGCTCGTGCTCCCTGTGGTTGTGGTCGGCGGCCTCGTCAAGCAGCCGCCGCAGCATGCGCATGGTTTGCACGTGCTGCTGAACGAGGTTGACCTTGATCTCTTCGGTGTCTTCGGTGCTGCGGGTGACGGCGTCGCTGTCGATGCCGGCGCGGAGGTCGCGCAACTTCTCGTCCAGGATGCGTTCGAGGATCACGGCCTGGCGCTCGACTTCGGTGGCGACGACGTATCGGATGTCGCGTTCGGCGCTGCGCCGGTTGCCCGTGTCGACGGCGACCATGATGAGCCAGCCGATCGAGAGGATGCCGATGAGGAGTGCTGCGCCGCGGCTGACGGTCTGGTGGATCTCGAAGCCGCCGCTGCCGTCACTCAGTGCATAGATAGAAAATGATCCGTAGGTTGTGCCCAGTAAAGCGGCTGCGGCACCTGTCCACTTCTGTGCGGCGGAGTCCATAGCAACGTTCCCCCTTGTGGTGGCCCTGTGCTCGACGTCGCACCCCGCCAATGGCGAAACGTCTTCGACTTAAGTTGGCAATAATTGCCCACTACAAAGCAACCGGCTAGCAACACAGAGTGATCAAGCCGATCGGTGGATTAGAACATACGTTCGGATGACATTGTTCGGACCCGAATGGGTTACCACGACCGGGCTAGTTCGCCCGTCGACGGGGGAGCGTCCGCTTCGGCGCGGCCGCGCGCCGGTCCATCTCGCCCTGCACCCACGACGTGATCAGCCGCAGCTGCTGCCGCACGAACGCGCGGTCCTCGTCGGTGATGCGCGGGTCCTTCAGCATCGTGCGCACCTCGTCGAGTTCCGGCATCGGCAACTCGGTGAGGTCGGGCGCCTCGTCCATGTCGAGGTCGTCCATCGACGCCAGGCCGGCGGCGAACCAGAGCTTGACCGGCTTCACGCCGAGCACCGGCGCGATCCGGTTGAGGCTCGCCTTGCTCGGCTGCGCAATGCCACGCCGCCAGTTGGAGAACTGGGCCTGGGACACGCCAGTCAGCCGATTTAGCTCAGCAAAATCCTTGATGGACGCGTTGTCCATCAGGTTCCGGAGGTACCTCGCGAAGTCTTCCGCGGGCCACGGCTCGGCTGGCACACCTAAGACGTTAAGGGTCACCTCCTCGTCAGTCACTCTCTCGCGAGTAAGCGTCAAGCCTGGCACGGCGGCCCGACCGACCGCCCTCGTATTCAACTTCATCGCCTCCCCGACTTGTGTGCGCCTAAGAGTATGCACGTTCGTCGCTCGATGGGAAGGACCCGGGTCACGCCACTTGCTTGCGAGAAAGTGAGCGGGTACCTTGACTTTCGTGAGCCAAAGCGACACCACCGTGAAACTCCGGATCGACGAGTTCGACCGGCACACGAAGCTGCGCGGCTGGGCCACCGACGCGGAGCGGGCCAAGCACCTCGGTATCAGCCAGGCGACGCTGACGAACATCCGCAGCGGCAAGCAGGGCATCGGCCTGCGCTTCGTCGACGCGTGCCTCAAGCAATTCGGCCAGACCTACTACGACGTCCTCTTCGAGCGCGTCCCCGCGGCGAAGACCGAGCAGGTCACGGCCGATGCGTAGCCAGACCCCCGAGACCGTCATGACCGTCGCCGAACTCGGCGCCCGGCTGAAGATCTCCCGCGCCTCCGCGTACCGGCTCGTCGCATCCGGCGTCATCGACCGCACCTTCGTCGGCGCCGGCCGCGCAACCCGCATCACCGAGGCCGCTCTCTCGGCGTACCTCGCCCGGCAGACCAAGCCCGCGCGCAAGGCCGCCTGAAGTCCACCAAACAAGCAGGCCCCGCCCGGCGCTGGAACGCCTGCGAGGCCATGACCGGAGGAGATGCTCCGATGCCCACTACCGTAGACGAGTCCACCGGCGTCCGCGACGCCCGGCTCGCCACCCACGCCCGCCGCAGCGCCTTCGTCCTCGCCGTGCACCGCGCGGTCGAGCTCGACGGCCTGCCGATGCCCTACTCGATCGACTTCAGCAGCTACGGCGACCAGACCCACGTCACCCTCTACATGGACAGCAACGCGACCGGCGACGTCGACGACTGGGCCGAGCACCTCGTCTGCGTCACGTCCTGGGGCGGCCTCTACGAGTCCGGCGGCAAGCCGATGCGGGCCTACGAGATGGGCCGCGATACGCCGTGGCGCGGCTTCACCCTCCGGGTCCTCTCGATCGTCCTGCAGCTGGCCGAGGACGTGACGCGGTGATGACCGCCCTGCTCTTCCTCGCCGTCGGCCTCGCCGCGACGTCCGGGATCTTCTTCGCGCTCCTGTGCGTCACCGAGGGCCAGCTGAAGCGGGCCCGCGCGGCAACCGTGAAGGCCCGCGGCGAGCGCGACGAGGCGCTGCAGGAGGCCGACCGGCTGATGGACCGGCTCGCCGAGCGCATGCGCATCGAGGAGCCGTTCGACGGCGGCCCGCTCAGCCCCGACCTCGCAGCCCTGGACCGCATGACCTGGACCCTGAACGACGACGGGACCTCGGCATGCTGACCCCGACCACGCTGCTGCTCCTGCAGCTGCTCGACACTGACCTGCTCCTCGCGGCCTGGTCCGTCGCCTGCGTCGTGGCGCTGATCGGCGGCTGCGTCGTCATCTTCACCCTGACGCCGCCCAGCGACCCGTTCACCCTGCCGGTCCGGCACCAGCCGAGGCACGCCGCCGGCCGCGTCGACCAGGTCGCCGACGACACCGTCCCGCACGGCCCGCGGCACGCCCGGCACGGCGAGCAGGTGTGGCGGCCCGCGCACACGGTCGCGGCGATGCGACGCCGCGGCCAGCACCACACCGACGGCCGGCGCTGGCCCGTCGCGAACCTGCTCGATCACACACAGGACATCACCGCGGCCGAGCTGGCCGACGCTATGGGAGGTTCCGCGTGACGGCCCCGCTGCACGAGACGTACGCCGACGGCGGTCTGCGCCTGGTCGACCTCGTCGGCACCGACCTCGACGACGAGCTGCTCGTCGACGAGCCCACCCCGGCGCCGAAGCCGATCGCGGCGGGCGGCATGGAGTGGGCGCCGCAGCAGCAGGAGGCCATCCGCAAGGTCCTCGACTGGTATCAGCGGGACGGCGGCAAAGCCCGCATCGACTTCGGGCCCACCGACGAAGGCGACCAGGTGTTCCGCCTGTTCGGGTACGCCGGCACCGGCAAGACCACCCTCGCCCGCGCCATCGTCGACGAGCTCGGCCTGACCCGGGTCGCGTACGCGGCGTTCACCGGCAAGGCCGCCTACGTGTTGAGGCAGAAGTCGTGTGAGGGCGCGTCGACCGTCCACAGCCTGATCTATCAGCCTGTGGAAAAGGTCCGCGCGCACCTGGAGAAGCTCCGCGCGCAGCTCCGCACCGTAGAAGACCTGTTCGACCGCGCCGAGCTGCAGCGGGAGATCGCCCGCGAACAGGCGAAGGTCGACAGCCCAGACTGGATCCTCAAGGAGGAGTCCGAGCTCGAGCACACGCAGCTGCTCGTCCTCGACGAGGTGTCGATGGTCGGTGAGCGGATGGCCCGCGACATCCTCTCCTACGGGTGCAAGGTCCTGTGCCTCGGCGACCCGGCGCAGCTGCCGCCGGTCGACGGCGGCGGCTACTTCATCAACGCCCCCGCCGACCACCTCCTCACCGACATCCACCGCAGCGCCCTGGACTCGCCGGTCACGCGCATGGCCACCGCCATCCGCAACTCGCAGGCCGGGCAGCGGGACTACGGCGTCGCCGGCCGCGACGGTGACTCCGGTCGCCGCGAGCAGCTCACCCTCGACGAGCTCCTCGCGTTCGACCAGATCCTCGTCGGACGGAACGCCACCCGCTGGCAGGCCGTGCACATGATGCGCGCGTTCCGCGGCCTCAGCGGGCAGCGGCCGGTCGCCGGTGACAAGGTCATCGCCCTCGCCAACAGCGGCGAAGCGCAGGTGTTCAACGGGCAGCAGTTCGATGTCCTCGACTCGCGCCCGGGCGACCGCGACGACCGGTGCTGGCTGACCGTCCGCGACGACGACGGACTCGTCCGCGACGTCACCGCCTGGGCCGCCGGATTCCGCGACCTCGAAGGCGAAAAGGCAGCGAAGCGCGACGGCCGCGGCACCGTGATCGCGGCGACGTTCGCGCACGCAATCACCACCCACAAGAGCCAGGGCAGCCAGTGGCCGCGGGTCCTCGTGGTCGACGAGGCGTCCGTGTTCTACGGCGCCGCGTACCGGGAGGCCGAACGCACCCTCGGCCGCGACGCCGCGGTCACCGAGGCGCACCTGAACGGGTCCCGCTGGATGTATACCTCCGTCACGAGAGCCGCCGAGCAGGCCGTGATCGTGCCGCGGCTCAACGGGCTGGTGCGGGCATGAACACGATCACCGTCAGCGTCGCTGACCTGCGCCAGGCGCTTCGCGTGCTCGTGCCGTTCACCGACCGCACTGGCTTCGAAGTCATGGAGTGCGTGCACCTCGAGGCGGCTCGAGGCGTGCTGGATCGCGGCGCAGGCCGACGCCCTCGGCTGGCAGGTGCAGGTCGGCGACGTCGGCGACCGGCTCCTCGTCCTCGACCACATCGACCAGGAGGCGCAGGCATGAGGATCAAGTACGAGGACTGGAGCCCGGGCGCCGAAGCCCGGCAGGCCATCGCGCAGGCCAACAGCATCTGCCGCGACTACCGCGAGCAGGGCTACGACCTGACCTTGCGCCAGCTGTACTACCAGTTCGTTGCGCGGGACCTGATCCCGAACACGCAGCAGAGCTACAACCGGCTCGGCAGCATCATCAACAAGGCGCGCCTGGCCGGGATGCTCGACTGGGACTACATCGTCGACCGCACCCGTAACCTGCGCGGCAACTCCCACTGGACGACCCCCGAGTCGATCATCCGATCGGCCGCGCGGTCATTCGCGATCGACAAGTGGGCATCCCAGCCCCGCCGCGTCGAGGTCTGGGTGGAAAAGGACGCACTCGCAGGCATCGTCGGGCGGGTCGCCGAGCAGGCCGACGTCGACTACTTCGCCTGCCGCGGCTACGTCAGCCAGAGCGAACTGTGGGCCGCCGCCCAACGGCACATGCGGTACATCGCCGCCGGTCAGGGCGTCACCGTCCTGCACCTCGGCGACCACGACCCGTCCGGCATCGACATGACCCGCGACATCCGCGACCGCCTGCAGAACTTCCTCGACGTCGACTGGCTGAACGCCCACGAGGACGACTTCGACGGCAGCTCGGTCCTGGTCAAGGAGATCCGGGCCGCCATGGAAACGCACGTTGCTGGCGAACCGATCGAGGTGCGGCGCATCGCGCTCAACTACGACCAGGTCGAGCAGTACGACCCGCCGCCGAACCCGGCAAAGCTCACCGACTCGCGGGCGAGCGGCTACGTCCAGGAGCACGGCTACGAGTCGTGGGAGCTCGATGCGCTGGACCCGACCACGCTGGCCAACCTGATCCGCTCACACATCGACGGCATCCAGGACCCGGACGTGTTTTTCGTCGAGATGCAGGCGGAGCAGCGGCACCGTGAGCTGCTCGAGGCTGCCTCGGCCCGGTGGGCCGAGGTCATTGACCTGCTGGAGACCGGCCGTGGCTGACACGTTCCCCGACCGGGTCGCCCAGGCCATCGGCGACCCCGGCTCGATCACCGTCCGGAAGCTCAACGGCCGCGGCGAGCCCGAGGAGAACCTCACCCGCTGGCAGAAACGCGCCGTCCTCATGGTCATCAGCGAGCACCAGTGGGCGCCGTCCAGCGAAAACGACGGCGGCATCGCGAACCCGATCTTCGTCGCGGTCGCGCTCGCCTTCTACGGACTGCTCCTGCTCGCCGCCGGCCTGTGGCTCGGGTCGGTGTGGCTGTGACCGACGTGCTGCTCCGCGCCGCCCGCAACATCGGCGCCCTCATCCTCACCGCGGCCCTCCTCGCGCAGGCCGCCCGACGCCTCGGAGGCCACCGATGACCACCTACCGCAAGAGCGAGAAGATCGTCCGCCGCGTTGAGTTCGCCGTCCGCGCCGGGTCCGACATCGGCACCGTCAACAAGGTCGAGGCCATCGCCTTCCAGGACTGGAAGGCCCGCACCGGCAGCAACATCGGCTCCATCACCAGCGCACCCGACGACTGGTGCACGGTCCACGTCACCGACGACGAGATCGTGTTCGCGTTCACCGTCGAGCACACGCCCGATGCCGCCGCGCGCGCCGTCAAGATGGCCCGGGCCGCGACCAACGACCTGATCGAGCGTGCCACCTTCGGCCGCGGGACGGGCCCGGGTGGCAGCCTCAGCGCGGACGACCTCGGCCTCATCCACCACGCGCTCGACGGCGCCGGCATCAACGGTGTCGCATGACCACCAGCATCTCCGACGCCGAGCTCGCCGCGCTCCTCGCCGACCTGGTCGTGCCGACCACCCAGCCGACCGCCGCGCCGGCACTCGACGAGGGCGGCGTCCGCTGGACCATCAGCGGCGAACCCCTCATCGAGCAGCCCACGCCCGCCGAGCAGCCGCCAGCGCCGCGCTTCATCCCGGACGGGCCGCCGCCGTCGACCCTCGCCGTCATGCGCGACGTCCTCGCCGACCTCGACGCATCCCGGCCACGCAGCCAGCAGACCCGCATCGGCCCCTCGGAGCTCGGCACCCCCTGCCAACGCCAGCTCGCGATGAAGCTCGGCGGCGTCCCCCGCCAGCTGCCCGACCACCGGCCGCCGTGGGCGCCGATGCAGGGAACCGCCGTCCACGGCCTCATGGAAGAGGCGCTGCACCTGCACAACCAGCAGCTCGGCTACCAGCGGTGGGTCATCGAGGAACGCGTCCACATGGACGACGAGGTCAACGGCTGCGGCGACGCGTTCGACCTCGACACGGGCACCGTCGTCGACTGGAAGTTCGTCGGCACCACCGCCCTCCGCGAGGTCAAACGGAAGACGATCCCGAACCACCTCTTGGTCAAGCAGGAGTACCGGCTGCAGGCGCACCTGTACGGGTACGGGCACGAGCGCGCCGGCCGTGACGTCCGCTGGGTCAGGTTGGTCTTCCTCGCCAGGTCGCACACGTTCGACGACAGCGCCGAGTGGACCGAGGCATACAACCCGAACATCGCCATCAACGCCCTCACCAGGTACTACGAGACCCAGGACCTGATCGGCGCCCTCGACGTCGCCAACCAGCCGGCCATGTGGGACCTCGTCCCCGCGCAGCCCGGCAAGGCCTGCACCTGGTGCCCGTTCCGACGCATGGGCGGCCCGGCCGACGCGACCGGTTGCCCCGGCGACTTCGACACCGCAATCAGCAAGCAGGTCGCAGGAATCATCCCCTGACCAGCCCGAATCCAAGGAGATCACCGAAGTGGACCAGCACGCTATGGACGCCAACGCCCTGCTCATGTCCGGCGGCACCAAATCGATCAACTGGCAGGACAACCCCGTCGGCTACACCGTCATCGGCACCATCGTCGAGGCGCCCGAAGTCGCCCAGATGACCAAGTTCAAGAGCGAAGAGCTCGCGTTCTGGCCGCAGTCGGGGAAGCCGATGATGCAGATCATCGTCACGCTGCAGACGGAGCTCCGCGACCCCGCCGACCCCACCGACGACGGCAAGCGCCGCCTCCACATCCCGCCGCGCATGCAGGAACCGGTCCGTGAGGCCGTCAAGCGCGCAGAGGCTACCGGCATCGCGATCGGTGGGCGCCTCGCCGTCCGCCGCACCGGCGGGACCGGGACCCAGGGCAGCCCCTACGAGTTCGCCGCCGAATACGCACAGCCGAGCGTCGACCCCGGCAGCCTCCTCGCGGCCGGCCAGCCCGCCACCACCGCGGCGCCCGCGCAGGCCGCGCCCGCCGCGGTGCAGGGGTCGCTCATGAGCGGGTCGGCGATCGACGACACGCCACCGCCCGGCGTCGACCCGGCAAAGTGGGCCGCCCTGCCGGAGACGCAGAAGGCCGCCGTCCGCGCCGCCATGGCACCCGCCGCCGCGCCCACATCCGCCGGGTTCGGCAACGAGCCACCGTTCTAAGCCCCCTCCACCCCTGCTGATCTGCCTGCCCCGCACCGTCCCTCCCCGGTGCGGGGCAGGCCCGCTTAGACCGGAGCATCGATACCAATGACGATCACCGTCAGGCCACCCGCCGCCACCGCCGACACAGCCGCGGTCCGCAGCTGGCTGCGCATCCTGCACGGCGACAGCCCCGGCCACATCCACATCTGCTCCACCGGCGACTGGGCCGGCCGCACCTTCGCCGACCTCGACGCCGCCACCGGCTACGTCACCCACCTCGACAGCGAAGGCCGCGAAGGAATCTACGTCCGCGTCACCTCCACCCGACCCGGCCTCGCCCCGTTCAAACACGGCTGCGGCGAGACCCCGTGCGGCCTGGAAACGTCCCGGTGCCCGAAGCGGATCAAGCGCCGCGGCAGCGCGGAAGACTCCGCCGCGCTGCCCGGATTGTGGGCCGACCTCGACCTCGCCGGCCCCGGCCATGCCGAGCAGGACCTGCCGCCCGACGAGGCCGCGGGCCGCGCCGTCATCGCCGCATCGGGCCTACCCGAGCCGACCCTGTGGGTGCACTCCGGGGGAGGCCTCTACCCGATCTGGCTCCTCACCCAGCCGCACATCCTCACCGACACCAACCTCGACGCCGCCAAGCACCTCGCGAAGTCGTGGCAGGCGGTGATCGAGCACGCCGCCGCGTCGAAGGGCTGGCGGTACGGCCGCGGCGTCGGCGACCTCGCCCGCGTGCTCAGGGTGCCGGGCACCATCAACCGGAAGGAAGGCGGCGCCCGCCCCGCCCGGATCATCACCGACCCGCGCCCCACCGGCCAGCGGTACACGGTCGAGCAGCTGCAGCACGCCCTGGACGCCGCCGTCGCCCGCATCGCCCCACCCGAACCGCAGCCGCAGGCCGCCGGGTCGCCGATGCTCGGCACCGTCAGCCGGCCGGGCGACGACCTCAAACCCGGCGCCGACTTCAACACCCGCGCCGACTGGCCCTCGATCCTCAACCCCGCCGGCTGGCGCCTCCACTACACCCAGGAAGACGTCACCTACTGGACCAGGCCCGGCAAACCCAGCGGCATCTCGGCGTCGACGAACTTCCTCGGCACGGACCGGCTCAAGGTCTTCACCACCTCCGCGGCGCCGCTCGAGGGCGACGAGTCGTACAGCAAGTTCGGCGCCTACGCCGCGCTGCACTTCGGCGGCGACCACCAGGCCGCCGCCCGCGCCCTCGGCCGGCAAGGCTACGGCAGCCCACCCCCGGACCACGCCGCCGAGAACGCGCAGATGATCCGCGACATCCTCGGGCCCGCCGCCAGCACCACCGCCACGGCCGCGCCGAGTCTGCTCGAGCAGCAACGACCACCGTCGCTGTTCGACCCGCAGCCCACCCCGCCCGCCGCGGCGCCGCCGGCCGGACAGCAGCAGCCGTCGCGGGTCTGGGCGCCCGAACTCGACGTCTCCAACGCGATGCTCGCCGCCGACTGGCTCCGCGACGAGGCCGGCCGCGGCAAGCTCGCCGGGCTGTTCCGCCGCCTCGACGCCGTCGTCCACACCCCACGCGAGGGCGACGAAGGGTACGTGCCGCTCACCGAGTCGCTCGTCGACCACGACGGGCCCGCCCAGGTCCGCCCAGTCAACGACAGCACCCTCGCCAGCCGCATCAGCTACACCTACGGCGTCTACCGCGAGGTCAAACGCGGCGACGACTACGAAAAGGTCCCAGCGATCTTCTCCCGCACCGCGGCGAGGACCGCCCTCGACGTCCCCGACATGCTGCCCAACCTCCGCACGCTCCGCGGCGTCATCCACAGCCCCGTGTTCCGCGCCGACGGCACCCTCATCGAAGCGCCCGGCTACGACCCGGCGACAGGGCTGCTGCACCTGCCCGAACCCGGCCTCACCGTGCCGCCCGTCGCCGACGCACCCGACCGGGACCAGGTCGCCGCCGGCGTCCGCCTCCTCGAGGAGATGGTCGCCGGGTTCCCGTTCGTGTCGGCGCACCACAAGGCCAACGCCTACGGCGCCCTGCTCACCCCACTGTTGCGCGCGATGTGCCCGCCGCCCTACAAATTGTGGGCCGTCGAGGCGCACCAGCCCGGCTCCGGCAAGACCCTCCTCGCCAACCTCAACCGGTGGATCCACGGCGGCGTGTTCCGCGCCGAGGTGCCCGAGGACGACGCCGAACTCCGCAAGCAGATCACCAGCATCCTGAGCATCACCACCGGGCCCGTCGTCGTCCTCGACAACCTCAGCGGCGCCCTCAAGTCGTCGACGCTCGCCGGGCTGCTCACGTCGGCACAGTGGGACGACCGGCCGCTCGGCACCACCGCCTGGACACGATGCGTCAACGACCGCCTGTGGTGCATCACCGGCAACAACCTGGCCATCGGCGGCGACCTCCCACGCCGCACCTTCCGCACCGCGATCGACCCCGGCCGGCCCAACCCCGAGCTCAGGACTGGCTTCGCGATCGAGGACCTGGAGACCTGGGTACGAGAGCGCCGCGGGCAGCTGCTGCACGCGCTGCTCACCATCGTCCGCGGATGGGTCGCCGCAGGAATGCCACTCCCCGCCGCCCGCGCCAGCGACGGATACGCACGATGGGTCCGCACCATCGACGGCATCCTCCAGCACGCGGAAATCGACGGCCAATTCGACCACCACACCACGCAAATCGCGACCGGCAGCGACGATGACGACTGGGGCGACTTCCTGCACGCCGTTCACAGCCACGTCAAAGGCGAAGCGTGGACCGTCAAGGAATTGCTCGGCAAATTCAGCAACGGCAGCCTCCTATCGGACACCGTCGGCATTCCCCTCGACGCCCTCCCGGGCGATCTCGGGGACCGCGCAGCACGCCACGGCAGCGGCGTCATGGGCCTCACCAAGTCCCTCGGGAAGTGGCTCAGCAACCGCGAGGGCCGCTGGGCACGCGGCCTGACCGTCCGATCCGCTGGGGCCAGCAGCGCCAACATCAAGCTGTGGCAAATCGTGACAAGCGAGGCGCCATGAACCGGGGTATGGGCTTTGGGGGATTTAGTTCCGGCCCCCTCGCGCGCGAGGTTTACGGACCGACTACAGACCGTAATGGACCCGTGGAGCTGAAAAACGGGTCGGCCAGAACCAAACCCCAGAAAGCCCTAACCCCGCGACGAAGCCACCGCTCATGAGCGAACACCTCATCACCACCGTCGCCAAACAACACCACTGCCACCGCTGCAACGCACCAATCCTCACCGCACACGACGAAGGCTCCCCAGCACGAGTCGACGCAACCCCACTACCAAACCGCCAAGCCGAGATCACCGCACTCCTCGACGGCCGCCGCACCTACAACCACACGTCATGGGGCCACCTCTACTACCGAGACGAATGGCGAATCGCCGCACCAATCCCACCCGGCACCAAAATCCACGCCGAACACCAATGCCGCACCGACAGCCCGCAACAACTCACCCTCGACATCGGAGCAAAATGAGCCGCTCAAAAGCCAAAGGCACCGCGTGGGAAACCGCCATCGTCGCCCACCTCCGCGCCCACGGCGTCCCTCACGCCGAGCGCCGCGCCCTGGCCGGCATCCTCGACCGCGGCGACATCGCAGGCATCCCCGGCATCGTGATCGAGGCCAAGAGCGCCGCCCGCCTGGACCTCGCCGGCTGGCTTGCCGAAGCCGAATGCGAGCGCGACAACGACCACGCCAAGCACGGCATCGTCTGGGCCAAGTGCACCGGCAAGACCAGCCCCGCCGACGGCTACGTCGTCATGAGCGGCGCCACGCTCGTCCAGCTGCTCACCGAAGCCGGCTATATCGCCAAGACCGGCCGCCCGCTCACCAACGACCGGCAGCTCGTCGACGAGCTCCACGACGCATCCGGCCTGCTCGACGAGCTGCGCGGGCTCCTCCAGCGCTTCGACCTGCCCGCCGAGACCGCCCCGCCGCGCTGCACCTGCCCGCAAATCGACGTGACGCGGGCCGGGGAGAAGCCCGGTTCAGTCACAGTCCCCGGCTATGACCCGAGCTGCCCTGTCTGCCCCGACCCCTACGTCAAGCCCGTCGAGCAGGACGGAGCACCGTGACCGTCGACCCGACCGCCCTCCAGCAGGCCCGCATCGCCGTCGCCCTGCTCGCCGCCGCCTGGCCGCAACTTGCCGCCGCCGCCGACACCACGCTCACCCGGCGCGCACCGGCCGTCCGGCACTTCACCGAGGAGCAGCAGGAGATCCGCACCGCGTTCCGTGACCTGCTCGCCCGGGCCGAACGCGCCGACCGTGACGCCACCGAGCGCTACCGGGCACTGCCCTCCACCCGGCCGCCGGCCGACCTGGACATCGTCGACGTCCGCGCCAACGTCCTCCAGACCCTCCACACGGCCGTGCTGCTCGCCCGCTCCGACCTCGCGCCCTGGCTCGGCCGCCATGGGGTCCTTCTTGGCGAGCCGCCCCGCCGCGTCACCGCCGACGTCGCCCTCAGGACCACCAGATGGCTCGCAGACGCACTGGACCACGCAGGAGGCGCCACGCCGGCCGCCATCGTCAGCGAGCTACGCCCCGCCGTCCGCCGCGTCCAGCAGGTGCTCCAGTACGACCCCGACGAAGGGTGGAAGTCGCTGGGCACCATGCGCTGCCCGGCCTGCAAGCAGCGCGCCCTCTACCGCTGGGCCGGCAGCACCGACCGGCGCGCCTGGACCCGCGAGTGCCGCGCCCTGGTCGACGGCAAGCCGTGCCTCTGCCGCGGCGGCGGCAGCTGCCCATGCCGCCGTTCAGGCGCCCGCCTCCACAGCCGCCACCTGTGGGCTGCGTCATGACCGACCGCATTGTCGCCGGTGACGGCACCGTCTGGGTCACAGCCGCCGGCGGCGCCGCCGAGCTCGGCCCCGACGTCACACCCGCCCTCATCCGCAGCTGGGCATCCAGCCGCAGGCGACTCGTCACCGGGCAGCACGCCGAGGGACGCACCTGGTACAGGCTCACCGACCTGCAAGCCGCCGAGGCCCGCACGTTCGGCCGAACCAATGCTCGTACAAGCGGCCAACACGCTTGATCAGCCGAACGGCGAATGTCACAATCAGCGCCAACAGGAGACGTGTACCCATGAGCAACCGATCCCGGGCCCGCCTCACCCCCGCACAGCGCCGCGGCCGCTCAGGCCGGCCAGCAGAGCGCGTACGGCAGCAGACCTTCGAGCGGTACGGCACACGGTGCGGCATCTGCGGCCACCCCGGCGCCAGCGACAGCGACCACATCATCCCGCTCGACCTCGGCGGCGACCCGCTCGCACTGTCCAACCGGCAGCCCGTCCACGGCAAGGTGCCCTGCTACCAGTGCCCGCCCTACCCCAACGGCAAGCCCCGGCGCTGCAACCAGACCAAGGGCAACACGGTCAGCAGCGGGCGAGGCCAGCGCCGCCCCACCTCGGCGCAGCGCCGGCTCAACACCAGCGAGCCATGGTGACCCAGCGTGCGCACCTCACCTAGCGTGACCCCGCTCGGGCCACCGCTCCCGCCCTCACGCTACGTGGCGTGACCGACCGTCGAGCCCACCCCCGGTCGTCACGCCCAGTGGCTACGGACCGCCCATCCGCTCACGTTGGGTGAGGTCAGGGGGTAGGGGGTCGCCGATGAGGGCTGGTCAGGTGGACGACCCCCCGCTTCGCACCCCCCGCTTCTCTCTCCGGGGCCCTCGGCCGGATGTCACTCTGCGTAGTCATCACTCTGAGTGACATTATGCCCCTCACGCTCCGTGACCGCCATCTCAGAAGGTAGATCGGCCGTACGCGCCGGTAACTTAGGGCGGGTCCACAGTGGACGGAGCAAGGCATTGGCGGACACCGATCGACTGGCGTTGCTCATCGAGGCCCGGACCCGGCTCCGCGCCGCGATGAACGGCGACCTCTGCTGCCGGATGTGCGCCGCCGGCGTCGACCCGCCGCTTGCCGCAGTGGTCCGCGAGCTGCGCGCCGTGCTGCTGGAGATCGACCAGATGCCTGGCAGCGGGGAGGTGACTCCGCTTGACGACCTCGCTGGCGGCATCGCCGACGACCTCGCGGCACGCCGCGCCGCCCGTGAGGCGGGGTAACCGACGTCCCCGGATCTGCGTCGTCCCGCCGTACGCCCGCTCGTACGGCGACGAGGTCTCCGACTTCATGGCCCAGATCGGCCGGCCACCGGACCCGTGGCAGGCCGACGCGAACCTGGCTGCGTTCGGCGTCCAGGACGACGGGCTCTGGGCCGGGTTCGAGCAGTCGTACCTGATCCCGCGGCAGAACGGGAAGGGGTACGTCACCGACTCGATCGAGCTCGGCGGCCTGTTCCTCTTCCGTGAGCCGCTGATCTTCCACAGCGCGCACCTGTTCAAGACCAGCCGGGCCGCGTTCACGCGCCTCGAGGAGATCTGCAAGAACAGCGACTGGCTGTCCAAGCGGGTCGCCCGGGTGTCGAAGTCCAAGGGCGACGAGGGCATCTACCTCACCAAGGCCGCCGGCGGCGGGAGCCTGCAGTTCATCGCCCGCACGGAGGGCGCCGGCCGTGGCCTGACCGGCTCGACGACCGTGTTCGATGAGGCGTACGCGCTGACGATCTCGCAGTACCAGGCGCAGACACCGACGCTGTCGACGATCCCAAACCCGAGGATCATCTACACCTCGACGCCGCCGGACGAGGACACCGGGCCGATGCCCGAGGACGCGATGCTCCCGTCGGTCCGCAAGCGCGGACACCGCGGCGAGGACCGCGTCATCTGCATGGAGTGGTCGCCGCCGAAGAACTTCAATCGGCACGACATCGACGCGATCGTCGAGGAGATGTACCGCTGCAACCCGGCGCTCGGTATCCGCATCAGCGAGTGGTTCCTGCGCAAGCAGCTGATGGCGTTCCTTGAGGCGGGTAAGCCCGACAAGTTCTTCACCGAGCATCTCGGCCTGTGGCCTGCCGACCCGGACGAGCAGTGGCGGTACGTGCCGGAGGCCGACTGGACCACTGCCCACGACCCGGAGTCGCGGCGCGCGGGCCGGGTGGCGCTGTGCGTCACCATGTCGCTGGACCGGCAGTGGACCACGATCTCTGTAGCAGGGCGTCGCGGCGACGGGCTGCACCACATCGAGGTCGCCGTGTCGGAGCGCGGCACCGGCTGGGTCGCACCGAAGGTCAAGGAGCTCGTGTTGCGTCTGGCGCCGTCGGCGCTGGTGATCCCGTCGTCGTCGAACGCGGCGGCGTTGAAGCCGGACCTCGACACGGTGCTCGAGCACACCGGCACGACGGTGCGGATGATGTCGACGGCCGAGGAGGCGCAGGCCTGCGGCGGGCTCTGGGACGGGGTCTCCGGTCCGCTCCCGGCCGAGCCCGAGCCGGGCCAGCCCAGGCAGCCGTCGCCGCGCACTGTGCGGCACCGCGGCCAGGGCGTGCTCACCACGGCGATCGCTGGGGCGGTCACGAAGAAGTCCGGCGGCACGCAGACCTGGGACCACTACGCCGCGGCGGTCGACACCACGCCGGCGGCTGGCGTGGCGAACGCGCTGTGGGCGGACAAGACGTTCGGCGGGTCTGGCCCGCAGACGCTCGACGGTGACCTGATGTCCTGAGGAGGCGCGCTGTGACGACGCTGAACGCGGCCGAGCTGGCCGAGCTGCCGCTGTCGGAGCGGGTCGCCTACCGGGCCGCGGCGGTCGACTGGCGCCGGATCCTGCTGCTGGTGCTGCTTGCGCTGCCGTACGTGCTGGGCTGGACGGCCCGGCTCGTGGTGCGCACCGTCGGCTGGGTCCTGGCGTACGGGTGGGCCGCCGCGGTCGAGGGGTACGCGGCGTGCGCACCGGCCCCGAAGGGCGGCTGACGGTGGGGGCGCTCGAGCGCATCCAGGCGCGGAAGGCCGGGCTGGGTCGCAGGTCGTGGCCGGTCGGCCCGGGCTCGGTCCTCGGCACCGAGTCGTCGTGGGGCCATGACGTTTCGCAGTTCGCGCCGCTGGAGTACGGCGACTACATCGCCACCAGCAA
This sequence comes from Dactylosporangium sp. NPDC051087, assembly GCF_055586325.1. Lineage (NCBI taxonomy): Bacteria > Bacillati > Actinomycetota > Actinomycetes > Micromonosporales > Micromonosporaceae > Dactylosporangium > Dactylosporangium sp. NPDC051087. Next base: position 188,473 of record NZ_JBVJIJ010000004.1, on the reverse strand, counting down.
CGACGTGTACACCGTTGTGACCGCGCGGGCCCGGCTGCTCGCCGAGCTGCACCTGCGGTTCTACCGCGGCCGCGGTAGCGACAAGCAGGAGATGGCCGACCATCCGGCCGCCGACGTGTACTGGAAGGTCAACGAGTTCTGGTCGGCGGAGCGGCTCGCCCGCATGGACGAGATGGCGATGGGCCTGTGGGGTCACACTGCGTGGGCCCTCGAACCGGAGTCCCGGACGCAGCCGGCGCGGATCTGGTGGATGAAGGCGTCCCAGCTGCGCCCGGTGCCGCACGAGGAGAAGTACCTCCGGGGCTTCCTGTACGAGCCGATCCTCGGCGGCCCCGCGATCCCGTTCGAACCGCACGAGGTCGTCTGGTTCCGATACCCGAATCCGCTCGATGAGTTCGCGCCGCTGTCGCCTCTCGCGGCGGCCCGGCTCGCCGCGGACACCGCGTCGGCGATGCAGCAGGCGAACCGGAACCTGTTCATCAACGGGCTGATGGCCGGCGGCGTGATCGTCCCGGACACCGGCAACGTGACGTTCTCCAAGACGCAGGCCGAGGACCTGGAGCGCCAGTTCGCCGCCCGGATGAAGGGCGTCGACAAGGCGCACCGGTGGGCGGTCCTGCGGTACGAGGCGAAGATCCAAGGGCTCAACGTGACCCCGAAGGACGCCGAGTACATCGACGGACTGAACATGTCGTTCCGGCAGGTGTGCCGCGCGTACGGCATGCAGAGCAGCCTGCAGAACGACCTCGAGCACGCAACCCTGTCCAACGCGACCGCGTTCGAAAAGATCGAGTGGTCGCGGACGCTGCGGCCCGACGCGAACCTCCGGGCGGCCGAGATCCGCGAGCAGTACCTGCCGCGGTTCCCCGGCGGCCCGGACTGGTGCGAGTACGACTACACGCAGGTCGCGGCGTTGCAGGAGTCGGCGACCGAGGCCTGGGTGCGGGAGGCGCAGGCCCTGGACCGCGGCGCGATCACGATCAACGAATGGCGGCGTAGGCAGGGCATGCCCGACGTGCCGTGGGGCGACACCCCGTACATGCCGGTCAACAAGGCGCCCGTCGGCTCGGACGGTCAACTGCAGTTGCCGAAGTCCGATCCCGCCCCGGACCAGGCGGCCGACCCGGCCGGTCTGCCGGACGACGAGGTCAACCCCGCGAACCAGCCGGAGACACCACGGCACCTCGACCACCACGCCGCCCGGCGGCTGCTCGCCGCTCTCGCGCCGATGAATGGAGCACGGTTATGACCATCCACCGCGCGCTCGGCTACGTCGACCGGGCCAGCCTCGCCGACGGCTCGCCGCTGCGCGTCGTCATGGCGTCCGAAGGTAGGCAGGCCGACGGCATCGACCTGCGTATGTCCGGCGTCGACCTCGGCCGGTTCAACCGCAACCCGGTCCTCGGCTACGGCCACCGGTACTGGAGCCGTGACGACCTGCCGATCGGCCGGGTCGACAACGTCAAGGTCGAGGGCAAGCAGCTCGCCGGCGACCTGGTGTTCGACGAGGACGACGAGTTCGCGATGCGGTGCGAGCGGAAGATGCGCCGCGGCATCCTCTCCGCCGTGTCGATCGGCTTCGACGTCACCGAGTGGGAGAACGAGAACGACAACTACTGGCGGGGCGGCGTCGCCGTCGGCTGGGAACTGAGCGAACTGTCCGTCGTCCCGGTGCCGATGGACGCAAACGCCGTCGTCACCTCCGGCCGCGGGCTGCTCGACGAAGCCGACCGGGCAGCAGCCCGGGCCCTCGTCGACAACCTGACCGCCGAGTTCGGCGCCGAGCGGGTGCTCGCCGCGCTGCTGCGCCACGCGCTGCCCGGCGGCCCGACTCCTGAACAGCCGGCCGCGCCGGTGCAAGTCCTGACCCCGGCCATCCCGGCCGGCGTCCCCACCGATGCTGCGCGCACCCTGCTCGCGGCCTTCGCAAAGGAGTCCTGACGATGACCGACACGGTCACCCTGGACGCGCTGGCTGGCGAGATCCGGCAGCGCTTCGACGCAGTGGACCAGCAGGTGTCCGAGCGCACCTCCGACGAGAAGCTCAAGCAGCTCGTCCGCGAGGTCGCCGAGGACCTGGTCCGCACCGACACCGAGTTCGTGCGCAAGATCCGGTTCGGTGCCGAGCCGGCCGACGCGCAGATCGTCGGCACCAAGTACGCCCGCTGGGGTCTGTCGACCGGCGACGTCGAGTTCCTCTTCGACCTCATGTCGTCCCAGCGCGGCGTGCCGCGCCGCTCCGGCGGCCTGCACCCCGGCCCGTCCGAGGACCTCACCCGGACCTTCGAGGCGATTTCCGCCGCCCGCTACATGTCTGCCGACCAGGTCCGTGAACTCGACAAGGCCGCGATCGACGACCTGTTCCCGCGGATCCCGCTCGGCGAGTTCCACGGCCCGGACCGCATCCTCGCCCGCGCCGGGAAGTTCGAGCTGACCAACGCCTACCAGCGGGCCATCCGTGCGATGGACACCGCCGAGTCTGGGTTCGGCTCCCAGCTCATCGGCGCCCAGTACGTCGGCGAACTGTGGGAGGCGCCCCGCAAGCTGGGCCGGGTCTTCCCGCTGATCGACTCGTTCGAGATGGCGCACCCGACGGCGTACCTGCCGGTCGAGGTCGACATCCCGGAGATGCAGTTCGTCGCGGAGAACACGGCAAACAACAGCAACGAGTACGGCACGGTCAAGACCGGCAGCCAGCGGGTGCAGGTCGACGCCAAGAAGTTCGTCATCCACCAGATGTGGAGCGGCGAGATGGACGAGGACTCCATCATCCCGTTCATCCCGTTCCTGCGCCGGCAGGCCGGCCTGTCGGTCGCGCACTACACCGACAGCCTCGTCCTCAACGGCGACACCACGAACGCGGGCACCGGCAACATCAACCTCGACGACGCCGACCCGGCGGACACCAAGCACTACCTGGCGTTCGACGGCATCCGCCACGCGGCGCTCGTCGACAACACCGCCAACGGCACCGACGCGGCCGGCACCCTCACGCTCGCGAAGCTGCACAACATGCGCGGGCTGATGCTGGACAAGACCCGCCTCGTCGACTGGGGCCACCCGACGAACAAGGGCGACCTCGTCTACTTCTCCGACCCGGAGACCGCCGACGCGATCGCCCAGCTCGACGACGTCCTCACCGTCGACAAGTACGGCAGCAACGCCACGATCCTCAACGGCGAGGTGTCCCAGATCGCCGGGCACTCCCACGTGTCCACCATCGCGATCTCCCGCACCGAGGCCGACGGCAAGGTGTCGACGACCGCGAACAACAACACCAAGGGCCAGGTCGTCGCGACCAACCTGCGCGGCTACAAGGTCGGCTGGCGGCGCCGGGTCATGGTCGAGACCGAGCGGCTCCCCGCCCGCGACCAGACCCGCATCGTCTACAGCCTGCGCCTCGGGTTCGGCCGGTTCACCCCGACCGGCGCCGCGTCGGGCATCGAGTCCACCGCGGTCCTCTACAACATCTGACCGAAGTCGGCCGGGCCCCGCGCGGGGCCCGGCCGCGCTGTCCGAAGGAGGACACACCGATGTCACGTGAGCGGATCGCGACCGCGCCGACCGGCCGCAGCAACCGGTTCTCGGCCAGGACCGCCGAGACCCTGGCCGGCGCCCGGGTCATCACCCAGGACGAGGTCGAGACCTACCAGGCGTTCGCCTTCGACCCGGGCGGCGCCGGACGCAACGTCGACCTGCCCGCGGTCGGCGCGTGCGCCGGCGTCTACCTGTACATCTCCAACACCGCTGACGCCGCCGAGGTCCTGACCATCCGGACCTCGGCCGGGGCCACGATTGTCACGCCGACGCAGAACGAGACCGCGATGGTCTGGTGTGACGGCGTGCGCTGGTACGGGATGGTCGGTGACCAGGCATGAAGTACACCGTCGTGCACGCGTACACCGCCGCCCGGGACGGCCAGCGGTTCGGGCCGTGGGTGGAGGGCGAAGAGGTGGACCTGGACCAGGCCGACGCCGACTGGATCAACCGCGACTCGCCGGGCTGCCTCAAGGAGACGAAGGCGGCCGAGCGGCAGCAGCCGAAGACCGCCGACCGGCAGCACCGCGGCGGCGCGAACCGGGGCGCCTGATGGCCGACATCCTCGAGGGCCCGCTCGAGATGAAGCGGCACGACGACGGCCGGGTCGAGATCCTCCAGGCGCCGCCGCGCACCACCATCTCGCTGGAGTTCCTGATGACCGCGGACCAGCACCTCGTCCGGGTGTCCGGGTCGCGGCTCCGGCTCGCGGGCCAGGTCGAATACCGGGTGGTCGGCTGGGACCCGGTCCAGCACGCGCTGATCGCGGAGAGGACCAGCTGATGGGCGACTTCGTCTTCAACATCGCCAAGGGCAAGGTCGCCTACTACGGCACCCTGCCCGCCGCCAACGACGCCCTGATCGTCATCCCGATCGAGGCGTCCGGCGTCGAGTCCGACGCCACGCTGCAGGACTACGATGACGTGGCGACGCTGCTCGCCGCAGCGACGAACGAGCAGTCGACGATGGGCCGCAAGACCATCACCTCGGTGACCGTGACGGTCGACGACACCAACAACCGAGTCGACGTCGACTTCGCCGACATCACCTGGACCGCCGCGACCGGCAACGCGATCTCCGACCTGCTCGTCTGCTACGACCCGGACACCACCGGCGGCACCGACAGCTCACTGATCCCGCTGACCTGGCACGACTTCTCCATCACCCCGGACGGCTCCGACGTCATAGCAACGGTCGACAACATCTTCCGGGCGTCCTGATGGCAACCCAGGCCAGGGGCGACGTCCTACAGTCGCCGTGGGTCTCGCGGTTCGCCGACTACCAGGACAAGGCGATCACGATCACGGTCACGTTCAACAACGCGACCCGGTCGATCACCGGCGGCAGCATCACTCGCGACGCCGGGTGCGTGTTCACGAAGGTCCTCATCGGTGTGGGCGGCGACGGTCGGCCGGACTCGACGGACAAGGTGTTCAACGTCGGCGGCCTGGAGGGCACGCAGAGCGTCGGCAAGGCGCCGTTCACCGCCCGCGGCTTCAACACGGTCGAGGACATCCAGGCGCTCCAGATCACCGCCAGCCCATAAGGGGGGCGCCGTGGCCTTCGGCGACGCCGACCCGAGCACGCCCGCATTCGTCAAGGCCAACAGCGGCACGAAGGCCGCCACCACGGCGAGCTTCACCCCGCCGGTCGGGGCGCTTCTCGTGGCGTTCGCGTGGCACGACACCGCAGGCGGCAACCTCAACAACACCAGTCAGGTCACCGACAGCCAGGGCTTGACCTGGACACGTCGCGTCACGCATTCCAAGCAGGACGACACGTCGGCCGCGAACAACGGCCACATCGCGATCAGTACTGCCGTTGTCACGTCCAGCGTGGCGATGACCGTGACGACGACGGGCACGAACACCAACAACCCGGCCGCCCTATACGTCAGGGTGATCACCGGTGCGGACACGACCACGCCGATGGACGCCACCCCGACCGAGGGGCACAACACCAACGCGGTCATCTCGCTGGCCATCACCACCGCCACCACCGGCGCCCGGGTCTTCCTGATCGCTTGCGACTGGAACCTCGCCGCCAACATGACGGCCGGTGCCAACCAGACCGCGATCGTCGCCGACGGCATCGGCGGCCCCGACATGCGGGTCTACGCGGCCGTGCAGAACGCGGTGACCAGCCCGGCCGGGTCGGTCACCATGTCCACCGCGACGCCGTCGACGGGCAACACAAACAACTACGCGGTCATCGCGGTGCGGCCATCAGCAGGCGGGTCACAGTCGGCCCCGGCCAATACCGCCACCGAGACCGATACCGCGGTTGCACTTGGTCGGCAGAAGGCCCGGGCCGTCGGGACTGCTGCCGGAACTGATGCCGCAACCACCTTCGGCCGGGCCAAGCACCGCACGGTCGGCGTGTCGGCCGAGACCGACTCGGCAACAGCGCTCGGCCGAGCCAAGCGCCGCGCTGCTGGCGCCGCCACCGAGACTGACACTGCGGTAGCCGTCGCCCGGGCGAAGGCGCGCACCGTCGGACTGCCGGCCGAGACCGACGCTGCCCAGCCACTGGGCCGGAGCAAGGTCCGGCTGCTCGGCATCGCCACCGAGAACGGCACGGCGCTGCCGATCACCACGAGCGGCATGCACCTGGTTGGCCCTGCCGCCGAGACGGACACCGCGACACCTCTGGGACGGGTGAAGGCCCGCACGACCGGGACGGCAGCCGCCCTCGAGGCAGCGCTGCCGCTCACCCGCGTCAAGGCCCGCACTCTGGGCACCGCCACCGAGACCGGCCTTGCGCTGCAGGTCGAGGCATCCGGCGGCAGCACCCCGCCAGCAGCGGCCCGGACTCTGATCGACGGCCCGCGCAAGGCGGGGCAACGTCCGCTCGACTCGACCCGCGGCACCATGCGCCCGCGTAGACGGAGGTGACCGGGTGACGATCACCAACGGCTACGCGACCCTCGTCGAGTTCCGCGAACACATCGGCGACACCGCCGGCGTGGCCGTCACTGGCCGGGTCGAGCGGGCCATCACCGCCGCGTCGCGCGCCATCGACAAGCACTGCGGCTACCCGCACCGGCGGTTCTGGCTCGACGCCACTGCGGCACCGAAGGTGTACCGGCCCGACGACCCGTACGAGGTGTGGGTCCACGACATCGGCTCGCAAGCCGGGCTGGTCATCGCCACCGACACCACCAGCGACGGCAGCTACTCCACCACGTGGGACAGCGCCGACTACCAGCTGGAGCCTCTCGACGCCGACGGCGGTGACGCCGCCTACGCCTGGTGGCGAATCGTCGCCGTCGACGAGAAGACCTTCCCGGTCTCCCGTTACCGGACGACGCTGCAGGTCACCGCCCGCTGGGGCTGGTCCGCGATCCCCGACGACGTCAACCAGGCATGCCTCATCAAGGCTGCCGCGCTGTACGAGCGGACCAACAGCCCCGACGGCATCCACGCCGTCGACGGGTTCGGCGCCGTCCGGATCAGCCGGCACGGCGACCCGGACGTCGTGGACCTGCTCGGCCCGTACCGGCGCATGGACGTGGTGGGCATCTGATGGCTTCCCTCGAACAGATCCGCGCCGCGGTCAAAGCCACCCTCGAGGCGGCCATCCCCGACTTCCAGGTGCACGAGCGTGTCCCGGCCAAGCCGGTCCCGCCATGCGCGCTGGTCCTGCCGGGGACAGCGGACTTCGTGGTGTCGATGGGCCGCGGCACCGACACGTGGACCTTCGACCTGACCGTGCTCGCACCGACCGGCGACCTCGTCGTCGCCCAGGCGGTGCTCGACCCGTACATCACCGGCGCCGGAGACAAGTCGATCCGGCAGGCGATCTTCAACGCTCGCACCCTCGGCCTGGTCGGCACCGACGCGCACGTCGCCGGAATGTCTGAGTACGGCGGCCTGCACGACTACGCCGGCGGCTCCCACGTCGGCGCCACCCTCCGGCTCATCGTCCACACGCCCGGCAACGAATAGGGGAGCCATGCCCAACATCAAGTTCTGCGTCGAAGACCGGTGCACAAAGATCGCGATCGCCGCGCACCGCAGCCGCGACCACTGCCGCGACCACTACCTCGAGCTCGTCGAGCCGCACCTCGTAACCGCCACCGTCGTCGCCGCCGAGCGTGGCGCGAGGGGTGAGGTCCCCGGCGTGTCCGGCGTCGACGGCGTCACCGTCCGCGCCGGCGGCACCGTCCGGCTCGACCCGGAAGAGACGAACCTCGCGGCCCTCGTCTACGCCGGGCTGATCGAGCTGGCCCCGGACACGGTCGACCTGCTGAAGAAGGCGAGCTGACCCATGTCCACGTACGCCGCCCTGCAGCACACCATGTTCCTCGGCGGCTACGACCTGGGCCCGGATCTGACCAAGATGGGGCTGAACCTCCAGCACGCGGCGCTGGAGGACACCCGGTTCGGGATGGTCGGCCGGTCCAGGATCGGCGGTCTGCAGGACGTCACCGCGAACGCGAACGGCTTCCACCAGGTCGGCGTCGGCCTGAACGACCAGGCAATCTGGGACGCCGTGACGTCCCAGGTGCAGGTCATCACGCAGACGCCCACCGGCAGTGCTGGTGACGTCGCCTACTTCCACCAGGCCAGCAAGTTCGGGCAGAGCCTGTTCGGTGACGTCGGTGTTGTCGCCCCGTTCTCGATCGCGACGCAGGGCGTTCGCGGCGCCGGGTCGCTGTCCGTCGGCGCGGTCCGCGGCCGGCTGCTCGTACCCAAGGGCAACATCTCCGCGACCGGCGTCGCTGGGTCCGTCGTCCAGGTCGGCGCCGTCGCGTCCGGCAAGTATCTGTACTGCGCCGTGCACTGCTTCAGCATCGGCACCAGCTTCACGCTGCAGATCCAGTCCGACGACGCGAGCAACTTCCCGAGCGCCACGACGCGGATGACGACGCCGTCGATCACCGCCGTCGGCAGTACCTGGGTGACCCGCGTGGCCGGGCCGATCACCGACGACTACTGGCGCGTCAACGTCTCGGCCATCACCGGCACCTCGAACATCGCCGTCGCCATCGGCATCAAGTAACAGCCCAACCACCGATCACCCGCCGGCCACCCCGAGACGGGTGGCTTCTTCGCGCGCATGAGGAGCCACCGTGAGCACCTTCGCCTTCATCGACTGCCGGTTCGAGTGCAGCGCAGTCGACCTCTCCGACTGGGTCACCGGCGTCACCCTGCCGCTGGACTTCGAGGCCCTCGAGGACACCGCCATGGGCGACGTCGCCCGCTCCCGCAAGGGCGGCCTCGGCGACTCGACCATCCAGGTGCAGTTCAACCAGGACTTCGCCGCGGGCGGGCCCGACGCCACCATCTACGCGGTCCTCAACACGGTCGTCACGCTCAAGGTCCGGCCGACCTCCGCGTCGATCTCCGCGACGAACCCGGAGTACGTCGGCTCCTACCTGATCAACCAGTGGATCCCGTTCGGGAACAACATCGGCGAGCTCGGCAAGGTCCAGGTGTCGTGGCCGCTGTCCGACCCGGACAACATCGCCCGCAACACGTCGTGAGCGTCCGGTTCCAAGGCGCTGGCCGTAACGCGCTCAACGACATCGCCAGCCGCATGCGCCGATGCGGGGACGAGCTGCGGCCGCGCACAGCCGAGGCGCTTCGCCGCCCGACCAAGGCCGTCTACGACAAGATCCGCACCGACGTCCTCGGCGCGGACCTGTCAGCCCGCCGAGTCGGCCGCCCCCGGTTCACCGCGGCGATGCGCAACCAGGGCGTCCGCAAGCCAACAGCCCGGGCGCTTACCTGGAAGGTGTCGACGGCCGGTGGCGGCGCCCGCGCCGAGGTCAACTTCGACTCCGGCAAGATGCCGCCCAGGATCCGCCCGCTCTTCGCCTACTGGGTCGGGCAGAAGACAAGACTCCGGCATCCGGTCATGGGCGGCCGCAACGGGCGCTGGGTCAGCCAGAAGATTCCGAACGTGTGGAAGCGCAGCCAGCGGCTGCGTGACGAGGCTCGCCGCGACGTCCACGAAACCATCCGGGAAACCGCCGACATCCTTACCGCGAGAGGACGCTGATGAAACTCCGACTCACCGACGACGACCGCGCCACCTACGGCGGCCCCGAGTGGCTGGAGTGGAACCCGGACCGGCTGGCGTACGACGAGGCCGAGCAGCTGCAGGAACTCCTCGGCGTCAAGTTCGCCGCCTACCCGGCCTTCCTCAAGGACGGCACCGCGGCGGCCATCCGGTGGGCGCTGTGGCTGTCGCTGCTGCGCGACGGCGTCGACGTCGCCTGGGACGTCTTCAAGCCCGAGCTGATGGGCGTGCAGGTGCTGCGCGATCCGCCGGCGGGAAAAGATTCCTCGTCCACCCCGCCGACTCCCTCCGACTCCGGCGAGAGCACTACACCCCCGCCCTGATGCGGGTGTACGGGCTGCACCCGGACGAGATCCCGAAGCTGGACGTCGGCCTGTTCGAACGGCTCGTCAAGGACCTGCCCGGGGGGTGACCGGTGGCCAGCACCGAAGAGGAGATCAACCTCCGGATCAACGGTCTCCGCGAGGCACAGCGGGAACTGAACGACGTCGCCAACGGCGCAGACCGCGCCGCACGGATCAGCGACCACCTCGCCCGCTCGTTCGACCACCTCGAGCGCGAGGCCGAGGACGCCCAGCGCGCCCTTGACCGGGTCAACGACGAGATCCGCGACAACGGGCCCACGGAAGAACTCAACGCCGAGCTCGCCCGCCTGCAGCGGCGCCTGTCCGACATCGGCGACGAGCGGCGCGTCGCGGAGAATCTCCGGGCGCAGTTCCGCCGCTCGACCGAGGCAGCCCGGCAACTCGACCGGCAACTCGGCGACGTCCGCCGCGAGCTTGACCGGCTGAACCGGGAGTACGCCGAGGGCGGCGACCCGGCCGTGCTACGCCGGATCCAGGAGCAACGGCGGGCGCTTGACCAGCTCAACGCCCAGCGCCGCCGGTACGCCGCCGAGGACCACGAGGACCAGGTCCGGCTCGCCCGGATCGTCGAAGAGGCCCGCCGCGCACAAGCCCGCCGCGACGACGAGGAACGCCGCAGGCAGGAGGAAGAGGACAACTCCTCATTCCTGCGCCGAGCCCGCCGCCGCCTCAACAGCACCGGCGACTCCCTCCAGAACGCCCCGGTCCCGTCGAACCTCGTTGCGGCCGGCACCGCCATCGGCGCGTCAGCCGCCGTGCCGCTGCTGGCCGCGATCGGCGGGGCGCTCACCGGAGCGGTCGGTGCCGGTGTCGCGGGCGCTGGTATCGCCGGCGCGATCCTCGGCGATCCGGAGAAGTTCAAGAAGGAATGGGCCAGCGCGACCACCACGCTGAAGTCGGAGTTCCTCGGCGCCACCGAGGTTTTTGCCGGGCCGACTTTGGACGCAATCCGCGGGATCGGGCCGGTCGTCAAGTCTTGGAACCTCGGCGAGACCTTCGCCGACGCGGCGAAATTTGTGCCGACCATCGTCCGCGGTGTCGAGGGCTTCGCCACCGGCATCGTCCGCGGCGTGTCCGCGATGACCGACAAAGGCGAACCGGCTGTCGAGGGCTTGTCGTCCGGGCTCGCCGAGCTCGGCGATGCGGCTGGTGACGCGTTCGAGTCGATCGCCGACGGCGCCGAGGGCGGCGGCGAGGCACTCCGCGACGTCCTGTTCCTGACCGGCGACCTGATCAGGTTGTTCGGGTCGCTGACTGGCGCGGCTGAAGACTTCTACGGCTACGTCCACGACCACCCGATCGAGGCGGCTGTCAACACGGCCGGCCTCAGCCTCACGCTGACCCTGCTCGACCAGTTCTCCGACAAGTCCGACATCGTCAGCGGGTCGGTCACCGACCTCGGCGAAGCGGGCGCTGCCGCCTTCTACGGCATCGATCAGCGGGAACGCGACGCGCTGTCCACGGTCGAGCGGCTCAGCGCCGCCTTCGACGACACCCGCAACAAGATCCTCGCGCTGTCCGACGCGAACATCGCAGTCGAGGCCGACCTGGACGAGCTCACCGAGTCGTTCAAGGAAAACGGCAAGACGATCGACATCACCACGGACAAGGGCCGCGCCAACCTCAAGGTCATCAATCAGACGGTGGAGGACCTGCTGCGGCAACGCGACGCGGCCATCGCGGCTGGCGGCGGCACGCAGGAGGCGTACGACGCGGCCAACGCCGCATTCAACAAGCAGCTGCAAAACCTGGAAAACATGCTGGTCAAGCTCGGTTTGTCACGGACAGCCGCGCACAACCTGATGGGCGAGTTCTACGACAAGACCGTCACGCTCACCGTCCGGGTCCGGCAGGTCGGCAACGTCAGCGTCGACGGCGTGATCTCCAGCGGCGACCAGCGGCGGAACACCGGCAGCGCCTACGCCAACGCCGGCCCCGTCACGTCGACGGGCTATTCCCTGGTCGGTGAGCAGGGCGCCGAGATGCGGTTCATGAACAAGGGCGAGTACCTGGCCACGGCCGCCGAGACCCGGCGCATCGAACGCGCCGCCAACGGCGGTGGCGGCGGGACGGTCATCAACGTGACCGTGAACGCGGGCATGGGCACCGATGGGTACGCGGTCGGGAAGGCGGTCGCCGACGCGCTCCGTGCCTACGTCGAGCCGTCCGGGGGAAACCTGCAGCAGGCCGTCATGCGCAGGGGGGTCTAGATGCCCAAGTCCTGGCGCGACGGCTCGGTGCAGATCACTGTCGAGGCGGCGTTCTCGGCGGCGATCGGCAGCTACGGCGCCTGGGATTCGGGCCGCTGGGACGGCGCGACGTGGGGCCCGGACGTCACCTACGTCGATGTCAGCGACTGGATGCGGTCTATCAGCATCGACCGCGGTTTCGCGACCGGGGTCTCGAAATGGGGTGGCGGGCAGGCGTCGGTCGTCCTGGACAACTCGGACGGCCGGTTCTCCGCCGACAACCTTTCAGGCCCGTACGTCGTTGCGGGAGTCACCGGCATCCGGCCGTGGCGCCCGATCCGGATCTCGGCCACCTACGCAGGCGGCACCGTCCGGCTGTTCACCGGCTACATCGTGGACTACGTCGACACGTGGATGCCCGGCAACACCGACGCCGCCGTCACCGTGCCGTGCGTCGACGAGTGGGCCGCTCTGTCCGCGTTTGACGGCCTGGCCGTGGCGCCCCAGGGCGCCGGCGAGCTGAGCGGCGCCCGGCTCCACCGGGTCCTCAACGCCGCCGGTCACGCGGGTGGCCGTTCCATCGCGGCCGGCCGGGTCACGATGCAGGCGACGACCCTCGCGGCCAACGCCGCCAGGGAGATCGACCTCGTCATCGACAGCGAAGGCGGCGGCCTGTTCATCGACGGCGACGGCACGGTCGTATTCGAAGACCAGCACTCGCTCATGGAGGCCACCCGCTCGAACACCGTGCAGGGACTCTTCGGTGACGGCGGCGGCTCCGAACTGCCGTACGCGGACGTCGCGCCGACGAACGGCGGCCTGACGATCAAGAACATCGTCAGCTATGGGCGGGTCGGCGGGACGGTGCAGACGGCGGCCGACGCGACGAGCCGCGCCCTGTACCAGGACAAACGGTTGACGAGGACGGACCTGATCTGCGAGACCGACGCCCAGGCGCTCGCACTCGCCACGCTCGACCTGACCGTGTACGCCCAGCCGAAGAAGCGGTTCTCCGCGATCCAGATCAAGCCGATCCGTGACCCCGCCGCGCTGCTCCCGCAGGTCCTCGGCCGGCGGATGCGGGACCTCGTCCGCGTCATCGCCCGCCCGATCGGCAGCCCGACCGTCACCAGGGACGGCTTTGTCTCCGGCGTGCACCACCGCATCACGCCGGACAACTGGATCACGGACTTCGACCTGTGGGACGCCACGGTCTACAGCACGTATTCGTCGTCCCGCTGGGACGTCGCCACCTGGGACGGAGCCGCATGGTTCTTCTGACCGTCGTCGTGCACCCGGTCGACACCGCGGTGCACCCAACGAACCCGCCCGGCTACCGGTGGGCACTCATGCTTGGCGACGGCCCCGCCGAGCAGTTGGAGCGCTGCGCGAACGCGCACTGGGCGCCGACCCGCGCAGAGGCGGAGACGGAGGGCGACCGCAACGGCGCCTCCGCGACCCGGGTTCTGCAGATGCTCGGCCTGCCGGCCCGCTACGGCGGCGTGCAGCACCTCGACCATGACCCGATCCCCGCCGGCGGAGACCGGCTCAACTTCGTCTGACCGGGGGGCGCCATGCCGTACACCACGAACGTTGCCGGCACCACGATCACCGCTGCCTGGGGCAACAGCAACGTCAGGGATCAGGTGGTCACACCGTTCGCGACCGTCGCGGCGCGCGCCTCGGCGATCAGCGTCCCGGTCGAGGGCATGATCTCCACCCTGACCGACAACGACGTCGCGGACCTGTACGACGGGGCGACGTGGGTACCGATCGGGCCGCTCGTCACCGACGCGCTGAAGGTCACCGCCGCCAGCCCGTTCGTGTCGGGCACCGCGTTCGGCTCCGAGGCGGAGATCTCGTCGAAGTTCCGGCTGACGCTTCCGCAGGTCCGCGCCAACGACCTGTGGCTGATCGGGATCCACTTCCTGTTTCGTCAGTCGGGCACCGGCACCGACCTTACGTTCCGGTGGCGTGAGGACACGGTGGCGGGCAACGTCGTCCGGGCGTCGTACCTGCCTGAGGTGTCGACGAAGATCACGCCGTTCGGGCTGATCACGCCCTACATTCCGGCCGCCGACGCGACCAACAAGGTCCTCGTCTGCACCCTCACCCGCAACACCGGCACGGCCACCACGGACATCTACAACCTGGCCGGGACGGACTCGGCGAACGCGGCGTGGGCCGGCAGGTGCGGCAAGGCGTCCGTGCTCCGCTCGGTGTCATAACCCCCTCAGGACCAGGAGGTCTCCATGCGCGTGTCCGGCGTTCCGTTCGTTCAGGGCCGCAACAGCTACGTCGACGCGGACGGCACCAAGTACGGCGTGGCGATCCACAACACCAGCAACGACGCGAGCGACACCGCTGAGGCGTCGTACGCGACCCGCCGCACCGACGGCGTCAGCTCCCACTTTTACGTCGACGGCGACTCCGTCACCCAATCCCTCGACACCGCCGCCCGGGCCGGTCACGCCGGGTCGAAGCAGGGCAATGACCACGCGATCGCCGTCGAGATCACCGGCGCGAACGGCTGGTCCCGGCAGACGTGGATCAACAGCGTGGCCTGGGACAAGCTTGCCGCCGCCCTTGCCCAGGTCGTCCGGTTCTACGGCATCGAGGTGCGGCAGGCGACCGTCGCCGAGATGCGGACCAACCCGAAGGTGCGGGCCTTCTACACGCACGACCAGATGCGGCAGGCCTGGGGCGGCACCGACCACACGGACCCAGGCCCGGCGTTCCCGATGGATCACCTGCTCGCGAGCGTGCGTGCCGCGCTCGGTGGAACCGCGCCGCCCTCGGCAATCGACTCGAATGGAGATGACGTGAACCTCAGCGACCCGGTGAACTGGACGAAGCAATACAACGCCGCGCCGAAGGAACTCCCGACCGACACCCCCGCCCCGTGGCTCAGCGGCACGGTTGGCCAGCAGCTGCAGTACGTCCGGGAGGTCGGGCACTTCACCTACTTCACGGCGCTGCAGGTGGCCCGGCAGCAAACAGCGCTGACCGCGGTCGTCGAGCAGCTGGCCGGCATCATCGCCAAGGGCGGCGGGTCTGTCGACACCGCGGCGATCCTGGCCGGCGTCGACGAGCGCCTGGCGCGGCTGGCCGTCGAGCAGCGTGACGCTGTCGCGGACCTCGGCGAGGGCGGCGCCGCGCAGGTCCGCGCAGGCATCCCGGCGTCGTGACCTCGGAACCCCTCGGTCCCGTGATCATCGGAGCGCGCGAGATCTACGACCAGGTCGTGCGCATCGGCGGCGCGGTCGACAAGGTGGCGGGCAAAGTCGACGACACCGAGAAGGAGGTCGCGGACCACGAGGCGCGCATCCGGGCGCTCGAGCGGGCCCGTTGGCCGCTGCCCGCCCTCGCGGTCCTCGTCTCGATCGCATCGTTGGTGCTGGCCTACGCCGGCCTGGTCGGCCGCTGACCGACGGTCACTCGCAGGACCAGGACGTCACGAACACGCCCGCCTGACGGATCATCGTCGCGCCGCAGTCGCATCGCCAGGCCGGATGTCCGCGGTGCGGCGCGCAGGGCGCGTGCGTGCGCTGCCCGAACGGCCATCTCTGTCCGCAGGCCGGGCACTCAACCGGGTCGATCAGCGCCATCTCCATCCCGTTGCCGGTCCACCGGTAGCCGTCGGGCGGCGCGCCTCTCGCCATGCCCTCGACCGTACGCGCACCACCCTGCCCGCACGTCCCTGATGCCCTGAGGAGGGCCTCCGTGAAGAAGTTCATGCAGCGGTTCGGCAAGGCCGCGGTTGCGGTCGTCGTCGCCGGGCTCACCGTGCTCAGCTCCGCCGTGTCCGACGGTCACGTCACTGCGGGTGAAGGCGTGCAGATCGCCATCGCCACCGTGACAGCGTTCTCCGTGTGGTTCGTGCCGAACCTGCCGTCGAGCGGTGGCGTAAAGACGGGCGTCGCCGTCGTCCTGGCGGTGCTCAACGCGGCCACCGCCTACATCGTGGGTGGGCTCGACACGGGCGAGGTCGTCAACCTGGTGCTGGCTGGCCTCGGCGTGTTGCTGATCGGCGCGGCGCCGGCGCGGTCCGCGGGAGACCAGCTGGTGCCGCGACCCGTCGCGGCGGCGATGAACCGCGACCGGTACGGCACGACCTGATCAAGGTGTACAGCAGAGCGCCCCCGCCTCCGAAGAGGCGGGGGCGCTTCTCTGCGTCTCAGCTCGGCAGGGCCGGCTGCTCGGGCATGGTCTGCGCCCACGTGATGGCGGCGCGGATTCCCTCGTAGTGCGCGGTGCTGCGGCTGTAGACGGTGGTGTCGAACTTCGTTTTCCCGTCGGTGACGGTGAGCGTCGAGGACCACACGTCCGTTTCCTTGACCAGGAGAAGCAGCAGCGACAGCAGGCACGTGAAGAGGGCCAGCAGGATCGCGAGGGCGGTCGCCCATGACGGGGTCGAGGCGTGTGACGGGACGCGGTCGCCGAGGAACCAGCGGGCGGTGCGGCGGTCAATGTCGCCGTGTGGCGTGATGACGGTCGGGCCGTTGACGGTGATCTCGGCGATCCGCACGGGGCTGGCGTCCCAGCTCGCGGGTGGCGGCTGGACGGGCTGCGCCCAGGTCGTGTGCTGGCCGTACACGAGCGGAGCGTCGTGAGGTGTCGTCATGGCCGTGGACCGTACCGCCCGCACTGGCATGATCACCCTCGGCGATTCGGCTGAGAACGTGAGCGGCCCGGCTGCCCCTCCTCGGGGTGGCCGGGCCGCTTCGCCGTATCCGGATCAGTCCAGGCCGACGTTGTCGTAGACCCACTGAGCGTGGTCTCCGGTGGCACCGTACGGCTCGCACAGTGGGTCAACGGGCTCGCCGTAGACGACACTGATCGCGTCGTCGATGCTGGCGAACGCCCACAGGGTCCTGATGGAATGGCCCGGGTCGATCAGGTCGGCGTCGGGGGTGAAGTTGCCGCGGACAGCGAAGCCGCCGACGCCGTGACGGACCACGATCCGGCAGTTGTCCTGGTCGTCGAACGGGTCGCCGATCATCGCGAGCACGTCCGCGGGCCAGCCCTCCGCAGGCCACTGCAGACGCGGGTCGCGTGCGTACGCGGAGTCCTGCTGCCCGGTCATGACCGCACCTGCACCACGGCGGGACGGCCCGACTTGAGTTCGATGACGTAGCCGCGGCCCTCGCGGGCCCGGCTGGCGAGGACGACCCAGCTCTTGCACGCCCGCCGCCAGCTGCTGGTCTTGCCGTCGCTGTAGACGACGCGCAGCGTGCGGCACGTCGCGCGGCCGTCGACGTCGACGACCCGGCGGACGTTGATGTCGCGGCACGGGCTGCCAGTCGCGACGGTGAGCGGCTCGGTGCGGAACCGCTTACCGTGCCCGACGACGAGCTCGACCTTGTCCGCCGTCTGCTGCAGGCAGCGGACCGGCTTGCCGGCGGGCGCCGCGGCGGCGGGGTTCGGCGCGGTGAACGACGCGAGGAGCGACGCCGCTCCCGTCAGCAGGATAATCTTCGTGGTTCTGTTCACGGTGGTGCTCTCCTTCGTTTGGGCATGGTCGGACACCCGGGCGGGTGCCGGGACTCGTGGTGGATTAGGTGTCAGGCGTCGGGCTTGAGCGCGGCGAGCACCCGCTCAAGGCCGTCGGGTTCGATGAGCACGACGCGGGCCTTGGAGCCGTCGGACGGGCCGACGATCGCGAGGTCTTCCAGTTGGTCGATCAGTCGGCCAGCGCGGGCGAACCCGACCCGGAGCTTGCGCTGCAGCATGCTGGCCGATCCGAGCTGGCTGGTGATGACGAGCGCGGCCGCCTGCTGCAGCAGGTCATCGTCGGCAGCCTCACCCGACTCGGAGGCCGATGCGGTCGGCGTTTCCTGTGGCAGCCACTGCGCGCCGGCGGGTGCCTGGCGCTGCTGGTTCGGCTTCGCGGCTGCGACGACCTGGGCGACCTCGGCGGTGGTAACCCACGCGCACTGCAGCCGGATCGTGCCGTGCAGGCCGGGCGCCCGCAGCAACGCGTCGCCGAGGCCGAGGAGCTTCTCCGCGCCGGGCTGGTCGAGGATGACGCGCGAGTCGGTCAGGCTCGCGGTCGTCAGCCCGAGACGCGCGGGCATGTTCGCCTTGATCAGGCCCGTGACAACGTCGACCCGCGGGGACTGCGTCGCCAGGACCAGGTGGATGCCGGCGGCCCGGGCCAGCTGCACGATCCGCACGACCGACGACTCGACGGCCTTGGGCGCGACGAGCATCAGGTCGGCGAGCTCGTCGACGACGACGAGGAGACGACGCAGCCGGTCCGCCTTCGCGACCCGCCGGTTGTGCTCGGCGACGCTGCGGGCCCCGACCGCGGCCAGTTGCTCGAACCGGTCGTCCATCTCCCGCTCGATCCAGGCGAGCGCGTCGACCGCCTTCCGCGGGTCCTTGACGATCGGCGTCACCAGGTGCGGCACTCCGGCGTAGGCGGCGAACTCGACCTGCTTGGGGTCGACCAGCAACAGACCCACCCGGCTCGGAAGGTTGCGGGCCAGGACCGAGCAGATGACCGTATTCAGCACGCCCGACTTGCCCGCGCCGGTCTCCCCGGCGACAAGCAGGTGCGGCAGGGTCTCGAAGTCGATGACGACCGGGGCGCCGGCGGTGTCGGCGCCGAGCGGCACGAGCAGCGGTCCCCGCTCGGTGAGCGCGGCCAGGAGGTCGGGCAGGGCCACGAGGTCCCGGTCGGCGTTCGGGACCTCGACGCCGACGACGTCGCGCCGGCCAGGGATGACGGGCACCATCCGGATGTGCGGCTCGCCGAGCGTCCGGGCGATGTCCACGGCGAGGGTGAGGACCTTCACGGCCTTCACCCCGGCCGCGGGCCGCACGTGGTAGCAGGTGACCGCCGGGCCCCGGACGGCGTCGACGACCCGGGCGCGCACGGCATACTCGGCGAACACCCGGTCCAGCACCGCCGCGATGTCGTCCATGGCCGGCTGTGCGGTCAACGCCATCCTCGGCGCAGCCTTCACCGGGACCGTCCGCGCGTTCCTGACAGCGGCACGGAGCCGGTGGAAGGCGAGATCGGCGACACCGCTCAGCAGGGTCCGCAGGGCGGCCGGCCGCTCGTCAGTCGTCATCGTCGTCCCTGGACGGCTGGTACCAGGCGCCACGCACGCCGGTCGGTGAGGTGTCGATGACGGGCCGCGAAACCCTCCCCTGCCGCGCCTGGCCGGGCTGCTCCAGCTCGCTGGCCTGCACCGATTCGATCACCTCGGCATCCGCCGGTGGGGTAGGGGAGGGGTTGCGTCCCTCCCAGATCCGGATGCCGAAAACGAACAGGCCGATGGCGAGGATCAACGCCGCAGTGCCATACCAGTCACCCATGACAGCCTCCTCAGACCGTGCCGAAGAAATGCGACAGGACCCAGTTCGTCAGCTTCGCGGCGGCCTCGATCGTCGGGACGACGGGTCCGCCGACCCAGCCGCGTGCCAGGTCACCGAAGAGCCCCAGAGCGAACGCGATGGCCCACAGCTTGTAGTTGATCCGGCCGGTGCCGTGCGGCAGCCGCCAGTCCGCGGACTTGCCCAGCCACTTCCACTTCTTCCGCGCCATCGCCTTCACCCGGGTCGGGGCGAGCGCGAACATCGCGTACACGAACAGGCAGCCGGACACCATGCCGATGACCCGCACCGACGAGACGCCGGCGAAGTGCAGCGCTCCGCTGTTGGCCAGGAGCCAGTCCATGCCGTCGGAGATCTTCTGCACGATCCACAGGTCGAGCGGGCCGCCGTTCCACCCGCAGTAGATGGCCGGCGTCCCCATGACCAGGATCATCTTGTCGCGGAGTGAGTCGGACCCGGCCGCCGAGTAGTCCAGGACCAGGCTGAGCAGCAGGGCCATGAACACGGCGCTGGCGTTCATGATCGAGGCGTCCGGGACGTTGACGCCCGCGGCCAGGGAAACGATCACAGTGGTTCGCTCCTTTCCGTTGTTGGGGATTACGCCGCGGCCAGGGCTGCGCGGGTCTCGACAGGGCCACCCAGCGCCAGGTCGGCGAGGTGCCGCCGGTGCGTCGGGTCCACGACGGTGGCAAGCTCCAGCGCCGCGAGGGCCTCAGCCGGATCGAGCGGCGCGGGTACGGCCGGCCACTCACCGGTCGGGGCGCCGTCGAGGGCGGGCGGGGCGCTCGTCGGCCGGCCGACCTCGGCGAGGTAGCGGCTCACCTGCTTCCTGCTTCTGCCAACGTGCGCGGCGATTTCGTCCTTCGACATGTCCGGGTTCGCGAGGTACAGCGACTGCGCGATCAGCCGCGCCTTGTCGGGCGGCATCGGGGCCTGGGAGGTGTCGCCACCTGCGGTGTCACCCGACGCCCCGGCAATGTCCTCGGCTGTCCGAGCCATGTCCGGGACCGGCGCGCTGTCCACGACGATGTCCGCAGGGGTGTCCGTCGAGCTGTCCGGGACACCGGCAACGGCGGCCGCGGTGAGTTCGGCGCCGAGCAGCGCGGTGAGCCCGTCGTAGTCGGCGCCGGCGGCGAGCCGGGCGGCGATCTCGTCGAGGTCGTAGGTGGCGATCGCGAGTTCGGCGGCGACCTGGTCCTTTCCCACGGACAGCTTCCGGCGCAGCAGGGTGGCGATCGCGGCGTGCCGGGCGGTGCGACGGCGTGCGGCGGAGGCCGCCTCGAGGGAGCGGTGCAGGCCGAGGGTCGGGTCGGCGATGGCCAGGGCGCGGGCCTCGCGGGTGAGCCACGGGTGCCGCAGCCACTGGGCGGCGCCGTACGCCGGCGGCGGCGCGGCGAGCATGCGCCGGACGCGGAGCTGGTCACGACGGCGGGCAGCGGAGTCGAGCAGCCAGACGCCGTAGCCGAGGGCGCTCATGCCGGCGAAGAACGCGCCCTGCCGGTGGTCGGCGTGGCCGAGCCAGTTGAACGCGACGGCGAACCCGGCGACGGCGGCGGACAGGAGGCGGGCGGCGGTGGCGGTCTCGCCGAGCTGCATGCGGGCGAGGGCGTGCTGGGAGAGTACGACGCCGCCGAGCTCAAGGGCGGCGACCGCGGCGATGGCCGTGATGAGGGGCCAGCCGAGCCATTCGACGGCGGCGAGGGCCTGGCCGGCGAGGGCGATCAGCGCGACCACGAGGTAGAAGGCGGTCAGTCCGCGGCGGGAGGTCGTCATGGACGTCACTGTACTAGAGGATCTGTAGGTTTTGGAGGTTCTAGGGGATACTTGTTTTCGCTGGGTCGATCACCCCATAGGTCTTGGAGGTCTGGGAGGATGCAGGGCAGTCGGAGGGTGGGTGGGGTGCTGGTGGTCGGCAACGGGACGTGGCTCAGGCCGGGCGAGGTCGCGGAGATGCTCGGCGTACACGTCAACACCGTGCTCGGCTACGTCGACCGCGGCCTGCTCGACAACCCCGTGCCGCACAAGCGTCTGCCGGGCGGTCACCGCCGGATCCACAAAGACAGCGCCGCCCGCCTGATCGAGCAGACGAGCGGCGAGCAACCCTCGGCCGACTGAGGCCGGCCTACCAGGGACCGCCCGGCGGCCGGCGCAACATCGGATGCTGCCGCGGCGCCTCCCCGACCCAGCCGAACATGCGCTCGTAGACGGTCATCGGCGCAATCGTGCCGGCCAGTTCCCGCTCGGCGTCGCGTTCGTATGCGCCCATGTAAAGGGCGATGTTCTGCCGGGTCATCGTCGCGAGCAGGTGGCCACGCAACCGGCGGCACGGCCAGGGCGCCGCGCACGTCGGACATTCCCACGCCGGCCGGTCGGGCTGGTGCAGTGCGACGGCGCGCTCGTCGAGGACGTCGGCCTGGTCGTCGATGCGGCGGAGCGGGCGGGTCATGTGCACCTCGGTGGCTGGTGGCACGACGGCCACCGCCTCAGCGTGCCCCAGGCGGGTCGGCACCGGGGCGGGCAGTAGCCGCCGCGCCAGCTTCGGGGCCGGGGCAGGAGAGTTGGCGCCCTCGCTGCCCCGGCTTGTCCGCCCACCGTTGTTGCCACTCAGGAAGGACGGTCAGCCCGAACCTACAATTGCTAGCGCGTGTAGGTCAACCAAAAGCGACGACTTGATCTCGCGAGGTGATTGGTGATGTCATCTGTGGGCCACTCAGGGAGTTTTGACGTGCCCACACAGCAGTACGAAGAGGTCGCGGAGGACCTTCGAGCACGCATCGACGGCGGGGAGTTTCCGCCGGGTGCGAGGCTGCCGAGCCGCGCCCAGCTCCGCGAGCACTACGGCGTGAGCGCCTCCGTCGTCGACAAGGCGTTCATCCTGCTGCGCTTCGCGAAGATCACCGAGACATTGCCGGGCGTCGGCGTGTTCGTCCGTGCCGATTACAGCCCACCAAAGTCTGATCTTGGTGAGTCGCCCGTGAGTCACGAGGGCGAGACATCATGAGACACGATGAGACACCATGAGATGAAAGCGGCAGGCCAGACCAGGTGAAGGCCACAGTCCCGCAGGCTGCCGGAACCCCGTCAGTTCACTCGTAATGAATAGGTCAACGGTTCGATTCCGTTAGGCGGCTCTGGCAACGCGGACGCCCTCCACCCCAGGTGGAGGGCGTTTTCCATGTCCGGGCACCCCGGTGGTCGAGCTTCAGGCGACCGCGCCGGTCCAGACGGTCCAGGCCGCGAGCCAGTCGCGGTGGGCGGCGAGGTGGACCGCGGGAAGCTGTCCGGCGCCCTCCCGCAACCGCCGCCAGGCGATCTGCGCGGGACGGCTGGGGACGGTGTCGCTCAGCCCGGTGCCGGACAACAGGGTCTCGGCGATCGCTCTCTCCCGCAGCGTGGCGTCCGCACGGAACCAGGCGGCCTCGCGGTGCAGGGCGGCGAGCTGATCCGCGATGTCGCGCACCGACTCGCGGGCGACGTGCTCCGGCTCGCCGGTCAGTGCCGTGTGGCGTTGGACGGCGGCGCGCCACAGCGTCGACCAGTACCGCGGCAGGTCAGGCAGCGTCCCGCCGTCGTCGAGCCAGTCGGCGTGCTCCCGCGTGGCGGCGAGGACCATGTCGACGAGCGCGCGGTGCGGCTCCCCGCCCAGATGATCCGGCACCGGTTCGGCTGCCGGTGCCCTGCCGGGCGGGACCGGCGGTTTGAGATGGGCCAGCATCGCCGCCACGTCGTCGACGGTGTCCACCGCGATGACGTCCGGGTGCCAGTCCTGGGCGCCCACGCTGATCCGCAGCTCGCCGACCAGGCAACGGGCGGCCCACCACCGCTCGCCCGCCCGGACCATCCTGCCCGCGACCGGCGTCCCGTCGACAACCATCGTGGCGTCGCCCTCGGACCAGGCGAGCGCGGAGAACCGCTCGCCCGCCCGGCGCAGTTGCTGCTCCACCATCCATCGCAGCGGCCGGTCCCCGCCCGGCCGGGCGGTGTCCACGACGACCCGGACGTCGCCTGCGTCGTGGACGACCTCCACGCCCAGCACCACGCCGTCGCCGCGGTGCAGACCGCCGAAGTGCGGCTGTGCCGGGCGGGTCGCCGCTGAGACCGCGACGGCCTTGATGTCGCTGCCCTCCAGCGCCAGCCGGACGCGGTCGGTCTGGGCGGCGTGCATCCCGTCCGCCGGGCGGAACTGATCGAATTCCATCCTCGCCGCCTCCATTCCGGATCCTGCCGTGTGCCATCGCCGCCCGCTCCGGGCACCACCGTTCGACGGTACCCGGAGCGCCCTGCTTCAGTAGATCGTCGTTGTCGTGCTCGGCGAATAGGAGAAACAGACCCACGCCTCAGAGGTGACCACGAAGCTGCCCCCGGTGACCCGCGCCCGGCCCGGTCCGGGCGTCAGGTGCAACGACTGGCCGTAAAGCGTCCACGAGAACGATCCAGTGAATCCGTCGTACTCGTCGAAATAGGGTGCCGAGGTGCCACCATTGTCTTTGATCTCGATGGTCCAGTGGACGTCCCAGACCGAGCCCGCGTCCGGGACCAGCCGCACTCCCGACGTCAGGGTCGCCCAGGCGTAACCAGTCGGACTGAGATTCACCCATGACGTGCCGCAGTTACCGGTGACCTCGCCGTAGTTGGGTGCCGGCTTCGCAGGCAGCACGCCTTTGGAGGGCCTGTAGAGGCCCGCTCGAGCGGCGGCGGCCTTCGCGGCCGGCACCGAGGCACGGGCCCCGTCCGGCAGCGTCACGATCTCCATTCCGTTGGCCTTGGCCGCCGCCTCGTCGAAGCCGGCAAGCACCATGTGCGCTTCACCCGCCGGCGGAGCCGGCGGCTGTGCCGACGCCCCGTCGAGGGCCGCGCCCGCGACGCCGGGCGCCAGCAGTGAGCCTCCGGCAAATGCCAGCACGGCCAAGCTGATCGTGAAGAGCTTCCTTGCCGTTGCCGCCTTTTGGGCAGCGCGTTTCAGCGCCATCCTGCCTCCCCGTTAGAAATGGTCGAACCATCAAACTAAACGACAGTCACCAATATTTATAGATTGTCGGTGCTGAATCAGCTCGATGTCGGCTACTCAATTTCGGGGCAGGGATGGGGGGTTTCGTCGCGCGCCTTTCCTGCCGTGTGGCGGATGCTGTCGACGCGGCGTGGATCACCGATGCACTCGCACCCGCACCCGAATCGCGCGGCGCCCGGGTCGGCGGACGGGGGGCTTCGGGCGTGGGCTCTTGAAAGACGTTCGGGGGTCGTGCAACACTCCTCGACAGTAGATGGTCGATCGTATACGGTCGACGTTGAGCAGGGGAGCAGCGGAAATGGCTGATGCGTTTGACAGGCCGCTCGGTGGGTTTCAGACCAAGGCGGACCTTGTCTACGAGCGGCTGCGGGACGCGATCCTCAGCGGGGAGCTCCGGCCGGGCGAGCGGGTCAACATCGACGCGCTGTCCCGGCAGTTCGGGATCAGCAAGATCCCGTTGCGGGAGGCGATCCAGCGGCTCACCGGGCAGGGCCTCGTGGTCCAGCCGAACCCGCACGCCGGGGCGCAGGTCGCGCCGCTGTCGCTGCGGGAGATGCGCGGCGTCTATCTCGCCCGTGGGGCGCTCGAAGGGCTCAGCGCCCGGGTCGCGGCCTCGGTCATCACCGACGCCGAGCTGGACGAACTCGACGAGCTGCACGCGCAGATGCAGTTCCAGCACGGGCGCGGCAAGCTCACCCCGATGTCGGCGCTCAACCGGCAGTTCCACACCGGCATCGCCACCGCCACCCGCTACGCCACGCTTCGTGAGCTGACCGATCTGGCCCTGCTGCGGGTGCAGCACTACCGCGTCGGCGTCCGGGTCGAGCCGGCGTGGGGGCAGGTCATCACCGAGCACGAGGCGATCCTCGGCGCGCTGCGCCGCCGGGACCCCGACGATGCCGAGCGCGCCGCCCGCGACCACGTCGAGTGGCAGCTCGGCGTGGAGCTCGCGGCGCAGCTCGACCCCGAGCTCATCGACCTCGACGACGACCACCCGAGCGTGATGACGTGAAGGACCGGTCGTTCGGGCTGCTGCTGACCCTCCCGGCCATGGCGCTGCTCGGTGCCGTGGTGCTCTATCCGCTCGTCGCGGCGCTCACCACCAGCCTGTTCGACCAGAGCCTGGTGCTGCCGGGCCGCTCGTTCGTCGGCCTGGCCAACTTCCGGGAAGTGTTCGACCGGCAGTTCTGGCCGACGCTGCGCAACACGGTCGTCTTCACGGCCGGCGCGACCGTGGCGCCGGTGCTCGTGGGGCTGGCCCTCGCGCTCGCGCTCAACGCCAAGCTGCCCGGCCGGGCGGTGCTGCGCGGCATGTTCCTGCTGCCGTGGGTGATCCCCGGGGTCGTCGTGTCGTTCGTCTGGCTGTGGATCTTCAATGCCAACTACGGTCTGCTCAACGGGTTGCTGGTCCAGCTGCACCTGATCGACGAGCCGATCGTGTGGCTCGGCAGTCCCGGCACCGCGATGACCGCCGTCATCGTGGCGAAGACCTGGGCGAGCTTCCCGTGGATCATGGTGATGCTGCTCGCCGGGCTGCAGACCGTGCCCGAGGCGCTGCACGAGGCGGCGGCGCTCGACGGGGCCGGGGCGATCAACCGGTTCTGGCACGTGACGCTGCCGCACCTGCGCGGCATCCTCGGCATCGTCGTGCTGCTCGAAGTGATCTGGAACCTCCAGCACTTCGACATGATCTACGTCCTCACCCATGGTGGTCCGGCCGGCTCGACCACGACGTTCGCCGTCGCCGTCTACGACACCGCGTTCAAGGCGTTCGACCTCGGCACCGCGAGCGCGCTCGGCGCCCTGTGGCTGGTGCTCATCCTCGGCCTGACGATCGTCTACGTCCGTTTCACGGAACGGGGCGAAAAACTATGAAAAAAGCGGCTGCGACGGTCGCGTTCATCGGGATCTTCGCGTTCGGTCCCGTCTACTGGGTGCTCGTCACCGCCCTGACCCCGACCCACGAGGTGTTCCGGTTCCCGCCGCGGCTCTTCCCGGAACACGTCACGTTCGAGCACTTCGTCGCGCTGGCCGACAATCCCGTCCTGCTGCGGTACCTCAGCAACAGCCTCATCGTGTCGAGCCTGACCGCGGTGTTGACGGTGATCGTGGCGGCCTACACGGGGTATTCGTTCGCGAAGTTCCGTTACCGGGGGCGGCGGTCGCTGATGTACCTGGTGCTCGCGTCGCAGATGTTCCCGCAGGCGTTGCTGCTGATCACCTTGTACCTGGTGTTCTCCCAGGTCGGGCTGATCAACTCCTACCTCGCGCTGATCCTGTCCTTCACCACCTTCACGCTCCCGCTGTGCGTGTGGATGCTCAAGGGCTTCTTCGACACCATCCCCGACGAGCTCATCGAGGCCGCCAAGATGGACGGCGCCGGGCAGGGCGCCATCATCCACCGCATCCTGCTGCCGGTCTCCCTGCCCGGGCTGGTCGCCACCGGCCTCTTCGCGTTCATCCGCGGCTGGAACGACTTCATCTTCGCCCTGACCCTGGCCGGACCCGACAAGCAGACCCTCCCACCCGGCCTGGTCAACACCTACCTCGGCGAGTTCGAGACCGCCTGGCCCGACCTGATGGCCGCCTCCCTGGTCGTCTCCCTGCCCGTCGTCATCGGCTTCGCCATCCTCCAGCGCTATCTGGTCGCCGGCCTCACCTCCGGCGCCGTGAAGGGCTGAACACCCCCCCGCCCTCTGAGGAGATCCACCATGCCACTGACCCGCCGATCCGCGCTCGGCCTGTTAGGACTCACCACCCTCGCCGCCTGCGCCCCTTCGACCAGTACCCCCGCCACCCCCGCCGGCACCGACGGGCTCAAGGACGACGGCGTCAAAGAGTTCCCGCTGACGAGCTGGGCCTACAACGAGGCCGTCACCAAGGAGCCGCTGCAGGCCGCCGTCGACAAGTACACCGCCGCCCACGCCGGCACGAAGATCAGCACTCCGTCGTATCCGTACAACGACTACCTCAACCAGGTCCTGCTGCAGGTACAGGGCGGGCAGCTGACCGGAGCGGTGCAGCTGGACGTCGCCTGGCTGGCCACCCTCGCCGCCACCGGCAAACTCCTGGACCTCAAGAGCGTCGCCGCCGGCCTCGACTACGCGCCCGCACCCCTGGCGCTCGGGCAGTCCAAGGGCGTGCAGTACGGCCTGCCGTGGACCACTGCCGGCATCGGCCTGATCAGCAACAACGAGCTGCTCACCAAGGCCGGCGTCACCAGCCCGCCGAAGACGATCGCCGAGTTCGAGGCCGCCCTCAACGCCGTCAAGGCGCCCGGCGTCGTGCCGTGGGCCGGGATGACGAAGGTCGACCAGCTCAAGGACATCATCCCGTGGCTGTGGGAGTTCGGCTCCCCGATCGTCGACGACAGCGGCAAGATCGTGATCGGCGACGACCCGAGCATCGAGGCGCTCACCTGGTACAAGAAGCTCTACGACCAGAAACTCATCGCCCCCGACGTCAACCGCGTCGACGCCCGCGCCCTCATGTCCCAGGGCAAGACCGCGTTCTACGAGGACGCCATCGGCGGCCGCGCCGCCGTCACCAAGTCCTCCCCGGACAAGGACCTCGCCGCCAAGATGGTCCCCGTCGCCCGGCCGGTGGTCAAAGCCGGTGACAAGCCCCGGCACCTCGCCTGGGGGCAGATCCTCGTCGTGGTCAACGGCGCCGGGGCCGCCGCCGCCGCGAACTTCGCCAAGACGATCACCACCGACACGGGCTACTCGATCCCGTGGTTCACCAAGGCGGGCCTGCCGCCGACCACCAACGCCGGGCAGGCCGCCGCCGAGGTGAAGAACGACAAGTTCGCCACCGACTTCACCAGCCAGATCGGCGTCAACTCCAGCGCCAGCCCGTTCTGGATCTACCCGCAGTTCTCCCAGATGGAGAAGGTCCTGGCCGAAGAGGTCCAGGCCATCCTCATCGGCAAGAAGCCACCGAAGGACGCCCTCATGTCGGCCCGTGACCGGATGAACGCACTGATCAAATGACGCTCACCATCGCCTCCGTCGAGGCCATCGCACTCGCCGCGCCGTTCGCCGCGCTCTACGACACGGTGCCGGACTGGCTCACGACCCCCGCGTCCAGCCATCGGGTCCTGCCGCGCCTCGGCCAGTACACCACCCTGGTGCGGATCCGGACCACCGACGGCCTGGAAGGGATCGGCGAGTGCTACGGCCTGCCCGAGCCGCAGGTGACGGCGACGATCGTCGGCAAGCTGCTGGCGCCGATGCTCGTCGGGCGCGACGCGGGGGCGTCGGAGGCGTTGTGGGAGCTCATGTTCGGCGCGCAGGCCGGCGCCGGACGCACCGGCGGGTTCTACCTCGAGGCGATCAGCGGGGTCGACCTCGCCCTGTGGGACCTGCGCGGCAAGGCCGCCGGGCAGCCGGTCCACCGGCTGCTCGGCGGCCCGGTCCGGGAGTCGGTGCCGGTCTACGCCAGCCCGATCCCGTTCCTGCCGGGCGTGCAGGAGTCCGCCGAGCGCGCGCTGCACTTCCTGGAGCAGGGCTTCCACGCCATGAAGCTCAAGCTCGGCCGGGGCGAGAGCACCGACCTCGCGCACGCGTCGGCGGTGGTCGACGCCCTCGCCGGACGGGCCGCGCTGCACGTCGACCTCAACTGCGCGTACGACGTGAAAACCGCGATCCGGCTCGGCCACGCGCTCGACGGTCTCGGCGTGCGCTGGCTGGAGGAGCCGCTCGCCACGGACGACGTCGCCGGGCTCGCCGAGGTCCGCGCCGCCGTCAGGATTCCCGTCGTCACCGGCGAGAGCGAGTTCATCCGGTACGGCTACCGCGACTTCCTGCTCGCCCGCGCCGTCGACGTGGTCATGCCGAACCTCGCCCGGGCCGGCGGGATCACGGAGGCGCGGCGGATCGCGGCGCTGTGCGCGGCCTTCCACGTCACCGTGTCCCCGCACGGGGTCGGCTCGGCGGTCGGGCTGGCCGCGGCGCTGCAGTTCGCCGCGGCCACCCCCAACGTGCCGATCTACGAATACAACCGGCTGCCGAACCCGCTGCGCGACGACCTCCCGGTCGAGAAACCGTCTCTTGTGGACGGTGCGCTGCTCGTGCCGGACGGGCCCGGCCTCGGCGTCACGCTCGACGAGTCGCTCATCGCGAAATACGAGGTGTTCAGAGCATGAGAACGGTCGTGACGGGAGCAGCCGGCGGCATCGGGTCGGCCGTGGCCGCCCGGTTGCGGGCCGACGGCCACGACGTCGTGGGCATCGACCGGCAGGAGGCGGACCTCACCGACCCCGATGAGGTCGAGCGGGCGTTCAGCGCGATCGGCGACGTCTGCGTGCTCGTCACGTGCGCCGGGGTCACCGAGGGCGCGCCCGTGCATCGCACCGAGCCGGCCGACTGGCACCGGGTCATCGACGCCAACCTCACCTCCGCCTACCTGTGTGCCCGCCAGGTGCTGCCCGGGATGATGGCGGCCGGCGAAGGCGTCATCGTCACCATCGGATCCGTGCTCGGGCACACGGTCGCGCCGGGGCTGCCCGCGTACGCCGCGGCGAAGGCAGGACTGACCGCGTTCACCCGCCAGCTCGCCGTCGACTACGCCGCGCACGGCATCCGCGCCGTCAGCGTCGCGCCGGGCTGGATCCGTACACCCGCGACCACCGCAAGACTGAGCGACCCCGACGACGAGGTCCGCCAGCGCGAGGCGCACCTCGGCCGTCTCGGCACTCCGGAGGACGTCGCCGCCACGGTGTCCTATGTGGTCTCACCCGCCGCGGCCCTGCTGACCGCGACCGAGATCGTCCTCGACGGCGGCGCGTCCGCCGTGCAGGCCGCGAGCCTGCTGCGAGCCGCCCCGCGCGCCGCGCTGGGCCTTCCACCACTGTGAATCGGAGTCCACCGCCATGGCACTCACCCGTCGATCCACCCTCGGCCTGGCCGCGTCGGCCGGCGCCGGGGCCGTCCTCGGCGCCGCCTACACCCAGCCCGCGTCCGCGGCTGCCGCCGACTACGTCATCCGCCACGACCAGCCCCGGCAGACGATCTGGGGGCTCGGCGTCGAGCTGCAGTTCGACTCGATCGGCTCCGGCAACAACGGTCTGCCCGAGGCGACCACCTCGGTCCCGCACGACCTCGTCGCCGAGGAGCGCACCCGGCTCTACCGGGACATGCTGAAGGTGCGCCCCGACCGGGGATTCCGCTACTGCAGGCTGGCGCTCGGCCTGTACCTGCGCGGCCTCACCGCCGACCGGAAGAACATCGTCGGCCGCTGGCCCGAGCAGATGGCCGAGATCCGCGAGCTGATCCAGCAGTCCGCGATCGAGGGCGTCGCGGCCGAGTACTGGTCGCCGGCGCCCGCCTGGAAGTCCACGAACAGCTACATCGGCGGCACGCTCGCCTCGACGACCCCGGCGGCGCTGGACCAGTTCGGCGACGCGCTCGTGCGCGACATCGAATACCTGGAGGCCAACGGCATCCCGGTGAAGATGTGGGGCCTGCAGAACGAGCCGCACCTGACCAACCTGGCGTACTCGGCGTGCGGCTACTCCAACGAGCAGTACTACGCGGCGTTCAAGGCGGCCGCCGGGAAGATCAAGGCGCGCTGGCCCGGTATGCACATCCACGCCGACTCCAACGCCGGGCAGAACGGCCGCGGCGGCGCCCTCATCCGCGCCGACGCCACCGCGCTGTCCTATGTGGACGGCTGGAGCTGGCACCGGATCGGCGCCGACAGCAACGAACAGCTGACCGCCGGCGCGTTCACCGGCAACGCGGCCGGGAAAGTGGTCTACAACAACGAGTTCGAGTACCTGTCCGGCGGCACCAGCGACTGGCGGATGATCAACACGGCGCAGTCCATCATGAACTGGATGACGTTCCAGAACTCGCCGACCTGGTTCTGGCTGCACGCGCTCAAACCCACGTACAACTCGGAGGCGGCGGGCTACTCGCTCGGCTTCTGGCGGCCGTACGACGACAACGACTTCACCAAGAACGCGCAGATCGCCAAGGGACACTGGGACTACAACCGGCAGAACTGGCACGCCGTCGCCGGGTTCGTGCAGTACCTGCCGTGGAACTCGGTGCGCCACCACGTCGACGAGGGCACGGTCCGCTCCGACCAGCGCATCATGGCGTGGAAGACGCCGCAGGGGAAGCTGGTCTTCGCGTTCACCAACCGGGGCACGGCATCCGTCACGTACACCGTGGACACCGGCTCGACCCGGACGTTCCACGGGCAGCAGTACACGCCTTCGCAGTACAACAGCGGCCTCGGAGACAAGACGGGCCCCGTCCTGACGCTCACGCTGCCGCCGAAGTCGATCCAGTTCTGGATCGAGAAGGTCTGATGTCCTTCGACGCCCTCCTGCGCGACCGGCCGCTCGTCGCGATCCTGCGCGACGTGCCGGTCGCGCGGGCGGTCGCCCTCGCCGAGGCCGTGTGGGACAGCGGCCTCGGCGTCGTCGAGATCCCCGTCCAGACGCCCGCGGCGATCGACTGCCTGCGGGCGGTCGCCGCCGCCGGCCGCGCCCGCGGCGAGGTGGTCGGCGCGGGCACCGTGGTCTCGCCGTCGCTCGTCGCGGTCGCCGCCTCGTCGGGCGCGGCCTTCACCGTCGCACCCGGGCTCGACGCCGAGGTGGTCGCGGCGAGCCGCGCGGCGGGCCTGCCGCACCTGCCGGGCGTGGCCACGCCGACCGAGGTCCATGACGCGCTGAAGGCCGGCTGCGAGTGGCTGAAGGCGTTCCCGGCGGGCTCGCTCGGCCCCGCATGGCTGCGCGAGCTGCGCGGACCGTTCCCGTCGGCCCGTTTCGTCGCCACCGGCGGCATCGGCCCGGCCAACGCCGCGGACTTCCTCGCCGCGGGCGCCCGGGCGCTGGGGATCGGCGGCGCGGTCACAATTTCCGGCGGACTTTCCCCGTTGCTGACAGTGCTCTCCGGCGCGCGAACGCCACGTACCACGGAAAAGGTTGTATCGGATTGAGGTCTGCGAATCATCGCGGACGTCGATACTGTCATCCGGCACGGGCACCCTGACGGGGAGGGTAGTGCTGGTGAAAACGCTTGTCCAAAAACAGGATCCGATCAGTTTCCACATCGTTCTGGTCGGCGCGGCGACCGCCGGCGTCGTCGCCCAGGGCGGCTTCTACCCGCCGGGCAGGCTGCTCGTGACCGCGCTGGTCGCGGTGGCGTTCGGGCTCGCGCTGCACGCCAGGCGCGACCTGCTCCAGGGGCTCGGCCCGGTCCTCGGCACCGCCGGTGCGGTCGCCGTCTGGGCGCTGCTGCGGGGCGCGACGAGCGGCGGCCTGCCGGTCGCGGCGGCCATCACGGCGAGCCTCGCCACCCTGGTCGCGGCCGTGGCGATGGTGCGCGGCACCGGACTTGCCGCCCGGCGCTGGATCACGTCCGGCCTGGTCGGGCTCGGCACGCTGGTGGCCGTCACCGGCTGGGCCGGTGTCGCGTTTCGCCTCGAACGCTGGTCCGTGCTGGTCGAGTCGACGCTGTGGCGCGCCTCCTCCACCCTCACCTACTCCAACGCCGCCGCCGCGGTCCTCGCGGTCACCGCGCTGCTGGCCCTCGCGCTGGTCCTTGAGCAACCCACCATCTGGTGGCGGCCCTGGGCCGTCTATCTCACGCAGGTGGGGCTCGCCGCGACGCTGAGCCGGGCGGGGGCGCTCGCCTTCGCCGGGGGGCTGCTCGTCCTTTCGGCGGCCGCCGGTGTACGACCCGTGCTCCGCCATACTGCCCCGGCGTCCATCGGCGCGCTGGTCGCGCTGGCCGCGCTGGTCCCGTCGTTCCCGGTCGCGGCCTCACCGCGCCCGTTGCCGGCCCTCGGTGGCCTGCTGCTCGGCGGGGCCGTGGCCGTGCTGCTGCCCCGGCTGCGGCTGATCCTCGTCGTCCTGGCCGCGCCGGCCCTGCTCGCGGGGTGGCTGCTGTTCCCGGGCTGGGACGCCGTGCTGGCCAGGCGGGCGACGCTCGCCTCCCGCGGCCGCTCCGGCGCGACGTCCTCGGCGCTGGACCTGGTCGCCGCGCATCCCTGGATCGGCAGCGGCCCCGGACAGGGCCGGTTCTTCTGGACCGACCACACCGGCCAGCTGGTCGTGAGCCGCTGGGTGCACAACGAATACCTGCAATGGCTCGTCGACCTGGGCGCGGTCGGCCTGGTGCTGCTGCTGTCCCTCGGCGCCGCCCTGTACTTCTCCGCGCGCCGACGCGCTCCTTCACCGCTGTGGGCCGGGGCGGTCGCCGCCATCGCCGCGCTCGCGCTGCACAGCGCCTTTGACTTCCTGTGGGAACTGGCGGTCGTCCCGCTGCTCCTCGGTGTCCTCGTGGGCATCGCGAGCCCCTCCCACGGCGAAGAGTCCGCACCATCACCCAACGGGGAGGAAACATCATGAACGTCACCAAGTCGAAGCTCGGCGTCGCCGCACTCGCGATCGGCGGAGTCCTCGCCTTCGCCGTCCCGGCCGGCGCCGCCGTCAACCTCCAGTCGGAGTCCCCGGGCAACGCGACCGTGAAGATCACCAAGCAGGCGAAGCTGAAGGCCAACGGCGCCGCGACCATCGTGACCCTGAACGTCACCTGCCCCGCCGGCTGGACCTTCACCGCCTACGCCAGCGTCACCCAGGCCGTCGGCGGCATCACCACCAGCGGCAGCAACCACACCGCGGACAACACCTGCACCGGCGTGACCCAGAAGGTGAAGATCCCCGTGACCGCGTCCCCGGCCCCGTTCAAGCTCGGCGAGGCCTACGCGATCGGCGAACTCCAGGTCCGCAGCCCCAACTACTACTACGCCTACGCCAACACCGGCCGCGAGATCGTCAACGTCGAGTCCTGACCCCCTGACCAGGGGGCGCGCCACCCAACCGGCGCGCCCCCTGCCCAGATCCAGCCGGGCATTGGCCAACGTTTCACCAACGGGGGTGGCCAATGCCCGGCTGCGTTTCGCTCAGGCGGTCAGGTCGGCCGCCGAATGGACGATGGTGGGAGAGGACCGGCGGGCGGGGCGGTGGACCGCCGTGCTCTGGGGGCTCGGCGGGTTGTACGGGCTCACGCTGGCCGGCATTCTCGTCGCACTGTGGACCGGGGGCGTGGCGATCGATGTGCCGGCGGGGGTCGGCAACCTGGTGTTCGGGGGCGTCGGGCTGGTCTGTGCCGGCATGGCGGCCCGGCACGGGTGGCTTGACCAGCGGACCCGGCGGGCCTGGCGGTTCATGGCGTTCGGGTACGGGCTGGCGCTCAGTGTGCCGGTCATCTTCACCGTCACGGGGCCGGAGCCGTTCCCGGCGGTCGGGGACGTGGCGCATCTGGCGTTCGTGCTGACGCTGCTGGTCGCGGTGCAGGCGTTCCCGCTGCACGCCGCTACCCGCAACGAGCGGCACAAGCATGTGCTCGACGCGGCGACGGTGCTGGCGGGTGCGGCCATGACGATGTGGTACTTCGTCGTCGGGCCGTACATCGTGGCGAAGGGGGCGTCGGTCGGGACGGTCGTCGCCGCGGCCGCCTATCCCGCCGCTGACCTCGCGTTGCTGTTCGGGCTCGCCAAGGTGCTCCTGCGCGGGGCCGACCGGACGTCGCGGCGGCCGCTGGGCATCGTGGCCGCCGGGATGCTCGTGTACGCGGTCGGCGACGGCTACCTGGGGTACATGCAGGCCCAGACCGACCAGGTGGAGCGCACCGCGTGGCAGTTCGTCTGCTGGTGCACGACACACTTCCTGCTGGCGGTGGCCGCGGTCGAGCAGATCCGCCGGGCGAGCCGCCGGGCCGCCGACAGCACCGGGCCGCCGCGGGACGGCGGGACCAGCAGGACCAGGTTGCTGCCGTACGTGGCGATCGGCGCCGGCTACGCGTTGATGATCGTGGCGGCGGTGCGGCAGGAGCAGGCGTACCCGTGGGCGGGGCTGGTCGTCGGCGCCTTCGGCATCACCGGGCTGGTCGTGCTGCGGCAGGTGCTGGTGCAGCAGGAGAGCCGCGAGATGGCGGTCACCGACGGGCTCACCGGGCTGGCCAACCGTTCCCGCGTCCACGAGGTCCTGGGGCGGGCGCTGGAGCGCGGCGGGCGCTCGGGGCGCAGCACCGCCGTGCTGCTGCTCGACCTGAACGGTCTCAAGCAGGTCAACGACACCCTCGGGCACGAGGCGGGGGACCGGCTGCTGGTCGAGTTCGGCGAGATGATGCGCCGCAGCGTGCTCGGCAGCGACCTGGTCGGCCGGCTCGGCGGCGACGAGTTCGCGGTGGTGCTGCACGACATCGGCAAGGTCGAGCACGCCGTCGCCGTCGCCAGGCGGATCGCGGCCGCCACCGAGCAGCCGGTCGCCGCCGGCGCGCAGAGCCTGCGCGCGTCGGCGAGCGTCGGCATCGCGATCGCCGGGCCCGGCGAGTGCACCACCGACGAGCTGCTGCACCGCGCCGACCTCGCCATGTACCAGGCGAAGCGGCACACCGGCGGCACCCGCTGGCGGTGCTGGGACGGCACCCTCGCCGACGGGGTCGAGCTGTCGCTGGAGCAGGAGCTGCGCGCCGCGATCGCCGGAGGGCAGCTGCGCCTGCTGTTCCAGCCGATCGTCGCCCTGCCCAACCGTGAGGTCGCCGGCGTCGAGGCGCTGGTGCGGTGGGAGCACCCGGTGCACGGGATGCTCGCGCCGGAGACGTTCGTGCCGCTCGCCGAGCGCACCGAGGCGATCGAGGAGCTCGGCCGCTGGGTCCTGGAGCGGGCCTGCGCGCAGGCGAAGCGATGGCAGCGGCGGGTGCCGTCGCTGCAGCTCAACGTCAACATCTCGCCGAGGCAGCTGGACAACCAGGGCTTCACCGGCGAGGTACTGGCGATCCTGGACCGGGCCGGGTTCTTCCCCGGGCACCTGGTGCTGGAGGTGCCCGAGAGCGCGGTCGTCGGCGAGCCGGACTCGATCGCGCAGCTGGAGGCGCTGAGCACGGCCGGGATCCGCATCGCGCTGGACGACTTCGGCACCGGCTACTCGTCGCTGCGGTACCTGACCCGGCTCCCGGTCGACGCGCTCAAGCTCGACAGCTGCTTCGTCGCGGAGCTCGACGGCACGTCGAAGGGCTCGGCGGTCGCCCAGGCGGTGCTGCGGCTGGGCCAGATGCTGCACCTGGACACCGTCGCCGAGGGCGTCGAGGGCGAGGCGCAGGCACGCGAGCTGACGCTGCTGGGCTGCGAGAAGGCGCAGGGCATCTACTTCTCCGGCCCGGTCCCGGCCGCGGACCTGGAGCGCCAGCTCCCGGCGGACACAGTGGCGGGCTGAGGCGCTGCGAGTGATACTCGTCGCACCATGCGTGACTCTGTGCGTCTTCGTGCGGCCGTCGCACTCCTCACCGCCACGGGGGCGACCGCGCTCGGGGTGAGCGGCGCCCTCCCCGGGGCGTTCGCCGTGCTCCCCGTGGCGGCCGCCGCCGCGCTCGCCGGCACTCTGCTCGGCCTGGCGGGCGCGGCGATCTGGCTCCCGGCGGCGTTCGTGCTGTGGTGGCTGCACCCCGGTCCGGTTTCCGGCGTCGGTACGACCGGCGCCGGCCCGACGGACGCCGTGCTCTACGGGGTCGTGGCCGTCGCCGGGCTGCTGCCGGTGCTGGCGCTGCGGGGCCGGCGGGTGTGGGCGGCGCGGGGGGAGCGGATGCGGATCGAGGCGCGGGCCGCCGCCGCGGCCGCCGAACGCGCCAGGCTCGCCCGCGAGATGCACGACTCGCTGAGCAAGACCCTCGACGCGATCGCGCTCGGCGCCGCCGCCCTGCCGGGCACCCTGGCCGAGCCGGACCGGGCCAGCCGGCTCGCGGCGACGCTGCGCGACGGGTCCCTCGACGCGGCCCGCGACGCCCGGGTGCTCATCGACGAGCTGCGGTCCAACCCGGCCGACGCGCCGCTGTCCGACGTGGTCGCCGCGATCGGCCGGGAATGGTCGGTGACCAGCGGCGTCGGGGTCATCCTGCACAACGCCGACGTCGACGCCGCGCCCGAGGTCGGCATCGAGCTGTGCTGGATCCTGCGGGAGGCGCTGCGCAACGTCGCCGCGCACGCGCGCGCCGAGCTGGTCGCGGTGACGCTGACCCGGGCGGGTGGCCTGGTGACGCTGGAGGTCCGCGACGACGGCGCCGGCTTCGCCGTGCCCGGCGACCTGAGCCTGCTGCAGCGGACCGGCAGCCACGGGCTCGTCGGGATGGACGAGCGGGCCCGGGTGTGCGGCGGGACGCTGACCGTGTGGTCGGCCCCCGGCCGCGGCAGCCGGGTCACCGCGGTCGTGCCGGCCGAGCCGGTGCCGGTCGTCGCGCCGCCGTCGCGCCGGCTGCGGGTGCTCGTCGGCGCCGTCGCGGCCGCCCTGCCGCTGGCGCTGATCCTGCCGTTCAGCGGGTCGGCGGACCCGCCGGAGCTGGCCGCGCCGGCCGTGCCGACCCCGTCGGTCCTCAGTGGACAGACCGGGAGCGCCGTGCCGTCCGTCCCGCCCACGGTGGCGGCGACGAGCGTCGCACCGGCCACCACGAGATCCCCCAAAGGCTCCGCCGGTGTCCCGTCGAGCCCCGCTGCTGTTCCTGGCGTCGGCGGCGTATCCGGTACCGACGCCGCGAACGCATGCAGGGTGCGCTATTCCAAGCGGAACGAGTGGGACCCTGGGTTCGTCGCCGACGTGGTGCTCACCAACACCGGCACCCGGGCGCTGGACGGCTGGTCGCTGCGCTTCGAATACAGCTCAGGCCAGAAGCTGACCAGCTACTGGGGCGCGATCGCGACGCAGTCGGGCGCGGCGGTCGTGGTCGAGGACGGCGGGGTCACGCCGAAGGTGCCGCCGAACGGGACGGTCACCTTCGGCCTGCAGGGCACCTGGCAGGGCGCGAACCCGGCGCCGACCGCCTTCACCCTGAACGGCGTTCGGTGCGGCTGAGCCACTGCACGATCGCCTCGGTGCGGTTGTTGACGCGCAGCTTGAGGTAGATCTGGCTGACCCGGTTGCGGACCGTCTTCTCGGCCAGGTCGAGGCGCACGGCGATCGCCGCGTTGGGCTCGCCGGCCGCGATCAGCTCCATGATCTCGTGCTCGCGGCGGGTGAGCGGCTGGTGCAGCAGCGCCGGCGCCCGGTCGGCCGTGCGGTGCTGCACGTGATCGACCACGATGGACAGCGGCACCGGCGAGAGCCGGCTGTGCCCGTCGGCGGTGGCGCGGGCCGCGTCCAGCAGGTCCGCCCGCGTGTACTGACCCTCCACCAGCAGGCTGCGCGCGCCGGCCCGCAGCATCGGCACCACGTCGCCGGGCACCACGGCGAACGCGACGACCAGGACCGGCGGCCGTGGCGGCGGCAGCGTGGCGAGCGCGGTCAGCTCGCGGATCGGCGCGTGGGTGTGCAGCACGACGAGATCGGCGTCGATCCGGCCGCCGTTGAGCACGTGCAGCAGCGGGCGCACTTCGAGCGCCCCGGCGCACGGGCGCAGCAGCTCGGCGAGGCTGTTGCCGGTGGAGCTGATGACCAGGACCCGCATGCCGTCACGACACCACGGGCGGGTCGCGTTGGCAACGCTTCCCGAAACTTCCGGTGGGTGTCTTCGCGGTGTTTTTCGAGGTACGACGCGGGACGCACCCAACGGATTTGGGTGTTTCGTCGTCGGAGGTCAGGTGTTCCAGCGGCGAATCGCGCCGGCCCGGCTGGTGACGCCGAGCTTGGCGAAGACCCGGTTCACGTGATTTTCGACAGTCTTCGATGAAAGGAACAGCGTCGCGGCGATGTCCCCATTGGACAGTCCGCGGGCGATCAGGTCCATCACCTCCGCCTCGCGCTGCGACAGGCCGTGCCGCGCGGGCGTCTGGCGCACCGCGGACACCAGCACCCGCGCGGCGCTCGGCGACAGGTGCGACTCGCCGCCGGCCACCGCGCGGACCGCATGCAGCAGCTCCGCCG
This sequence comes from Dactylosporangium sp. NPDC051087, assembly GCF_055586325.1. NCBI lineage: Bacteria > Bacillati > Actinomycetota > Actinomycetes > Micromonosporales > Micromonosporaceae > Dactylosporangium > Dactylosporangium sp. NPDC051087. The sequence continues at coordinate 149,138 of NZ_JBVJIJ010000004.1, read as the reverse complement.
GGCCGAACTGGCCGTGCACCAGGAACCCGATCGCGCCGGAGCGCACGGCGTCGAGCACCGTGCGGTCGTCGGCGCTGCGGGTCAGCATCAGCACCCGGCTGTGCGCGCTGATCGCCCCGACGACCGACAGGCCGTCACGGACCGGCATGCGGTGGTCCAGCAGCGTGACGTCGGGGCGGTGCAGCCGGGCGAGCTGGAGTGCCTCGGCGCCGTTGCACGCCTCGGCGACGACGGTGAGGTCGCCGGTGAGCATCTCGCGGACGACGGCCCTGACCACGCTGTTGTCGTCGGCGATAAGGACTGTCGTCAATGCCGGGACCTCCCTGCGTGGTGTCCCGGTGTGCCACGGGACAAGCGTGCCAACGATGTTCGCCATTGTTTCGCGACGGTGTCGACATGCTTACGCTACCCGTCACCGGGAGCGCTCCCATGTGCGCCGCCACCGCTTGGGAGCGCTCCCGGTTCTGGACCGCCATCTAGAAAGGGCTTCGCATGCGTCTTCACCGAAGGTTGCTGGCCGCCGTCGCGGCCGCGCTGCTGGTGCCTCTGGCGCCGTTCGTCTCGTCGGCTCCGGCCACCGCCGCGGACCCCGCGGACTGGCTGCACACCTCCGGCAACAAGATCGTCGACAGCCAGGGCAACGAGGTCTGGCTGACCGGCACCAACTGGTTCGGCTTCAACGCCACCGAGCGGGTCTTCCACGGCCTGTGGAGCGGCAACATGACCGAGATCACCAAGTCGATGGCCGACCGCGGCATCAACATCGTCCGGGTGCCGATCTCGACCCAGCTGCTGCTGGAGTGGAAGGCCGGCCAGGCCGCCGTCCCCAGCGGCGTCAACACCTACGCCAACCCCGAGCTGCTCGGCAAGACCACGCTGCAGGTCTTCGACGCCTTCCTCGCGCTGTGCCAGCAGTTCGGCATCAAGGTGATGCTCGACGTGCACTCCGCCGAGGCCGACAACTCCGGGCACATCTACCCGGTGTGGTGGAAGGGCTCGATCACGCCCGAGCTGTTCTACCAGGCGTGGGAGTGGGTGATCGACCGGTACAAGACCAATGACACGCTGGTCGCGGCCGACATCAAGAACGAGCCGCACGGCAAGTGGTCGGAGTCGCCGCGGGCGAAGTGGGACAACTCCACCGACCAGGACAACTTCAAGAACACCTGCCAGGTCGCCGGCAACCGGATCCTCGCGAAGAACCCGAACATGCTCATCCTCTGCGAGGGCATCGAGATCTTCCCGAAGAACGGCACCAACTGGTCCTCCACCGCCGAGGCCGACTACTACGGCAACTGGTGGGGCGGCAACCTGCGCGGGGTCAAGAACTACCCGGTGAACCTGGGCAACCACATCGTCTACTCGCCGCACGACTACGGCCCGCTGGTCTACGAGCAGCCGTGGTTCCAGAAGCCGTTCGACAAGGCGTCGCTGACCACCGACGTGTGGCAGCCGAACTGGCTGTACATCCACACCGAGAACACCGCTCCGCTGCTCGTCGGCGAGTGGGGCGGCCGCCTCGGCATGGACGCGCGTCAGGACAAGTGGATGTACGCCCTGCGCGACACCATCATCGAGAAGCGCATCAGCCAGACCTTCTGGGTGCTCAACCCCAACTCCGGCGACACCGGCGGCCTGCTGCTGGACGACTGGAAGACCTGGGACGAGGCCAAGTACGCGATGCTGAAGCCGGCCCTGTGGCAGTACCAGAACAAGTTCGTCGGCCTCGACCACACGGTCAAGCTCGGCGCCAACGGGATCAGCCTCAACGACCGCTACGGCGGCGTCTCCGACACCGTCGCGCCGTCGGTGCCGTCCGGGCTGACCGTCGCCGGCACCACCGGCACCAGCGTCTCGCTGACCTGGACCGCGTCGACCGACAACAGCGGCACCGTCGCCGGGTACGACATCTACCGCGGCGCCACCAAGGTCGGCACCTCGGCCACGGCGTCCTTCACGGACGCCGGGCTGACCCCGAGCACCACCTACAGCTACACCGTGCGGGCCTTCGACGCGGCGGGCAACGTGTCCGCGGCCTCGGCCGCCCGCACCGCCACCACGACCAGCACGCCGGTGGACACCACGCCGCCGTCGGTGCCGGGCGGGCTGACCGTCTCGGGCAACACCACCTCCAGCGTCTCGCTGACCTGGGCGGCGTCGACCGACAACAGCGGCTCCGTGGCCGGCTACGACGTCTACCGTGGCACCACCAAGGTCGGGACGCCCTCGTCGACGTCCTTCACGGACACCGGCCTCGCGGCGAACACCACCTACAGCTACACCGTGCGGGCCCGCGACGCGGCCGGCAACGTCTCGGCGGCCTCCACCGCCGTGAACGGCAAGACCGCGGCCAACCCGACCGGGGTGGTGCGGGTGCAGTACCGCAACAACAGCGTCCCGACCAACGACCAGGAGATCAAGCCCGGCCTCCAGGTCGTCAACGGCGGCACCACGGCGCTCGCGCTGAACACCGTCGCGATCCGCTACTACTTCACCCGCGACAACGCCAGTTACGCCATCTGGTGCGACTGGGCCGTCGTCGGCTGCGGCAACCTCGCGACCCAGGTCGTGAACCTGCCGTCCGCCGTCAACGGCGCCGACGCGTACATCGAGGTCACCTTCACCGGTGGCAGCGTGGCGCCCGGCGGTAACAGCGGCGAGATCCAGCTGCGGGTCAGCCGCACCGACTGGCAGCCGGTCAACGAGGCCAACGACTACAGCCGCGGCGCGGGGACGTCCTTCGCGGACGCGACCACGGTGCCGGCCTTCATCGGCGGCTCCCTGGCCTGGGGCGTCGTCCCTTCCTGATCCTCACCTGACCCGGATGGGTGGCACCTCTTCGAGGTGGCACCCATCCGTTCGTTCGAGGGCTCCGAAGACATGGTGTACATCCGCTTACGAAGGGAAATATCACCATGCGCGTCTTCAAGCTCGCCGCCGTCTGCGTGGCGGCCGTGCTCGCCACCGCCGCCTGTGGAAACTCCACCGACGACGCCGCTTCACCGGCGGCCACCACCGGCGCCGCGACGACGATGGCCGCGCCGACCAGCGCCGCGGCTTCCTCGATGGACGCGCCGTTCGGGGCCGGTTGCGCCTCGGTGCCGACCGACCCGGCCAACGCCGGCAGCTTCACCGCGATGGCCAAGGTCCCCGTCGGCACCGCCGCGGCCGGCAACCCCCTGCTGAAGACCCTCGTCACCGCGGTCAAGCAGGCCAACCTCGTCGACTCGCTCAACACGCTGCCGGCGGCCACCATCTTCGCGCCGGTCGACTCCGCGTTCGCCAAGATCCCGGCCGCCGACCTGCAGAAGGTCCTCGCCGACAACAAGACCCTCACCGGCATCCTCACCTACCACGTGGTGCCCGAGAAGCTCACGCCCGCGCAGCTGGCCGGCACGCACAAGACCGTGCAGGGCACCGAGCTGACCGTCACCGGCAGCGGCACCAGCTTCACCGTCAACGGCGCGTCGATGGTCGTCTGCGGCAACGTCCAGACCGCCAACGCCATCGTCTACATCGTCGACACCGTCCTCATGCCGAAGGCCTGATCGTCGCCATGAGGCTCCGGGCCGCCCTCGCGGGCATCCTTGCCGCCGCCGCGGGGATCGCCACCGGTGAACTGTTCGCCGCGCTGGTCGTCCCCGCCGCGGGACCGGTCGTCGGCGTCGGGGGCGTCATCATCGACGCCACCCCGACCCCGGTGAAGGAATGGGCGGTGCGCACCTTCGGCACCTACGACAAGCCCCTGCTCCTGACCGGGATCGCCCTGGCGCTCCTCGTCTTCGCCGCGGTGGTGGGCGTGCTCGGAGCGCGCCGGCGGGTCTACGGACTCGCCGGCGCGGCGGTCCTCGGGCTGGCCGGTGCGGCCGCGGCCGCCAGCCGCCCCGCCGCGGGTCTGCTCGACGGCCTGCCGTCGCTGCTCGGCGGCCTGGTCGCGGCGGGCGCGCTGCTCCTGCTGCTGCGCACGTCCGCCACCACCGCGGGGCCGGTCATGCTGCTCGATCGGCGTCGCTTCCTCGGTACCGCCGCCGCAATCGCCGCCGGAGCAGCCGTCACCGGTGGCGGGGCAGCTGCCCTGCACGCCGCCGGGCGTAGTGCCGCCGACCGGTCCCGGGAGTCGATCAGGCTGCCGGCACCCGCCTCGGCCGCCCCGCCGCTGCCCGGCGGCCAGGACCCGGGGTTCGTGACCGCGAACCGCGACTTCTACCGGGTCGACACCGTCCTCACCGTGCCCCGCGTCGACGCCGCCGAGTGGCGGCTGCGGATCAGGGGCATGGTCGGGCGGCCACTGGACCTGACGTTCGACGACCTGCTGCGCCGGCCGCTGATCGAGCGGGACATCACGCTCAACTGCGTCTCCAACGAGGTGGGCGGGCCCTACGTCGGGACCGCCCGCTGGCTGGGCGTACACCTGGCGGACCTGCTGCGCGAAGCACGCCCCTCACCGGGCGCGGACCAGCTCGTGGCGCGGTCAGTGGAAGGCATGACGATCGGGACGCCGCTGGAGGTGGTGCTGGACGGGCGTGACGCGATGCTCTGCGTCGGCATGAACGGTGCGCCGCTGCCCCTGGAGCACGGCTTCCCCGTGCGGATGCTGACGCCCGGCCTGTACGGGTACGCCGGCGCCTGCAAATGGGTCACCGAGCTGGAGCTGACGACGTTCGAGGCGTACGACGCCTACTGGGTGGAGCGCGGCTGGGCGGCGCGGGGCCCGGTGAAGACCGCGTCGCGGATCGATCGGCCGCTGCCGTTCGCGCGCCTCGCCGCCGGTCCCGTCCGGGTCGCCGGCGTCGCGTGGGCGCAGGGCCGCGGGATCGCCGCGGTGGAGGTGCAGGTGGACGACGGGCCGTGGCTGCCCGCGACGCTGCTGCCGTCCCCGACGAACGACACCTGGGTCCAGTGGCGCCTCGACTGGGCCGCCACACCGGGCAGCCACCAGCTCCAGGTGCGGGCCACCGACAAGACGGGCGCGACCCAGACCGCGGACCGCGCGACACCCTTCCCTTCCGGTGCGACCGGCTGGCACACGGTCACCGTGACGGTCGCCTGATACCGCTCTTCATGTGCGTGCCGTTCAGCAGCGCTGTTCCGGTGCGTGCCGCTCAATGGCGCTGTTCGAACGCCTGCCGTTCAGTGGCGCTGTTCGGGTGCGTGCTGGTCAGTAGCGCTCTTCGTACGCCTGCCGCGACCCGCACACCGAGGCGCGGCTGCACGAGCAGCGGGACCCGTCGGCGTCCATCCGCACGGTGACGGAGTCGCGCGGCACGCTGTGCCCGACCACCCGGCCCTCGCCGCTGGGTGTGCTGACCCGGGTGCCGACGGCCGGCGCGGTGGCCTGGAACTGCTGATACAGCGGGTGTTCGTATTTGAGGCAGCACATCAACCGGCCGCAGGCGCCCGAGATGCGCAACGGGTTGAGCGGCAGGTCCTGATCCTTCGCCATCCGGATGGTGACGGGCTCGAAGTCGTTGAGGAACGTGGCGCAGCACAGGTCGCGCCCGCACGAGCCGATGCCGCCCTGGACCCTGGCCGAATCCCGCGCGGACAGCTGGCGCAGCTCCACCCGGCAGTGCAGGGTGGCGCCCAGGTCCCGGACCAGCGAGCGGAAGTCCACCCGATGGGGTGCGGTGAAATAGATCGTGGTCCGCGCGCCCTGACCGCCCGCGCCGTCCAGCACATGGTCTACTGCGACGACCTTCATCGGCAGCTCGTGATCGCGGATCAGCTTCTTCGCGGCGACCTTGGCCTCGGCCTTGCGCTTGCGCAGCAGCTCGTCGCGGCGCAGGTCGTCGTCCGCGGCCATGGCGACCAGGCGCGGGAAGCCCTCGGTCTCCTCGCTGACCCACTGCGCGGCCCAGACGCACTCGGCGACCTCGGGGCCGTCGTCGGTCGGGACCAGCACCCGGTCGCCCACCCCGGGGCGGAACTCGCCCGGGTCGAAATAGAACAGCCGCCCGTAGCGATTGAAGCTCACCGCGCACAGCATGCCCATGGCGCTCACAGTAACGCGGACCACTGGCAGTTCCATATGGCCTGCGGCTATCGCCCCTGAAAGTCCATTTTGGCTCTTTTGGGGGATCCCGTAGCTATTCCAACTACTTCGTCGTTACTAGTGCGGATGAGCCCGCAAAACGGGCCGTAACTCCGGCCGAGAAGGGCTCGTTGGGGGCAGCAGTGGCACGCCCCCCGGCGAGCTACCCCCGTACTCCCGGTCTCGGAGGACCTCAAGCATGACGTCTCCTGTTGCTTCCGCACGCCCTAAAACAGCCCGGACCTTCGCCGCCCTCGCCGCAACGGCGCTGGTCGGGGCGCTGAGCCCGGTCGCGTTGGCGGCACCCGCGGTGGCGGCACCGGCCGACGCGGCCTGCCCAGAGGGCTTCGGTGCCACCGCCGCCAGCAACACCCTCGCCCTGGGTCGCGTCGACCTGCGCGCCACCGGCCTGCCCGGCGTTGTCCTGCCCGAACTCCGCATCGCCACCACCCACTCCGGCCTCGCCGGTGGCGACCTGCGCGCCGCCGCCGACGCCCGCTACCTGCGCAGCAGCGGCGACCTGCCGGCCGGGGTGCTCGGGCCCAGGGCGTACCAGGAAGCACCACCCACCAACAGCCAGCCCGACGTCGTCAACGTCGCCGGCGTCGACCTGGGCGCGCTGCGCCTGGGCACCGGCGGCCTGCGCGCCCAGGCGTCCTGGAACAACGCCCGCCGCTGCACCACCGCCGACGGCCCGCGCGCCGCCTCCGAGGCGAAGCTCGCCGGGATCACCGTCCTGCCGGGCCGCAACGGCCGCGCCCTGCTGCGCATCAACGCCGTCGAGAGCGCCACCGTCACCGGCGTCGGCGAGGCCGGCGGCCGCCCCGCCGCGGTCTCCACCGCGACCGGCGGGATCGCCGACTTCAAGCTCCTCGACAACGGGCCCACCGCGATCGGCGTACGGGTCGTCAGCCAGCCGACGCTGCGCGCCCTCGCCGGCACCAAGAAGACGGTCGACTACACCGCCCCCGTCCTCGAGATCACGATCCCCGGCCAGGCACCGGTCCGGGTCTCCTCGGCCGGCTCCCACGTGGACGTGGTCGTGCCCCTCAACGCCGGCAGCCTGGAGGCCGCCACCGACCTGGCCCGCACCGAGAACCTCCCGCTCCTGGGCGGCCTGCCGCTGCTCGACCTGCTGACCGGCATCACCAGCGCGGTCTCGGGCGTCGTCGGCGGCGCCACGGCGATCCTGCCCGGCGCGGACCTCAACAGCCTGCTCGGCGGCCTGCCCGGCCTGCCGGCCGTCGGTGGCCTGCTCGGCTCCGGCCCCGCTGCCGCCGCGCCGCCCGCCGCCGAGAGCACCACCGCCTCCCCCAAGGGCGGGGTCGTGGTCCTGCGGGTCGAACTGGGCACGGTCGAGAAGCAGTTCAGCTCCACCGGCGTCTACGCCAAGGCCGCCTCGGTCCGCGTCAAGCTGATCGCCCGCAACACCTGGAAGTCCACCGGCGGCTACGGCCACGGCGACTCGGGCCCCGCCGACAAGACCGCCCTCATCGACCTGGGCATCTGCACCCTCGAAACGGCCGCGGCCGCCCCGAAGGCTCCCGCCGGACCCGGTGCCACCAGCAGCCCGGACGACGACGGCGGCTACGGCCCGGACGACGACGATGACGACGACGGCTACGGCGGCAACAACGGCGGCGGCACGGGCGGCAACGGCGGCCAGGCGGGCGGCGGCCTCCCCGTCACCGGCAGCAACGTGGCCCTGATGCTCGGCGGCGGCGTCCTGCTCGTCGTCGGCGGCCGCCTCCTGCAGATCCTGGCCCGCCGCAGAGCGGCCTGAAAAACCCCTTCGCCGCCCGTGCGGAGCCTGTCCTCTTAGGAGGCCGGGCCCCGCCCGGGCGGCGCTGTTTGCTGTTTCCCGCTGTGTCGCCTTCGGCGATTGGCTCGCTGCCCCACGCTTCGCGCGGGTGCTGTTACCCGCTGTGTCGCCTTCGGCGATTGGCTAGCTGCCCCACGCTCCGCGCGGGTCCCGCCGGGGGGATTCTCACCCCCGGAGCCCCCCAATGCGCCGCTCCGCGACGCACTGCCAGCGCGCAGAGCGCGCGGCAGCTTCCTACGCATCCGCGTGCCATCCCCGGAGGCTCGCCGCCGCGCTTTTCCGTGATCCGGAAGACCCTGTGCACCCCTGGGTACGCAAACTCTTCCGGATCATGGGAAGGGCGTCGGTCGGGAAGGGTGAGAGGCGCTGGGAGCGCTGGGGTGCGGGCCGGCGGGCGTTTGGGAGGGGTGTGCGGGCCGGGCCGGGCCGGGTGGTGGGCGGTGCGAGCCGGAGTGGGTGGGGCGGGAGCCGTGGGAGTGGGGCGGGAGCCGTGGGAGTGGGGCGGGAGCCGTGGGTTGGGGGTCAGGCGGCGAGGGTGGCCAGGGTGGGGGTACGGAGGTGGCGGAGGGCGGTGGCGTACTCGGCGGCTGCGGTGGCCACCCGTTCCGCGCCGAGGATCGCCTGCTCCCAGGTGCCGCAGAGGCCGGAGCCGAGCTCGATCTGCACGTCGCCGTCGTCGATCAGGAGGATCAGGTCGCCTTCGTCTTCGGTGAGGACGGTGCGGATGGCGCGGAGGTCGAGGGTGGCGATGGGGAAGAGGTTCTCGTCGTCCATGGCTGGCTCCCGTCGGCTGTGCGGCGAAGAGGGGTGGGGTGCGGCGCCGCGCGGCTCGCAGCGTCGTGGGACGGCGCCGCACCCCTGATTTGGGTGGCGCGAAACCGAACCGCCCAGCCCGGTCCCGCGCCTGGCAATACGATAGCCCAGTAGCCATAAGGCCACAATAGGCGCTGCCGATAGACATTCATATGGTCGCGGACATGATCTCCCGGAGTTCGGGCCTGGCACTCTATCTGCAGGTCGCGGACGCGATCCGGCAGAAGATCATCAGTGGCGAGATGGCTCCGGGGAGCCTGTTGCCCTCGGAGAAGTATCTGGCCGAGGAGTATGACGTCGGCCGGGACACGATCCGGGACGCCATGCAGTATCTGCGCGGCGAGGGACTCGTCGAGAGCAAGCGGGGTTACCGCAGCCGCATCCGGGCGGCCGTCCAGCGTGAGCGGGTCTGGCTGCACGAGGGCGAGATCGTGTGGGCCCGCATGCCCACCCCGCAGGAGAAGAAGGAATACGGCCTCGGCGACGGGGTGCCGGTCCTGGTCGTCGGCGACAAGGCGTATCCCGCCGACCGCTTCGAATTCGGCCGCGAGTAGGCAAGCGCCGCGAGTAGGCAAGCGCCGCGAGTGAGCAAGCGAGCACGAACGAGTGCACCGTAACGCGGATCACCCGTTATTGAGTTGATGAACGCCGCCCTGTGAACCGATGCTTGTGGCAAGCAAGTATCGGGGTAGCGCAGGGATGTGGGCAGTGGACGACCTCAGCGAGCACGCCGCCATCGGGCGGCAGGTCGGGCGGTTCATCCGTCTGTCGGAGCGGTTGTTCGCCACGCTGAAGTGGAGCGACGCGGGCCGTGGGCTCGAGCGCCCCGCGTACATGTTGCTGAGCCGGATCGCGGTCGACGGCCCGTTCCGGTTGTCGGCCCTCGCCACCGACGTCGCGCTGGACCTGTCCACGGTCAGCCGGCAGGTCGCTGCCCTGGAGACCGCGGGCCTGGTGCGCCGCGCGACCGACCCCACCGACCGCAGGGCCAGCCTGGTCGAGGTGACCGAGGTCGGCCACGAGGTGTTCGAGGAGAACCGGGCCCGCTGGCTCGCCACGTGGCAGGAGCTGCTGGCCGGGTGGACGCCGCAGGAGCGCCAGATCTTCGCCGCCCTCTTCACGCAACTCAACCAGACGCTTGCCGAAAAGCTGGAAAGCACCGAGAGGACCACCCGATGACCACCGTCGCGCCGCCGGAACACAACCGGCCGCAACTCGCCCACCGGCAGATCATGCTGCTGATGGGCGGCCTGATGACCGGGATGCTGCTGGCCGCGCTCGACCAGACCATCGTGGGCACCGCCCTGCCGACCATCGTCGGCGAGCTCGGCGGCCTCGATCACTACTCGTGGGTCGTCACGGCGTATCTGCTCGCCTCGACCGCTTCGACCCCGCTGTACGGCAAGATCAGCGACCTGTACGGGCGCCGCCCGGTCCTCCTGTTCGCCATCTCAACGTTCCTGGTCGGCTCGCTGCTGGCCGGCATGTCGCAGGACATGACCCAGCTGATCGCGACCCGCGCGCTGCAGGGCATCGGCGCCGGCGGTCTCATGACGCTCGCGTTCACCATCGTGTCGGACGTCGTCGCGCCCCGGGAGCGGGCCCGCTACCAGGGCCTCTTCGGTGCCGTGTTCGGCATCTCGTCGGTCGCCGGGCCGCTCGTCGGCGGGTACTTCGCCGAGACCGACTGGCGCTGGATCTTCTACATCAACGTGCCGCTGGGTGTCTTCGCCCTCTACGTCTGCAGCCGGGTCCTCCGGCTCGTCCCGCACACCCGGCGGGACCACAGGATCGACTACCTGGGCGCGACGCTCATGGTCGCGGCGGTCAGCGCGTGGCTGCTCGCGCTGTCGTGGGGCGGCAACGAATACGCGTGGGGTTCGGCGACCATCCTCGGCCTGCTCGCCGCGGGTGCGGTGCTGACCGCGCTGTTCATCGTCGCCGAGGGCCGCGCCGAGGAGCCCATCCTGCCGCTGCGGCTGTTCAAGCGGGCGACGTTCTCCCTGGCCAACACCGCGACGTTCATCCTCGGCTTCGCGATGTTCGGCTCGATCATCTACGTCCCGCTGTACCTGCAGATCGTCAAGGGCGCCTCGCCGACCCGGTCCGGCCTGCTGATGCTGCCGATGATGGCCGGCGTCATCGTCACCTCGATCGTCGCCGGGCGGGTCATCAGCCGGATCGGGCGGTACAAGTGGTTCCCGGTCGCCGGCACCGTGATCATGGGCTCGGGTCTGCTGCTGTTCACGACGCTGCAGGTCGACACGCCGCTGTGGCAGGCGTTCATCTACATGACCGTGATCGGCGTCGGGCTCGGCATGGCGATGCAGCCGCTCATCCTCGCCGTGCAGAACGCGCTCGACCTCCGGGACATGGGCGCCGGCACCAGCGCCGCCACGTTCTTCCGCTCGCTGGGCGGCTCGGTCGGTGTCGCCGCGCTCGGTGCGGTCATGAACAGCAAGCTGTCGGCGCAGATGAGCGACAGCGGCATGAAGGGCGTGTCGATCAACGCGCCCGCCGAGGTGCGCAAGCTGCCGCCGCAGGTCCTCGAGGCGGTCGAGCACGTGTTCGTCAATGCGCTGCACCCGGTGTTCCTCGCCGCGGCGGTGGTCGCCTTCGTCGGCACCGTGATCACGATCGCGCTGCCGGACCGGCCCCTGCAGGGCGCGGCGACCACGCCCGAAAAGGTCAGTGAGGAAGACGCGGCCGCCGAGATGGAAGCCAAGGCCGCGGCTTTCTAGCAATGCACAGGAACCCCGGAGCTACTCACCAGTAGCTCCGGGGTTCCGTTGTGAGCCAGGGCACATTAGCGTGCAGTACATGCGCAGCACGATGATGCAGACACCCCTCCTGATCTCCCGCATTCTGCAGCACGGGGCCACCGTCCACGGCGACTCCGAGGTGGTCACCTGGACCGGCGCCGAAGACGGGGCGAGACACACCTCATACGCCGAGGTCGGCCGGCAGGCCGCCCGCCTCGCCCACGCCCTCCGCGACGACCTCGGCGTCACCGGCGACGAGCGGGTCGGCACGCTGATGTGGAACAACGCCGAGCACCTGATCGCCTACCTCGCGGTGCCGAGCATGGGCGCCGTGCTGCACACGCTCAACCTGCGGCTCTTCCCCGAGCAGCTCATCTACATCGCCAACCACGCCGAGGACCGCGTCGTCATCGTCGACTCGACGCTGATCCCGCTGCTCGCCGGCGTCCTGCCGCACCTGACCACGATCCGGCACATCGTGGTCGTCGGCGACGGTGACACCGCGAAGCTGGCGAAGGACGGCGTCCAGGTGCACCGCTGGGACGCCCTGCTGGAGGGCAAGGCCGAGCGGTACGACTGGCCGGCCGTCGACGAGAACGACGCCGCGGCGCTGTGCTACACGAGCGGCACCACCGGCAACCCGAAGGGCGTCGCCTACTCGCACCGCTCCATCTACCTCCACTCGATGGAGGTCTGCATGGCGGAGAGCTTCGGCCTCGGGCCCAAGGTCCGCGACCTGTGCATCGTGCCGATGTTCCACGCGATGGCCTGGGGCCTGCCGTACGCCGCGATGATGAGCGGCGCGTCGCTGATCATGCCGGACCGTTTCCTGCAGGCGGCGCCCCTCGCGCAGATGATCGCCGTGGAGAAGCCCACGTTCGCCGGGGCCGTGCCGACGATCTTCACCGACCTGCTCGCGTACCTGGACGCCAACCCGACCGACACGTCGTCGCTGAAGGAGGTCGTCATCGGCGGCTCGGCCTGCCCGCCGGCGCTGATGCACGCGTTCTCCGAGCGGCACGGCATCGAGGTCATCCACGCCTGGGGCATGACGGAGATGTCGCCGCTCGGCTCGGTCGCCCGGGAGCCCTCCGGCGTCGACGGGCCCGAGGCGTGGGCGTACCGGTACACCCAGGGCCGCATCCCGGCGGGTGTCGAGGGCCGCATCGTCGGGCCCACCGGGGAGGTCATGCCGAACGACGGCAAGGCCGTGGGGGAGCTGCTGGTCCGCGGGCCGTGGATCACCGCGCAGTACATCGGCGAGGACGGCCCGGACCCGGACAAGTTCGAGGACGGCTGGCTGCGCACCGGCGACGTCGGCACGCTGTCGCCCAACGGGTACCTCACCCTCACCGACCGCGCCAAGGACGTGATCAAGTCCGGTGGCGAGTGGATCAGCAGCGTCGACCTCGAGAACGCGCTCATGGCACACCCGGCCGTCCTCGAGGCGTGTGTCGTGGGTGTACCGGACGACAAGTGGGGCGAGCGGCCCCTGGCCACGATCGTGCTCAGGGAGGGGCAGAGCGCCGACGCCGGGACGCTGCGCGAGTTCCTCGGCGACAAGGTCGCCAGGTGGCAGCTGCCCGAGCGGTGGTCGTTCATCGAGGCCGTGCCGAAGACCAGCGTCGGCAAGTTCGACAAGAAGCGCGTCCGCGCCGAGTATGCGGACGGCGGCCTCGAGGTGGTACAGATCAACGGGTGAACCGGACGGCGAAGATCGCGCTCATCGTCACGGGCGCGGTCATCGCCTGCATCATCGCTTCCTGTGGTGTGGTCCTGGCACTGCGTGACTGGGTGCCGGGACTCGCCGGGTGCGAGGACGTCGACACGCCGACGAAGACGGCCGTCATCACCTCGAAGACCCGCATCGAGCAGCAGTGGCCGCAGCTCGCCCCGATCCAGCAGGTGCACTGGCAGGAGCACGAGGCCCGGGCGCGGTCCTGCCCGGAGATCGGCCCGATGGACTACACGATGGACGGTTTCGCCGTGCTGACCCCGGAGCGGGCCGCGGCACTGCCGGCGACCGTTTCCGCGCCGGCTCCGGATGTACCGGAGGACCTGCGCCCCTTCGCGCCGGCCGCCCCGTCCTGGCTCCGGGTGGACGGCACCGGCCTGCTCCTGGACAAGGCGTCGGCGACCGTCTACTTCACCCGCACCACCGACTAGGCGGACTTCTTCGCGGGCGTCGCCTTCTTGGCCGCGGCCGTCTTCTTCGCCGGGGTCGCCGTCTTCTTCGCGGGCGTCGCCTTCTTCGCGGGCGTGGCCTTCTTGGCGGCGGTGCGCTTGATCGGCGTCGCCTCGGCGACCTCGTCGTCGTCGCCCTCCTCGGCCGCCGCGGCCTTCTTCGCGGCAGCCGCCGTCGGCTGCTTCTTCGCGGCGGAAGCGGCGGCCGGCGCGGCCTCACCGCGCGCCGCCTTGGCCCGCTCGACCGACGCGCGCAGCGCCGCCATCAGGTCGACCGCGGCGGCCGGCGCCTCCTCGGTCTCCTCCGGCTGCACGACCTCCCGGCCGGCCACCTTCGCGTCGATGACCTCCTGCAACGCCTCGCGGTAGTTGTCGGTGTAGGTGGACGGGTCGAAATCGGCCGCCATCGACTCGATCAGCGAGCCGGCCATCGCCAGCTCCGCCGGGCGCGCCGACACGTCCTCGTCGAGGATGTCGAACTTCGCCGCCCGGATCTCGTCGGGCCACAGCATCGTGTTGAGGACCAGCACCTCTTCGCGGACCCGCAGCGTTGCGAGCTGCTCGCGCTGCCGCAGCGCCACCTTCACGATCGCGACCCGCTCCGTGTTGGTGAGCGCGTCGCGCAGCAGCGCGTAGGGCTTCGCGGCCGTCTTGTCCGGCTCGAGGTAGTACGCCTTGTTGTAGAGGATCGGGTCGACCTGCTCGGCGGGCACGAACTCCAGGACCTCGATCGCCCGGCTGGTCGTCAGCGGCAGGTCGGCGAAGTCCTCGTCGGTGAGGATCACCATTTCGCCGCCGCCCAGGTCGTACCCCTTGGCGATGTCGTCATAAGCGACCTCTTCGCCGTCGATGGAGCAGACCCGCTTGTATTTGATCCGTCCGCCATCGTCGCGGTGGACCTGGTTGAAGCGGATGTCCTTCTCCTCCGTCGCCGAATACAGCCGGACGGCGATCGACACGAGCCCGAAGGAGACCGCGCCTTTCCAGATCGCGCGCATGGGGATCCCTTCCACAGCGTGTTGACCTCTGACTACAGCTTCGCATCGAATCGACCCGCACGCGAGGAACTCCGCGGCGAACTATCGTGGGGTGATGGGGACCGGCCCGCCGGCACCGATGCTCGCCTCGACCGGCCCGCTACCGTCCGGGCCGGGCTGGTCGTATGAGTTCAAGTGGGACGGCATCCGGGCGATCGCCGTCATCAGCGCCGGCGCGACCCGCCTCTACGCGCGCAGCGGCGTCGAGGTGACCGCCGCCTATCCCGAGCTCGCCGCGATCGGCGAAGGCCTCGACGACACCGTCCTCGACGGCGAGGTCGTCACCATGGACGAGGCCGGGCGACCCTCGTTTCAGCTGCTCGCCGAGCGGATGCACGTGCGCGAGCCGAGACTCGCGGCCCGCCTGGCGGTCACCCTGCCGGTCTCGTATCTGGCGTTCGACGTGCTGCGCGCCGCGGGGCGGGACGTGGTCGCCTCGCCGTACACCAGCCGCAGAACGGTCCTCGAAGGACTGTCCCTGGGGCCTCGGGCAGTCATCCCGCCGTGCTTCGACGACGGGCCGGCGACCGTCGCCGCCAGCCGCGACAACGCGCTCGAAGGGGTCGTCGCGAAGCGGGCCGGCTCGCACTACCACCCCGGCCTGCGATCGCCCGACTGGGTGAAAGTCAAGCTCGAAGAGAGCTGCGAGTTCGTCGTCGGCGGCTGGCGGCCCGGCAAGCGCGCCCTCGGCGCGCTGCTCGTCGGGGTCCCCGCCGCCGAAGGGCTGGCGTATCGCGGGCGGGTCGGCGGCGGGATCTCCAACGCGTCGGAGAAGGCGCTGCTGGACGCGCTGCGCGACCTGTCGACCGCGCGGCCGCCCTTCGCCGGCACCGTGCCCCGCGAGGACGCCCGCGGCGCGATCTGGGTCGAGCCGACGCTGGTCGTCGAGGTGAAGTTCAGCCACCGCACCCGCGACGGGCGGCTGCGCTTCCCGCGGTTCCTGCGCATGCGCCCCGACCTGACCGCATCGGACGTCCAGGATGGCTGACAAGGTCCGCGTCGAGGTCGAGGGCCGGCACCTCGACCTGACCAACCTCGACAAGGTGCTGTATCCGCAGGTCGGCTTCACCAAGGGCGAGATCATCGACTACTACACCCGGATCTCGCCGGTGCTGCTGCCGCACCTGGACGGCCGGCCGCTCACCCGGATCCGCTACCCGAACGGCGTCGAGGGCAACAGCTTCTTCGAGAAGAACGCGCCCGCCGGGACGCCCGACTGGGTCCGCACGGTCACGCTGCCGGTGCCGGGCTCCAGCCGCGGCCGGGAGACGATCGACTTCATCGTGGTCGAGGAGCTCGCGACGCTGGTGTGGCTGGCCAACCTCGCGGCGCTGGAGCTGCACACGCCGCAGTGGCGGGTGTCGCCGTCCGGCGAGGCGCTCAACCCCGACCTGCTGGTGATCGACCTCGATCCCGGCCCGCCGGCCGCGCTGCCGGCGTGTTTCGAGGTGGCGCTCCTGGTCCGGGACCGGCTCGCCGACGACGGGCTGGAGACGGTCGCGAAGACCTCCGGCCGCAAGGGGATGCAGCTGACCGCGGAGCTGTCCGGCGACGAGACGGCCGACGAGATCAGCGCCTATGTGAAAGACGTCGCCGACGAGCTCTCCCGCCTGCGGCCGGACCTGATCGTCTCGCGGATGGCCCGCCAGCTGCGGCCGGGCAAGGTCTTCATCGACTGGAGCCAGAACAACGCGTTCAAGACGACGGTGGCGCCCTACTCGCTGCGGGCCGGCGCGCTGCCCACCGTGTCCGCGCCGCTGACCTGGGACGAGGTCGCCGAAGGCACGATCACCATCGCCGACCTCACCCCGTCGGTCGTGCTGTCCCGCATCTGACCCGCCGGCTACCGGCGCAGGGCGGTGAGGAGGCGGTCGATGTGGGCCTCCGTGGTGCCGAGGCCGAAGCTGGCCCGGACCGCTTGCGCCGGCGCCTGCGCCGACGGGTCGAGGCGGGCGGTCGCCTCCTTCAGGAGCCGCCGGGTCAGCGGGTGGGCGCAGAACAGCCCCGTCCGCACGCCGATGCCGTGGTCGCGGCCGAGCCGCGTGGCCAGCTCGCCGGGGTCCTCGCCGAGCACCGCGAACGACACGATGCCGACCCGCTCCGCCTCCGCCCCGAACAGCCGCAGCTCCTCCACGTGCGCCAGCTCCGCCAGCCCCGCCCGCAGCCGCGCGACCAGGGCCCGCTCCGCGGAGTGGTCGGCACCGGCGAGCTCGCGGCACGCCGCGGCGAGCGCGACCGCGCCGAGCAGGTTGGGCGTGCCGGCCTCGTGCCGGGCCGGGCCGGTCGCCCACCGCACGGCGGCGGCGTCGTCGACGTGGGCACTGGCGCCGCCCCCGGCCAGATACGGCTCCGCGGCGTCGAGCCAGTCCGCGCGGCCCGCGAGCACCCCGGCGCCGAACGGTGCGTACACCTTGTGACCGGAGAACGCGACATAGTCCGCACCCAGGGCGGTCAGGTCGACCGGGGCGTGCGGGGCGAGCTGCGCGGCGTCGACCGCCAGCCGGGCGCCGAAGCGGTGCGCGACGTCGGCGAGCGCCGCGACCGGCCACACCTCGCCGGTCACGTTGCTCGCCGCGGTCACGCTGACCAGCGCGCACCGCTCCCGGCGCAGCGCCTCTTCCAGCGCCGCCACGGCCTCCCGCGGCGAGCGCGGCGCGTCGAGGTGCACCGTCCGCCTCCACGGCAGCAGGTTGGCGTGATGCTCGGCGTCGAACGTGAGCACGGCCTCGCCCTCGGGCACCGCCCGGGCGAGCAGGTTCAGCGCGTCGGTCGTGTTGCGGGTGAAGACCACCGTGTCGCCGTCGCGGGCGCCGAGGAAGTCCGCGACGGTCTCCCTGGCCTGCTCATACTCCCGCGTACAGCGCTCCGACAGCGCGCCGGCGCCGCGGTGGACGCTGCCGTAGAACGGCAGGAGGTCGGCGACCGCGTCGGCGACGACCCGCAGGCACGGGGCGGTCGCGGCGATGTCGAGATTGGCGAAGTCGACGCTGCGGCCGTCGCGCAGCTTCACGTCACCGGGGGACAGGGTCGTGGACATGGCAGAGCCCTCCGCTCGCGCTTGCCCGGACACACCGCGTGCCGGACCGTGTCATCACCCGGGGCACCCCGCCGCGAACGCGAGGGTTGCCGGCCAGCAAGCCGGGGCTGTGCGCTGGCACTCATGACCTGCGTTCACCGTAGCGCGGTTAAGGTTGGCCCATGACCGAACTCCCGCCGAGTGGGACGCCATCGGATCCAGCCGCCACGCCGCCCACGCCGGAGCGGTCACCGTGGGCGGGTCCCGTCGCCGGCGCCGCCGACGGGACTCCGGTCGGCCTGGGCAAACCCTCGGTGCAGGACTGGGACACGGCCGCCGCCGACGTCGTGCCCAACGTGACCGAGGAGTCCGCCCCCGACACCGGGGAGCAGCGCTATCCGACCGCGGCCCTCGCCCTGGCCGCCGCCCCGCCCGCCAAGCGCTCCGACCGCCGCCGCCTCTGGACGCTCATCGGCGTCATGGGCGGGATCGCCGCCTGCGGCGTGGCCCTGCTGGCGTTCTTCGGCTTCAGCGGCGGATGGACCGCCCTGGTCATCGGCGTCGGCGCCGCGGTCATCCCCGTGCCGGTGCTGGTCTCCTGTTTCCTCTGGCTCGACCGGTACGAGCCGGAGCCCGTGCGCTATCTCGTCTTCGTCTTCGGATGGGGGGCCTGCGTCGCCACCGCCGTCGCGCTGGTGGTCAACACCCTGGGCGGCGTGCTCGCCGACCGGCTCGGCCTGTCCGACGCGATCGTGGCGGTCGTGGTCGCGCCGTTCATCGAGGAGAGCATGAAGGCCCTCGGGCCGATCCTGCTGTTCTGGCGGCGCCCACGCGCGTTCTCCGGCCTGATCGACGGCATCGTGTACTGCGGACTCTCCGCGACGGGCTTCGCGATGGTCGAGAACATCCTGTACCTGGGCTTCAAGGGCTACGCGGACACCGCCGAGGACGCCGGACCGGTCAACGGGGCCGTCGCCCTCGTCGCGATCTTCGTGGTGCGCATCCTGATGACCGGCTTCGCGCACCCGCTGTTCACCTCCATGACCGGCATCGGGATCGGCCTGGCCTCGCGCAGCTCGACGAAGGCGGTCCGGTGGCTCGCGCCGCTCGCCGGGCTGCTGCTCGCGATGCTGCTGCACGGGTCGTGGAACCTCATGTCGGTCACGGCCTCCGCCAGCGCCTGGGTGCTGCTGTACGGGTACTTCGCCGTCATGATGCCGATCTTCCTGTGCATGGTCGGCTTCGCCCTTTGGCAGCGTTCCAACGAAGGCAAGCTGACCGAGCGGGTGCTCACCGAATACGCGCGGGCCGGCTGGCTCTCACCGCCGGAGGTGGCCGCCCTGGGCACCCTCGGCCGGCGGCTCTCCGCCCGCCGGTGGGCCAAGCGGGTCGCCGGCGAACCGGGCGCCAAGGCGATGCGGGCCTTCCAGTTCGACGCGACGAAGCTCGCACTGCTCCGCGACGGGCTGTACCGCGGCCTCGACAAGACACCGGAGCGCCGGATGGAGGCCCTCGCCGAGGAGCGGCAGCTGCTCACGGCACTCGCGGCCTATCGCCAGGTCTTCATCGGCCGGGATCCGCAGGCGCCGCTCGCGGTGTGGGACGGCAGCAGATACCACATCACCTTCCCGGACGGGATGGTCCGCGTGCTCGCCGCCCCACCCACGCCGGTCGTGCCGGTCCCGGTCGTGGTGCCGCAGCCTCTCGCGTACGGCAACTACCCCTATCCCTACAGGTAGAGCCCGGTGGAGTCCGGCTCCACCCGGCGGGCCGCGACGGCGTGCACGTCACGCTCCCGCAGCAGCACGTAGTCGCGGCCCTGCAGCTCCACCTCGGAGCGGTCCTCAGGGTCGAACAGCACCCTGTCGCCGGACACGATCGACCGCACGTTGGGACCGACACCGACCGCCGTCGCCCACGACAGGCGCCGTCCCACCGACGCCGTCGCCGGGATCACGATGCCGGACACGTGCCGGCGCTCACCTTCGGAGCCTTCGAGCCGCACGAGGACCCGGTCGTGCAGCAACCGGATCGGCAGGCCCCCTTCCACATCGGACACGACGGGCGGGGTGGTGGCCGCCGGGTAACCGGCGGCTGGCTGGGCTGTCACGGTTGCGACGCTACCGCCTGGGTACGTGCCATCGCCGCGGGACCCGGTCTACGGTGAGGAGTCCGCTCGCATCACCAAGGGGGTTCCGTGGGCCGGTTCGATCAGGTGCGCGTCAACCTCAGGCGGGCCTATGAGGAGCGCCTCGAAAAGGCCCGCATCGAGCGGGAGGAGGCCGCGTCCGCCTCACAGGAGCCGCCGGTCCCGGACGATCCACCGCCCACCCTGGACGTGGGGCACCCCTCGACGATGAGCCGCGACGACGCCGAGGTCCCGCACGGGCTGCGCATCACCGCCGCCTGGTCGTGGCGGCTGCTCGTCCTCGTCGCCGCGCTGGCCGTCCTGCTCTTCCTCGTCAGCCGCCTCAGGACCGTCCTCATCCCGCTGAGCATCGCGCTGCTGCTGTCCGCGCTGCTCGCGCCGATGATGGGCTTCCTGCGCCGCCGGGTGAAGCTGCCACCGTCCCTGGCCGCGTTCCTGGTCCTCATCACCGGCCTGGCCGCCGTCGCCGGCGTCCTCACCCTCGTGGTCTCCGAGTTCGTCGACGGCTTCCCGGCCCTGGCCGACAAAGCCTCCGTCGGCGTCAACCAGATCCAGGACTGGCTCACCACCGGCCCGCTGCACCTCAACGGCAGCCAGCTCGACGCCACCTTCGACGCCGCCACCAACTGGCTCAACGACAACCGCGGCAGCCTCACCGACAGCGCCGTCTCCACCGCCACCGCCACCATCGAGTTCTTCGCCCTGCTCCTGCTGGTGCTCTTCGTCACGTTCTTCTTCATGCGTGACGGCCACCGCATCTGGCTCTTCCTCACCGGAGTCCTGCCCACCCCGGCCCGCGACCCGATCCGCCGCGCCGGCGAGGCCGCCTGGCGCACCCTGGTCGCCTACGTCCGCGCCACGGTGCTGGTCGCCTTCATCGACGCCCTCGGCATCGGCCTGCTCCTCGTCATCATCGACGTGGACTTCTGGTTCCCCCTGGCCACGATGGTCTTCCTCGCCGCCTTCGTACCGATCATCGGCGCCACCGTCTCAGGCGCCGTGGCCGTCCTGGTCGCCCTCGTCGACGAAGGCCCGATCAGCGCCCTCGTCGTCCTCATCGGCGTCATCGCCGTCCAACAACTCGAAGGCCACGTCCTCCAGCCCCTCATCATGGGCCGCGCCGTCTCCGTCCACCCCCTGGCCGTGATCGTCGCCATCTCCACCGGCGTCGTCCTGGCCGGCATCATCGGCGCCCTGGTGGCCGTCCCCCTCGTAGCCGTCCTGAACACGGGCATCCGCCACCTGGTCCAACACCGCCACGAACCCCCACCCGACGCGGTCATCATCTCCTCCGACTAGCCGCCGGCCACGACCAGACGACGTCGAAGTGGGCCTGCCCGGTTGCGGAGCTGGAGTGTGGCGAACGTTCCCAGGCGGGGAGGGGTGCCATGGGCCAGGCCGGTCCGAGCGCGAGCCGTAGAAGAGCGACGCAGAAATAGGCCGCGGTCGTGGTCGGTTTCCAGCCGAACGGCGGGACGGGCAACGACCAGGCTCGTCAGACCGGCGACCGCAGAGCTGTGAGCTGATGTTGAGGTGGCTTCTCGTGAGCGGGGAGGGCGTCGCGGGCCGGGTCGGTCCGGGCGCCAACGGCGGCAAAGAGGCGTGCGGGTAGGGACGCTGCTGTGGGTCGTTTCCAGGCGGGAGTCCGGGCCGGGCAGCGACCAGGCTCGTCAGCTCGGCGGACCGGTGTCGAGGTGGCCATCCACAGCGGCGGGACGGTGGACTCGTCCGGCTGCGATGCGGAGGGCGGACCTGTCGTGAGGCGAGCTTCCCAACCTGCGGAGGGTGCCGGGGGCCAGGTCGGTCCGGAGGCCAACGGTGGCAAAGAGACGTGCGGGTAGGGACGCTGCTGTGGGTCGTTTCCAGGGGGGAGTCCGGGCCGGGCAGCCAGCAGGCTCGTCAGCTCGGCGGACCGGTGTCGAGGTGGCCATCCACAGCGGCGGGACAGTGGACTCGTCCGGCTGCGATGCGGAGGGCGGACCTGTCGTGAGGCGAGCTTCCCAACCTGCGGAGGGTGCCGGGCGCCAGGTCGGTCCGCACGCCAACGGCGGCAACGAGGCGTGCAGGTGGCGACGGTGGCCGCGGGCTGCTTCCAGGCAAGAGTCCAGGACAGCGAGGACGGCGAGGGCCAGCTCGGCGGCGATCAGCTCGGCGACTATCAGGACCCCGGCGACCAGGAACGCCAGATCGGCAGCCCATCAGGCGGCAGGCCCGCCAACCAACAGTCCCGTCGATCGGCCGGCCTGGCAGCTAGCACGTCAACCGGCGGTCTCGTCGAACGGCAGTCCCGTCAGTTGTCGGCCCGTCGATCGGCCGACTTGGCAGCCAGCCCATCAACTTGCGGTCCCCTCCCGGCAGTCTCGTCGATCGGCTGCGATCTCCGAGCCCGGATTCAGCCGGTGGGCGGCCTGGGGCACCGCCAACGAGCCCGTCGATCGGCAGGCCCGTCAGTCGGCAGTCCGTCGGTGGGCCAGCCCGCCAACCCGTCGACAGGCAACGCCAACCCGTCAACCGCCAACCCGCTCGCCAACCCGTCGACAGGCAACCGCCAACCCGTCAACCGCCAATCCGCTCGCCAACCCGTCGATGCGCCGGCCGCCAACCGTCGACCGGCCAACCCATCGACCGGCCCGTCAACCCGTAGATGGGCCGGCCCGCCAACTCGTCGGCCGCCAGCACGTCGACCGGCAGCTGCCCGTCAACTGGCGGACCTCGTGCGCCGGCGGATCTCGGGGCTGGTGAGTGTTTGAGTTTCTCGATGGTGGGGCGGTGGCGAGTGGTGGCGGCAGGTCAGGTGGCCGGCCGGAGTGTGGAGCGTTACGAGCTTCCCAGCCTGCGCAGAGCGCCGCGGACCAGGTCAGGCTTGGTCGTGTACCAGAACGGGGGCAGGGACGCCCGCAGATAGGGGCCGTAGCCACGGGCGGTTTCCAGGCGGGAGTCCAGGACGGCCACGACGCCCTTGTCGGTGCGGGCTCGGATCAGGCGGCCGACGCCCTGGGCGAGACGGACCGCGGCGATCGGGACGCTGACGGCGGCGAAGCCTGAGCCGCCGGAGGAGTCGACGGCGGCGGAGCGGGCGGCGGCGAGGGGCTCGTCGGGGCGGGGGAAGGGGAGGCGGTCGATGATGACCAGCTGGCAGGCGTCGCCGGGGACGTCGACGCCCTGCCAGAGGGACATGACGCCGAGCAGGCAGCTGTTGCGGTCGTCGCGGAACTTGCGGACCAGGATCGGCAGGGACTCCTCGCCCTGCAGGAGGATCGTGATGCCGGGGGCGCGGGCGCGCAGCACCTCGGCGGCGCGCTCGGCGGCCTTGCGGGAGGAGAAGAGGCCCAGGGCGCGGCCGCCGAGGGCCTGGACGAGCTCGACCATCTCGTTGGCCGCGGGGTCGGACAGGCCGGAGGTCTGCGGGCGGGGCAGGTGGGCGGCGACGTAGAGAATGCCCTGCTTCGCATAGTCGAAGGGGGAGCCGACGTCGAGGGAGCTCCACGCGAGGTCGGCCTCGTCGCGGGCGGCGTCGGCGCGCTTGACCGCCTCGCGGGCGGCCTCGGCCGGGGACGCGCCGGTGGCGAGGGCGGGCGCGGGGGTGGTGACGGGGAGGCCGAGGGAGCGGGCGACCGTGTCGAACTGGCCGCCGAGGGCCAGGGTCGCGGACGTGGCGACGACGGTGCGCTCGTGGAACAGGTGGGTGTTGAGGGTGCCGGCGACGGAGAGGGGCGCGACGACCACCGCGCGGCGGCCGCGGTCGTCGCGCTCGATCCAGACGACGTCGTGCTCGGAGTCGGAGAGGATGCGCTGGGCGATCTTGGTCAGGTCGCCGACCATGGTCTTGGCCTGGGCCTTGCGGACGGGGTCGGCGTCGTCGGCCTTGACCTCGCCGATGGCGTCGATGGCCTTGCGGCCGCCGCCGTCGAGGAGGGTCAGGGCCTCGCCGATGGTGGTGGGCAGGCCGTCGGTGATGCGGCCGGCGGGGGCGTCGGCGAGCGCGACGGTGAGGGTGTCGCCGGCCTCCATGAGGCGGTCGGCGACGTCGTCGTCGACATAGGGGCGGCAGCGGCGGGCGGCCCGCTCCAGCAGCTCGGGGGTGAGCTCGGCCTGCGACGCGGAGCTGACCCGGTCGGCGAGCTCGTGCGCCTCGTCGACGACGAGGAGCTTGTGCGGCGGGATGATCATGCGGCCGCTGAGCATGTCGACGGCGAGGAGGCTGTGGTTGGTGACCACGATGTCGGCCTCGCGGGCGCGGGCGCGGGAGGCCTCGGCGAAGCACTCCGCGCCATATGGGCAGCGGGCGGCTCCGACGCACTCGCGGGCGGGCATCGAGACGAGCTTCCAGGCCGAGTCGTCGACGCCCGGGTCGAGCTCGTCGCGGTCGCCGGTGTCGGTCTCCATCGCCCAGTCCCGGAGGCGGTCGATGTGCTTGCCGATCCTGCCGGCCTCGCCGAGCCAGCGGGTGGGCCGGGCCTCGCCGACGTCGAAGAGGGCGTCCTCGGGCTCCTCGGCGGAGGTGCCCTCGAGACGGGCCAGGCAGAGATAGTGGTGCCGGCCCTTGAGCACGGCGAAGGTCGGCCGCCGGCGCAGCATCGGCTCGACCGCGTCGGCGAGCCTGGGCAGGTCGTGGTCGACCAGCTGGGACTGCAGCGCCAGGGTGGCGGTGGACACCACGACGGGTCCGTCGATGAGCAGCGACGGCACGAGATAGGCGAGGGACTTGCCGGTGCCGGTGCCCGCCTGGACGAGCAGGTGCTCCTCCTGGGCGGCCGCGCGGGAGATCGCCTCGGCCATCTGCTGCTGCCCGGGTCGCTCCATGCCGCCGGGGACGGCACCGACGGCGGCGGACAGCAGATCAACGGTGGCAATCGTCGCGGTCACGCCAAGAAGCTACCGTGCCGGTACGACAGAACCCGTCGGGCGGACCAGGATCAGTACTGTGGGCGCATGCCAAAGGTGGTCTACCGGAAGTTCGACGGCTCACTGCACTGGAACTACGAGACCAGACTGCTCGGCGAGGACGACCACGGCATCTGGGTCGGCGCCGACAGCGGCACCATCGTGCACCGCGGGCCGACGAGGACGGGCCCGGTCGAGTCGCCGCACGTGCTGCTCTTCCCGCGTCAGGCCTGGTGGACCGCCTGTTTCAACGCGGCCCCGCACCGCACCGAGATCTACTGCGACATCACCACGGTCCCGCACTGGATCGAGGAGACCGAGGTCACGATGATCGACCTGGATCTCGACGTCCGGCGCCGCCGCGCGGGCGAGATCGAGCTGCTCGACGAGGACGAGTTCGCCGCCCACCAGGTCAAGTATTCCTACCCGGCCGACGTGATCGCCGAGGCCCAGGCCAGTGCCGAGTGGCTCTTCGGCGCCGTCACCCAGCGCACGGAGCCGTTCGGCACCAAGTACCACGACTGGCTAAAACTCGTCCAGTGAGAGCTTCGCCGGGTTGAGCTGGTTGTAGAGCCCGGTCACGAGCCCCGAAGGGCTGACCGACAGGCCGGCGACCGCGACGACGGAGCCGGATCTGGCGATCAGCCCGAGGTCGCCGTTGACGAGGGCGGGTTCGACTTCGAAACCCCGCCGGTAGAGGCCCAGCACGAAGCGCGCCACATCGGAAGCGCCCACGATCGGCCGGCGGGCGGCGGAGACGACGCCACCGCCGTCGCCGAGCGCCACCACGTCCGGGGCGAGGACCTTGAGCAGCGCGTCGAGGTCCCCACCGGACACCGCGGCGGTGAACGCGGCGAGGACCTCGGCCTGCTTGGCCCGGTCGGTGGTGTGCCGGCGTTCGCCGTCGGCGACGGCCCGGCGGGCCCGTGAGCCCAGCTGTCTCGCGTTCTCGGTGGTGGTGCCGAGGGTCGCCGCGACCTCCGCGAACGGCACGGCGAACACGTCGTGCAGCACGAACGCGACCCGCTGCTCCGGGGTCAGCGCGTCCAGCACGAGCAGCAGCGCGATGCTCACGCTGTCGCGGAACGACACCCGCTCGCCGGGGTCGACCTGCGCCGGGTCGGCGATCCGCTCGACCAGCGGCGACGGCAGCCACGGCCCGACGTACGCCTCGCGCCGGACCTTGGCGGCGCGCAGGTGGTCGAGGCACAGCCGCCCGGTGACGGTGGTCAGCCACGCCCGCAGGTCGGCGACGCCGGAGGTGTCCGCGCCCGCGAACCGCAGCCAGGCGTCCTGCACGACGTCCTCGGCGTCGGCGCGGCTGCCGAGCATCCGGTACGCCACGCCGAACAGATGCTCGCGGTGCGCGCTGAACCCGTCGTCCACGCACTCATTCAAGCCCATCGGAGCAGGGCGTTTCCCACCCGGGCGATATGTACGTTACATACCATTTAGGCATGAGCAATGGTCTGGCCACGGTCGCCAGCGGCCTCGTCGGCCTCGCTGCGATGGGTGCCCTCGCCGCGGCGAGGGCGCGGCGGGGCCGGCCCTATCTCGCCGACGGTCTGCTCGTCGCCGTCGACGGGCCGGCCGACCCGATCGCCACCGCGGTCCGCGCCGGCTTCGCGGGCGTCGAGGTCGCCGTCCGGCTCGACGGCGACACCAGCCCGCCCGTGCTGCGCCTGGACTGCGTCATGCCCGACGGCGAGCCGGCGCCGACGTTCGAGGACGCCGTCCTGGATCCCCTGGCGGCGCTGGTCGACGCGAGCCCGGTCGGCCGGGTCCATCCCCGCCGCGCCGAGCCGTTCCTGCTGCTCGTGCACGCCGACCCGGACCTGGCGGCACCGCACAGGAGCGCGCCACAACAGCGGGGCGCGCCGGCGCTGCTGACCGCGCGGCCGGAGTACGAGGCCCTCGACCTCCTCCTGCGCCCGCGGGCCGAACTGCTCACGACCTTCCTGGGCGGCCGGGTGGTGCCCGGCGCGATCACCGTCGTGCTCACCGGCCCGTACTGGTCCCGCGCCGACCTGCTCGGCGCCTACGAGCGGTTCGCGTTCCTGGAGGGCCGCTTCAGCGACCTGGAGCCGGGCGGGCTGCCGGTGACCGTCGCGCCGCTGGTCACCGAGGTGCTCGGGGCCAGGCTCGGCTGGGACCCGCAGGAGGAGTGGCCCGAGTTCCCCGCCGAGGCGCGGCACATCGTGCGGTCGTTGATCGGCGCCGCGCACGCCGGCGGCCGGCGCATCCGGTTCGTCGGCGTGCCCGAGGACCCACGCTCGGTGCGCACGGCGTTCTGGCAGGAGCTTCGCGCCGCGGGCGTCGACCTCATCGCCAGCCGCCACCGCGGCCCGCTCGCCAGATTCCTTCGCAAACCGGTCGATAGGGAGCGAAAGCATCGGGCGGAGCCCCGGCGGCTCGCGGTACAAGATGAACAGAAGCTGAACGAGAGATGAACTGCACAAGGTCACAGGACTGCGGTTCTGCTGACCCCGGCATCGGGATCTAGCATTCCCGCCGAGGACCAACCGGTTTGCTCGCGGATTTCGTTCACGTCTCGAGGTCAGGGCTGTGCGTTTCAGGCTTCGTCCCAGCGACGATTCGTTCTACGAGTTCTTCACCCGTGCGGCGAAGAACCTGGTGATCGGCACGGAGCTGCTCTCCGAGCTGGCGCTCCCCGGCGTCGACGTGCAGACCGTCAGTGAGCGGCTGGTCGAGGTCGAGCACGACAGCGACGCCATCACGCACGAGCTGTACAAGAAGATCAACTCCAGCTTCATCACGCCGTTCGACCGGGAGGACATCTACCGGCTCGGATCGCTGCTCGACGACGTGATGGACCACCTGGAGGCGGTCGGCAGCCTGCTGTACCTCTACGGCCTCACCAAGCTGCCGTCGCTGCCGCGTGAGCTGCACGAGATCGTCAAGGTCCTCGACCAGCAGGCCAGGCTCACCGCCGAGGCGATGCCGCGGCTGAAGACGATGAAGAACCTCGAGGAGTACTGGGTCGAGTGCAACCGCCTGGAGAACGAGGGCGACAACGCCTACCGCATGATGCTCGTGCGGCTGTTCTCCGGTGAGTACGACGCGCTCACGGTGCTCAAGATGAAGGAGGTCGTCGACGAGCTCGAGGCCGCCTGTGACGCCTTCGAGCACGTGGCGAACACCATCGAGACCATCGTCGTCAAGGAGTCCTGATCAGCGCCCAGCTCGTCGCGGTGCTGGCGGTCATCGTCGTGGCGCTGGTGTTCGACTACACCAACGGCTTCCACGACGCGGCCAACGCGATCGCGACCTCCGTGTCCACCCGTGCGCTCAGCCCGCGCACCGGCCTGATCATGGCCGCGCTCGGCAACTTCGTCGGCGCCCACCTCGGCGGCGCCGTCGCCAAGACCGTCGGCAGCGGCATCATCCACCCGCCCAGCGGCATGAGCGGCCTCGGCATCGTGTTCGCCGGCGTGATCGGCGCCATCGCGTGGAACCTCATCACCTGGTACTTCGGCATCCCCTCCTCCTCGTCGCACGCACTGGTCGGCGGCCTGGTCGGGGCGTCGCTCGGGGCGATGATGCTCGGCGTCGACGACGCCACCGTGCTGTGGTCCGGCATCGTGGAGAAGGTCGTCATCCCGATGGTGGCCTCGCCGCTGGTCGGCTTCACGCTCGGCGCCATCTTCATGATCGCCATCATGTGGGCCTTCCGGAACGGCAACCCGCGCAAGCTCAACAAGGGCTTCCGCTACGCGCAGACCGTCTCCGCCGCGGCGATGTCCGTCGGCCACGGCATGCAGGACGCCGCGAAGACCATGGGCATCGTCGTCCTGGCCCTCTACGCCGGCGGCTACCAGGACAACACCACCCACATCCCCGAGTGGGTCTTCTGGACGTCCTCGACGATGCTGGCGCTCGGCACGTACTCCGGCGGCTGGCGCATCATCCGCACGCTGGGCCGCAAGGTCATCGACCTGGACCCGCCGCAGGGCTTCGCGGCCGAGACGGTCGCCTCCGGGGTGCTCTTCACGACGTCATGGCTGGGTGTACCGATCTCGACGACCCACACGATCACCTCGGCGATCATGGGCGTCGGCGCGACCAAGCGGCTCTCCGCGGTCCGGTGGAGCGTGGCCGGCAACATCCTGATCGCCTGGGTGCTCACCTTCCCGGCCGCGGGAGCCATCGCCGTCATCGCCTACCTGCTCTCCCGCTGGATGTTCTAGCGCTGTCGTCAGGGACTGCCGTACGTGTCGCGGTGCGCCAGGCGCATCTCGGCGCGCAGGCCGTTCTCGGTGAGCTCGATCGGGTGCCGCGGGTCGATCCGGTTGGCGGTCGCCGGGTCGCCGTCGTCGTCGATCGGCAGCCCGGCGGCCTGCCGCTCGAAGTTGGGCACCGGATTGCCGAAGGCATCCACGTCGCGTCCGCCGGCACCGTTGTACGGGCGCCGGTCGGTCGTGCCGTGCGTGAAGTCGTACACGTGCGCCAGCTCATGGAAGAGCGTGACCACCGGCGGCCGGCCGTCCAGCACGCCACCCCACGCCGGGTTGTAGCGCACCACCGGCCGCGGTCCGGGCATCGCGTGCCCGTTGTCGTCCGCCTCCGGCCGGATGGTGACCGGCACGCCGGTCGCCTGGAGCGCCGCGAGCATCTGCCGGCCGTCGGGCGAGGCACTGAGCAGCTCGAGATCCGCGCGTACCCGTGCGACGAACTCAGCGTCGCCCTCGATCCGCACGAAGCCGTCCAGCCCGCCCGCCGAGGAGACCGCGGTGAACCGCTCGACCCCGGTGGCCCGGTCCTCGCCCTGGCCGTACAGGATGTCGTCGCCCTCGCCGCCGGCCACCACGTCCGCGCCCGCCCCGGAGTACACGACGTCGTCGCCCTTGCCGCCGATGATCAGGTCGTCGCCGCTGCCGCCGGAGAGCACGTCCCGGCCGTCGCCGCCGTCCAGGATGTCGTCGCCGGTGCCGCCGTCGACGTAGTCGCCGCCCGCGCCGCCGATCAGGGTGTCCCGGCCGGCGCCGCCGTACAGCACGTCGCCGTCCTCACCGCCGTCGAGCCGGTCGCCGCCCGCGCCGCCGTCGGCGTAGTCGGCGCCGTCCCCGCCGAACAGCGTGTCGTCGCCGCCGTTGCCGGCCAGCCGGTCCTCGCCGTCGCCGCCGACGACGGTGTCCGCGCCGCCACCGCCGCTGATCACGTCGTCCCCGGCACCGCCGAACAGCAGGTCGTCGCCTTCGCCGCCGTCGACCTGGGCCATGCCGTCGCCGCCCCATAGCCGGTCGTCCCCGCCGCCGAGCACCGCGATCTCGGCCACCGGCCGCCCGCCGCGCGTCGCCGGCCCCAGGCTGACCAGGTCGTCGCCCGCGCCGCCCAGAACCTTGTCGGCGCCCGCCCCGGCGATGATGACGTCGTCGCCGGCGCCGCCCTCCAGCACGTCGTCGCCGGAGCCGCCGAGCACGGTCACGGCGCCGGCGCCCGCCACGCGGACGGTGTCGTCGCCCGCGCCGGCCCGCACGACCAGCCGCGCGCCGGCGGGTACCCTGACCGGCACCCCGTCGACGAGCACGACCCGGCTCCCGTCCGGCTCGGTGCGCACCGTGATCACATCGCCGCCGCCGGTCGCGTTGACCACCACGCTGCCGGCCACGATGACGTCGACGCCGGTCCCGCTCTCCCCGGCGGCCTGCCAGCCCTCCACCCGCCCGGCCGCCACCGCACCCCACCCCGTCGCGACCGCCGCCCACCGCGGCCGGTCCGATCGCAGCGCCGCGTCGTGTACCAGCAGCGCCTGCACCACCTCGGACCGGATCGCGGCGGCGTCACCGGCGGCCCGTCCCACCGCGTCGGCCTGCGCCTGGTCCACGGGGCTGAACGTGACCCCGTCCCGCCCCCGCCGGTGCGGCACGGCCGCGCCGATCCGCCGCCACCCGTCGTCGAGCAGGTCCTGCCCCCGGCGCAGCAACGCGGCCATCGCCTCCAGCCGGCCGGCGGTCGCCGGGCCCATCCTCGCCACGGTGTCCAGGTCGCGCGCCAGCTTCGCGCGGTGCCACTGGTAGCTCTCGGCCGCGTCCCCGGCCCATCCGCCGCCGTCCACCGCCCGCGCCGCCGCCTCCAGCCCGGCCAGCGCCGCCGCGGCGTCCTGCCCGGTCGCCCGCCACACCAGCGCCGCCGCCTCCAGCGACTCGGGCCGCGCGTCGAGCCGCCACAGGTCGTCGACGACGATCGTCGCCGTCACCGCCTCCGCCGTGGTCATGCCCCCACCCCCACAGCCGTCCCCGCCGCACCGTGCCGCTGCGCCACGAGCCCGCGCCGCTCACCGGCCGCGCCCGCCACAGGACCGCCGGTCATGCGGTGGCTCCGCGGGAGCCGCCGACGCGCTGGTCGGCGAGGCGGTCGGCCTCGTGGTACGCGAACGCGGTGCGCAGCAGGCGGTCGGCGTCGCCCTCCAGGACCGCGGCCAGCCCGGTGATCGCGGCGTGGGCATCCTGGAGCACGAGGGTGCAGGTGCCGTGCAGGGTGGCCGCGCCGCCGAGGTTGCCGAACGCCGACGGGGGCAGCGGCAGGTGGCGGTAGCCGCCCCCGAAGCGGTCGCCGAGGCGTGCCGCCGCGGCCAGGCTGGCATCCGCCAGATCGCTCAGCGCTCCGGGATCGGCCCGGATCTCCTTCGCCATATCGCGCAGGGTAGCCAAGCGCGGACCGTCGGGTGGTCCCGCTCAGTCGGAGTAGTCAAGACCGACCTTTACCCGTACAACATCCAAAACCGTCAAAATGTCCAGCGTTTCGGCGAGGGGGATCAACGGGCTCTCAGTGAGGCCCTCGCGCAGGCAACGGTGCACCTCGGCGGCCTCGAAGTGGTAGCCGGCGCCCTCGAACGGCAGCTCGACCTCCGACGGCGAGTCGCCGCTCCAGAGGGTGAAGGCCTGCGGGTGGAAGAAGTCGCGCGGCACCTCGATGCGGCCCGTCGTGCCGGTGATCGTCGCCCGGCGGGCGCTGTCGCCGACCAGCCCGCAGGTCAGCGCGGCGAGGGCGCCGGAGTCGTAGCCGAGCAGGATGCCGGTGTTGGCGTCGACACCGCCGGGCGTCATCCGCGCCCACGCCTGCACGCTGGAGGGCATGCCGAGGAACAGGTGCGCGAACGTCACCGGGTATATCCCGACGTCATACAGCGCCCCGCCGCCCAGGGCCCGGGACATCAGCCGGTGGGTCTCGTCCCACGGGCCCGCCATGCCGAAGTCGGCGTGCACCGCCGTGGGCTCGCCGATCGCGCCGCCGGCGACGAGCTCGGCCATCCGCCGGACCGCCGGGATGCAGCGCATCCACATGGCCTCCATGAGGAACACGCCGCGCTCGCGGGCGGTCTCCACGAGCGTCTCCGACGACGCGACGTCGAGCGTGAAGGGCTTCTCCGTCAGCGTCGCCTTGCCCGCGGCCAGGGACAGCATCGTCGCGTCGAAGTGCGCGGTGTGCGGGGTCGCCACGTAGATCGCGTCGACCTCGGGGTCGTCGACCAGCGCCTGCCAGGAGCCGTGCGCCCGGGGGATGTCGTGCGCCGCGGCGAACCGCTCCGCGGAGGCGGAGGTCCGCGAGCCGACGGCGGTCACCACGGCGTCCGGCAGCAGGCGGAGGTCGTTGACGAACGTGCTCGCGATGCTGCCGGTGGACAGGATGCCCCAGCGAATGCGGTCGGCCATGACGTTCAATCTAGTGCTCGGCGGGGTACCGGACGCCCGTGGGACCGGATGAACAACACCGCAGGCCGGACGGGGTGTCGGACGCCACCGTCGAGGCGCTGGGCAAGCTGAGCGAGGCCCTGGAGACCGTGGAACGGGCCCGGGGGCGCCTCTACGACCTGCACCAGCTGATCGGCCACGCCGACCTGATGCTCGACGAGGCGGTCGGCATGTTCCGCGCCGCCGGCCACGCGAAGCTCGCCGAGCGGATCGAGACCGAGCTGGTCGGGCACAACGTGATCGCCGGACGCTGGACGTTCCAGGTGGTCGAGGAGTTCGACGACGGCTACTACGCCCTGTTCAAGGACCTCGACCGGACCGCCCGCGACGAGCTGGTCCAGGGCCGCCGGCACCTCTTCGAGGCCGAGATGAAGGAGCGCCGCCGCACCCACGGCCGGCCGGGCCACGAAGCGAAACCTTAGGCTGGGCGGATGGTCGAGTTCCGTCTGCCGCCCGGTCTGGCCGAGCAGTCCCGTCGGTTCGCCGCGTCGGGTGCCGTGCCGGTCGAGCCCCGCCTCGCCAGCACGGTGGTCCTGCTGCGGGCGCCGTTCGAGGTGTACCTGCTGCGCCGCGTCCGCACGATGGCCTTCGCCGCGTCGATGTACGTGTTCCCCGGCGGCGGCGTGGACCCGCGCGACGCGACCGTCCTGCCCGGCTGGGCCGGCCCGTCGCCGGCGCAGTGGGCGGCGCGGCTGCGGCTGGAGGAGTCCGTGGCCCGCTCGGTCGTCTGCGCGGCGGTCCGGGAGGTGTTCGAGGAGTCCGGCGTGCTGCTGGCCGGCGCCGACGAGGACACCGTCGTCGGCGACGTGAGCGGGCCCGACTGGGAGCGGGCCAGGCTGGCGCTGATCGACCGGGAGCTCGGCTTCGCGGAGTTCCTCGCCGACAACGGCCTGGTCCTGCGCTCCGACCTGCTGGCGGCGTGGTCGCGCTGGATCACGCCCGAGTTCGAGCCGCGCCGCTTCGACACGTACTTCTTCCTCGCCGCCCTGCCGGAGGGCCAGGTCACGAGGGACGTCGGCGGGGAGGCCGACGACACGGTCTGGTGCTCCCCGGCCGAGGCCGCGGACGGTCGCTTCACGATGCTGCCGCCGACCACCTACACGCTCGTCGAGCTGGCGGAGGCGGGCAGCATCGAGGCGGCCCTGGCGGCGGCGTCGGACCGGGACCCGGCCGACGCCATCCGCCCAATCTGACGATCAGCCGAACCGGCCGGTGATGTAGTCCTCGGTCTTCTTGACCGACGGGTTGGTGAAGATCTTCGCGGTGTCGTCGTACTCGATGAGACGGCCGGGGTCGCCGGTCTTCTCGATCGAGAAGAAGCCGGTGCGGTCCGAGACGCGGGCCGCCTGCTGCATGTTGTGCGTGACGATCACGATCGTGTACTGGTTCTTCAGCTCGGTGATCAGGTCCTCGATCGCGAGCGTGGAGATCGGGTCGAGCGCCGAGCAGGGCTCGTCCATGAGCACGACCTGCGGCTCGACCGCGATGGCGCGGGCGATGCAGAGGCGCTGCTGCTGGCCGCCGGACAGGCCGGCGCCGGGACGGCCGAGCCGGTCCTTGACCTCGTTCCACAGGTTGGCGCTGCGCAGCGCCTTCTCGGCGACCTCTTCGAGCACGTTCTTCTTGCGTACGCCGTTGAGCCGCAGGCCCGCGACGACGTTGTCGAAGATCGACATGGTCGGGAACGGGTTGGGCCGCTGGAAGACCATGCCGATCATCCGGCGGACCGCCGTGACGTCGACGTCCTTGTCGTAGATGTTCTGCCCGTCGATGAGGAGCTGGCCCTCGATGCGGGCGTTGGGCAGGACCTCGTGCATCCGGTTGATCGACCGCAGGAACGTCGACTTGCCGCAGCCGGAGGGCCCGATCAGAGCCGTCACCGACTTCGGCTCGATCGTCATCGAGACGCCGTCGATCGCCTTGAACGATCCGTAGTACGAGGTGACACCGTGGGCTTCGATGCGCTTTGCCATGTGGGGCGCTCCAGAGAGGGTCATCGGGCGAGCTTGTTGCGGCGGGCCAGCAACTTGGCCGCGACGGTCAGGACCAGGACGAGGACGACCAGCGTGAGGGCCGCCGTCCAGGCGCGGCCGGGCGCGAACTCCGAGGCGACCCCGGCCTGTTCGAAGACGAACAGCGAGAGGGACGACTGGTTTCCGCTGAACACGTTGAAGTTGATCGAGCTGAGGCCGCCGGCGACGAGCAGGACCGGTGCGGTCTCACCCGCGGCGCGGGCCACCGCCAGCATGACGCCGGTGACGATGCCCGGCAGCGCCGTCGGCAGCACGATGCTGACGATCGTCTTCCAGCGGGCCACGCCGAGCGCGTAGGCGCCCTCGCGCAGCGCGCTGGGGACCAGCCGCAGCATCTCCTCGGTCGACCGGACGATCGTCGGGAGCATCAGCACGCTCAGCGAGAGCGCCGCCGCGAAGCCCGAGTAGGCGGCCCGGCCGTCGTTGAACAGCGGGGTGACCGTGAAGACCCAGAACGACAGGATGAACAGACCGGACACGATCGACGGGATGCCGGTCATGACGTCGACGAAGAAGCGGATCGCGTTGGCCAGGAAGCCCCGGCCGTACTCCACGATGTAGATCGCGCCGAGGATGCCCAGCGGCACCGTGATCAGCGTGGCGAGACCCGCCTGCTCGAGCGTGCCGATGATCGCGTGGTAGGCACCGC
This sequence comes from Dactylosporangium sp. NPDC051087, assembly GCF_055586325.1. Classification (NCBI taxonomy): domain Bacteria; kingdom Bacillati; phylum Actinomycetota; class Actinomycetes; order Micromonosporales; family Micromonosporaceae; genus Dactylosporangium; species Dactylosporangium sp. NPDC051087. The sequence continues at coordinate 114,046 of NZ_JBVJIJ010000004.1, read as the reverse complement.
CCTTCTCGTCGAACGCGCCGATGTTGTTCATCGACGTGCCGAAGAAGTTGCCGTCGAGGCGGGTGGTGCCCTTGCTGATCAGCACCCAGGCCACCGACAGCAGCGGGGCGAGGGCCAGGATGAACGCGCCGTAGATGAGCGTGGTGGCGATCCGGTTGCGCGCCGCGCGCCCGCCCTCGACCACCGTGGCGGCGATCGCGACGAACAGCACGAACAGCACGGCCGCGACGACGCCGGTCAGGACCAGCCCGCCGGCGCCGGTCAGGTAGATCAGCAGGAACGCCGCGGCGATCGCGGCGACGGCCGCCGCGGCCGAGGACCACGACGGCAGGGACTTGCTGCGCAGCTGGTCACCGCTGCTCAGCCCGATCACGCGCTCAGGGGTTTCGACGCTCATCATGCGCTCCCGACGAATTCGCGGCGCCGGTAGACGATCGCGCGCGCGGCCATGTTGACGACCAGCGTGATGGCGAACAGCACGAGACCGGACGCGATCAGCGCGCCGCGGCCGAGCTCGTTGGCCTCGCCGAACCGGTTGGCGATGTTGGAGGCGATGGTGACGCCGCCGGGTCCGAGGAAGTCGAAGTTGATCGCGTACACGCCGCCGAGGGTCAGCGCGAGGGCGATGGTCTCGCCGAGCGCACGACCCAGGCCCAGCATGACCGAGGCGATGATGCCGGCCTTGCCGTAGGGGATCACGGCGGTGCGGATCATCTCCCACTTGGTGGAGCCGAGCGCGAGCGCGGCCTCCTGGTTCTCCGGCGGGGTCTGCATGAAGACCTCACGGGAGAGCGACGTGACGATCGGCAGGACCATGATCGCCAGGACGATCGAGCCGAGCAGGATCGACTTGCCGTAGGGTCCCTCGCTGCCGAAGATCGGCAGCCAGCCGAAGGTGTCGTGCAGCCACTTCGAGAAGTTGGTGATCGGCTCGTAGAAGTAGTCGCGACCCCAGAGGCCGAACACGACGCTGGGGACCGCGGCGAGCAGGTCGATCACGAAGCCGAGGGAGGTGGCCACCCGGCGGTGCGCGTAGTGCGAGAGGCACAGCGCGATGCCCAGCGCGACCGGCACCGCCAGCAGCAGCGCCAGGGCGCCGGTGAGGACCGTGCCGAAGACCGTCGCCGCGACACCGAACTGCGGGGTGTCGCCGTCGGTGAACCACGACTTGTAGGTGAAGAAGTTCTCGGTGTCCTTGCTGATCGCCGGAATCGCCTTGACGATCAGGAAGACGGCGATGGCGGCGATGATGACGAGCACCATTGAGCCGGCAGCCGTCGCGGTGCCACGGAAGATCATGTCGGCGCCGAGTCGACGGCGCCTCGGAAGACCGCCACCTCCGCCGGGCGAACCGGCGGAGGTGGCAGGCAGAGTCTGCTGGCTCAACGAGGGTCCCGTCAGGCCAGGTTCTTCACGGAGGCGGCAACCTTGGTCTGGACCGACTCGGGCAGCGGGGCGTAGCCCAGCTTGTCGAGCTGCGCCTGGCCCTCGGCGCTCACGGTGTAGCCGAGGAAGCCCTTGAGCAGCTCGAGCTTGTCGGCCGGGGTGCCCTTGCTGCAGACGATCTCGTAGGTCACCAGGATGATCGGGTAGGCCCCGGCCTCCTTGGTGGCGTAGTCGATCGAGAGCTTCAGGTCGTCGCCGGTACCGGTGATCTTGGCGCCCGCGACGGTCTTGCCGGCCGCGGCACCGGTCAGCGCGGTGTACTCACCGGCACCGTTGTAGATCTTGGCGGTGGCGAGCGAGTTGACCTTGGCGAACGACCACTCGACGTAGCCGATGGTGCCGGGGGCCTTCTTGATCGCGCCCGCGACGCCGTCGGAGCCCTTCTCGGCCTGGCCGCCGGTGCCCTTCCAGACCTTGTCCTTGCCCAGGGTCCAGGTGCCGGCAGCGGCCTTGTCCAGGTAACCGGTGAAGTTCTCGGTGGTGCCCGAGGACTCCTGGCGGTGGATCGCGTTGATCGGGGTCGACGGGAGCGTCGCGCTCGGGTTGTCGGCCTTGATGGCGGCGTCGTCCCACTTGGCGATCGAGCCGCTGAAGATCTTGGCCAGGGTCTCCGGCTTGAGCTGGAGGTCCTTGACGCCGTCGAGGTTGTAGGCGATGGCGATCGGGCCGGTGACCATCGGCAGGTTGAGCGCCGGGTTGCCGCCGCAGCGAGCGGTCGCCTTGGTGGTCTCGTCACCGTCCTTGAGGGCGGAGTCCGAGCCGGCGAAGTCGGCGGTGCCACCCGAGAAGGCGGTGATACCGGCACCGGAGCCGGTGCCCTGGTAATCGATCTTCGCGTCCGCGCACTTCTGCTGGTACGCCTTGATCCACTCGTCCATCGCGTTCTTCTGCGCGGACGAGCCCTGGGCCGTCAGCGAGCCCTTTGCGCAGTTGATGGTGGAGGCCGGAGCGCTGCCACCGTTGCTGCTCGTGGTGCCGGGGGTCTCGTTGTTGTCCGAGCCGCACGCGGTGAGCGCCAGCGTCGCGGTGATCGCGATGCCGGCCAGAATGCCGTGCCGCTTGAAGTTCACTGCGGTCCCTTCGTCGGGGTACTGCCGACGGGGGTCGTCGACTGAAAGCGACGCTAAGAGCGCTAGGTAACCGGCCCTCCGGGGGCGGATGAACGAGGGGTGAACAGGTCCTCCGGAAAAGGTGACGCCTGATCGGAGGCCAGTTGGCCAATGGGTGAACTGCCCATTGGAGATAGCTGGTGCCCGTTTTGCGTCAGGCGCCGCGGCGGAAGTTCACATCGGCCGCCCAGCGCACGAAACCGAGCCGCTGATACAGCGCCACCGCGCGCCGGTTGTCCTCGTCGACATAGAGCATGACCTGCGAAAGTCCGCGCGAGCGCAGGTGATGGAGGCCGGCCAGGGTCAGCGCCCGGCCGAGCCCGCCGCCGTGCGCCCCGGGCGCGACGCCCAGCACGTAGACCTCGCCGATGGGCTCGTGCGTGTGATCGGCAAGATCGCCGTGGATCTTGGTCCAGTGGAAGCCGACGAGCTCCTCGCGGCCGTCCTGCCCTTCCGGCAGCCCGTGGCGGACCGCGAGCAGGAAGCCCTCCGCGTCGAACCACGGCTCGCCCATCCGCAGGCGGAGGTCGTCGAGCGTCCACTTGCCCTGCTCGGGGTGATCGGCGAAGGCGGCGGCATTGACCGCGAGCCAGGCGGCGTCGTCCTCGCCGGGCCGGAACGGGCGCAGCGTCACGCCGTCGGGCAGCGCGACCTCGTCCAGCGGCGCGAACAGCGACCGCCGCAACTGCAGCAGCACCCGTGCGCGGTCGAAGCCGAGGCTGACGGCGAGCGCGGAGGCCGAGGGGTGGTCGCCGTGCGCCCACAGCCGCAGCCGGCCGCCAGCGCGCTCGTCGGCGACCGCGATCGCCGCCTTGGCCAGGGCCCGGCCGGTGCCCCGCCGCCGGTGCCGCGGATGCACCACCAGCTCGGCCGAGGCACCCGCGACGGCGTCGGTCGTGTCGACGTGCGCATAGCCGACGACGGTGCCCGCGGCGTCGCGCGCCAGCAGGTGCACCGCCTGCGTCTCGCCCCCGTGCCGCAGGTGCAGCACCACGTGCTCCGACAGCGGCAGCACGCCGTCGGTGTCGCCCGCGGCCCGGCTCAGCGCGAGCACCTCGTCGACCTGCGGGACGGAGAGGTGGTCAAGCTGCTCGACGGTCACGGGTGGAGTCTAGGTCAGACCCTTACCGGCTCCGACTCGTGCAGGGGGCGCGACGGCGGGACGACGAACTTGTAGCCGACCTGGCGCACCGTGCCGATCATCGACTCGTATTCCGAGCCGAGCTTCGCGCGCAGGCGCCGCACGTGCACGTCGACCGTGCGGGTGCCGCCGAAGTAGTCATAGCCCCACACCTCGCGCAGCAGCTGGTCGCGGGTGAAGACCCGGCCGGGGTGCTGCGCCAGGAACTTCAGCAGCTCGAACTCCTTGTAGGTGAGGTCGAGCGGGCGGCCCTTGAGCTTCGCCGCATAGGTGTCGGGGTCGATCGTCAGCTCGCCGGCCTTGATCATGCCGCCGCTCGCGGCGGCGGCCGAGTTGAGGCGGCCGACGCCCAGGCGCAGCCGGGCCTCGATCTCCGCGGGACCGGCGCTGGCCAGGATGACGTCGTCGAGGCCCCAGTCGGCGTGCAGCGCGACCAGGCCGGCCTCGGTCACCACCGCGAGCAGGGGGACACCGAGCCCGGTGGCGTGCAGCATGCGGCAGGTCGCGCGGGCGTCGGCGAGCTCGGTGCGCGCGTCGACGATCACGGCGTCGGGGCTCGGCCCGCTCACCAGTGTGCGGACGTCACGAGGTGCGGTGCGCACCGTGTGGGGCAGCAGGTCCAGCCCGGGCAGGACCACCTGGCCCGCGGGCGCCGCGGTCAGCAGCAGAATCTCCACGAGTCACCTCCGTGGCCGCGGCGCACCTCGCAGTGGGGGCGCTGTGGCGCCCTGAGCGGGGCGGCGGCTCTGTGTCTTCGTCCCGGCCACGTTGACGGGGTGTTGTGGGTGTATCCCACCGAAGAATATCGGAGTATTCATGTTTTGCGACCAGCGGCGATCCGAATCGAGACAGTCGGGTGAGCCACACTCCACCGTTTCTTTCGACGTGCTATGCGGTTTTTCTCATCCCGGTGCGGGCCGGGCAGGGGTGGTTCTGGCACCATCGGGGCGTGCCCGCTACCACACCCCCCGCCGGGGACCACGGCGCCTGGCCGCCGGCCGCCGATGAGGCGCCCCGCCGCCGGCGCCGGGAGGAGGCCGACGTCACGGACACCTCCGAGCAGTCCGAGTCGTTTCAACCGGCGCGGCGCATGGTCTCCCTCGGCATCGCGGGCTTCGCCGCGCTCATGACGGTCGGCCTGGTCGTCGGCGCGCAGACCAGGCACGAGTCCTACGCCGTGGTGATCTTCGGCGTGCAGGTGCTGTTCGTCGGCGTGTGGATCCTCGCCAGCCGGCCGCCGGCCCCGCGCGTCGTCGGCGCCGTCGGCATCGCGGTCGCGATCGGCACCGACGTCGCCGCCGTGCTGACCCGCCCCGCGTCGCTCGCGCCGCTCGCATACGTCACCGCCGCCGGCTTCATCATCGGCGTCATCGGCCAGCTCACCCGCCCGGCGGGGCGGCAGCGGGTCACCGAGTCGCTCGGCTCGTCGCTGGTCGTCACCCTCGGTGTCGTCGCCTTCGCCAGCGTGATCGTGCTCGGCCGGATCCCGCGCGGCACCCAGGCGATCGTCGCCTGCCTCGCCGCCGCCGGCATCGCGATCGTCGTGGCCCGGCTCGCCGACTCGATCGCCCCGCTGCCCCGCATCGCCCCGCAGGTCCCGCGCGGCGGCGCGGGGGTCGTGCTCGGCGCGATGGTCGGCACCGCCGCGGCCGGCGCGATCGGCAACCTGCTCGACGGCATCACCCCGCTGCCCAGCGCGCTCGCGGGCCTGGCCACCGCCATCGTGGCGGTCATGGTCGACCTGTCCGTCGGCTACGCGGAGGCCAGCCGCCGCATCGACGGTGACGAGCCCGCCATGTACCTGGCCAGGCACATCCAGGGGCCGTTGGGAGCGTTCGCCTTCGCCGCGCCGGCCGCCTATGTGGCCAGTACGCTCCTGCTCCTGTAACGCTGGGCTTGCCAGGGTAGGAAATCCTGGTGGCTGGGTACCGTCCCGGTCAGCGACACGCTGGCAAGGCGCGAAGGGAGTGCTGTGGCGACTCGAGGGGCCAAGGTCGGCATCGTCCTGGTCGTGCTGGCGGTGATCCTGGTCGGCGTGCTCTTCGTCGCCGACCGTGTCGCGGCGAGCACCGCACAGGACCGCATCACGGACGAGACCCGCAAGCAGCTCGCGGCCAACTCGGTCACCTACGAGGGCGACCCCTCGGTGAAGATCGCCGGCTTCCCCTTCCTGACGCAGGTGCTCGCGGGGGAGTACGAGAAGATCACCATCGCGCTCAGCAAGCCGCAGATCGACAACGTGAAGCTCGAGGACCTCACGGTCGACGCCAAGGCGGTCAAGGCCGACGCCCGCGACCTGATGAACGGCAAGGGCGAGGTCGTCGCCGGCGAGGTCGTCGGCCGGGCCAACATGACCTGGGACAACGTCCGCAAGCTGCTGGAGTTCAGCAACCTGCCGCAGGGTGTGGACCCGTCCGCGGTCGACGTGAAGGTCGTCAACAACAAGATCGAGCTGCGGATCCCGTTCGCGTACCAGGGCATCAAGGTCACGATCATCGCCAACGGCAGCATGGTGGTCGAGTCGGGCAAGGTCCGCCTCAAGCTGGAATCGGTGACCACCGACCAGGGCAACCTGCCGAAGTTCGTCAACGACCTCATCCAGGCCAACAAGAACCGCCTGCAGGTCACCGTGAAGCTGCCCGGCCTGCCGTACAACCTGGTGATCAACTCCGCGGAGACCACGGACGCCGGGCTGCTGGTCATCGCCTCCGCGAAGGACGTCCCGCTGTCGCAATGATCAGGTCAGGGGTGGTCCACCTGCTGGACGTGACCTAACGGACCATGGGATGACACGGGCAGCGATGCTAGGCTCCCTGACCATGAGCATGCTGCTCACCAGACGGCGCGCGGTCGACCTGTGCCGCGTGGCCACCTGCCTGTGTTGCCGCCCCTAGTGGTGCGGCCCTGCAGCGTGCTCTTCTAACGGCTCGAGGCAGCGGCGCCCCAGACCGATGGGTCTGGCGGGCGTTCCCAGCTCGCGGCAATCTCCCAGACCCATCGCCGAAACCGTGATCCGTCCCCTCGGGTCGCGCGCGGCGTGGTGCACACCCCGACCCGTGTGTCGACTCGACCCATCCGAATCGTTCCCCTGGGAGAGAAAACACTCATGAGTCGCGAGAGCGCACTGGTCACGGCCGACTGGGCCGAGCAGAACATCGGCGCCGGCAACGTGGTGTTCGTCGAGGTCGACGAGGACACCGCCGCCTATGACGGCGGCCACATCGCCGGCGCGGTCAAGATCAACTGGAAGACCGAGCTGCAGGACCAGGTCCGCCGGGACTTCGTCAACAAGGAGCAGTTCGAGGCGCTGCTGTCCAGCAAGGGCATCGGCAACGACGACGTCGTCGTGCTCTACGGCGGCAACAACAACTGGTTCGCCGCCTACGCGTACTGGTACTTCAAGCTGTACGGCCACGGCGACGTCAAGCTGCTCGACGGCGGCCGCAAGAAGTGGGAGCTCGACGGGCGCCCGCTGACCAAGGACGAGGTCAGCCGCCCCGCGACCGCCTACGTCGCGGTGCACGACCAGGACCTGTCGATCCGCGCGTTCCGCGACGACGCCGTCAAGGCGATCGGCGTGCAGAACCTCGTCGACGTCCGCTCGCCCGACGAGTTCGCCGGCCGCCTCCTCGCCCCCGCCCACCTCCCGCAGGAGCAGGCGCAGCGTCCCGGCCACATCCCGACCGCCGTGTCGGTGCCGTGGAGCAAGGCCGCCAACGAGGACGGCACCTTCAAGTCCGACGACGAGCTGCGCGAGCTCTACGCCGCCGCCGGCCTGGACGACAGCAAGGACACCATCGCCTACTGCCGCATCGGCGAGCGCTCCTCGCACACCTGGTTCGTGCTCAAGGAGATCCTCGGGCACAGCAACGTGCGCAACTACGACGGTTCCTGGACCGAGTACGGCTCCCTCGTCGGTGTCCCCGTCGCCGTGGGCGACGAGCCCGGTAACGCCTGAAAGGCGGAGAAACCATCATGAGTGTTGCTGACAGCTGCGGCGCCCCCGAGCAGAGCGCGCCGATCCCGGCCTCCGTGGACGTGGAGAAGGAAACCGTCATCACCGGCGTGGTGAGCTCCGGCGACGGTCCCGTCGGCGGTGCCTACGTGCGCCTGCTCGACTCGACCGGCGAGTTCACCGCCGAGGTCGTCACCTCGCCGGCCGGCCAGTTCCGCTTCTTCGCCGCGCCCGGCAACTGGACCCTGCGCGCCCTGTCCCGCCAGGGCAACGGCGACGCGAGCGTGTCCGCCGGCCGGGGCATCAACGAGATCGCGGTCGCGGTCGCCTGACCTTCGCACGCAACGTGACGCCGCCCTCCGGGCCCAACCCCGGAGGGCGGCGTCGTTGTGCCGGGCTGCGAGGATGTCGGCCGTGAAACGTCGCTGGATCGTCGCCGCAACGGCCGCCTGGGCCCTCGCCGTGGCGGGGTTCGCCTACTACTCGTCGCGCAACGACCCGCCGACGTCCCGCGACCAGACCACGATCGCCGAAGGCCTGCCGGTCGTCGACGAGGCCCTCGCCCGGGTCGCCGCCGCGCTCGACCCCGCCAGCACCGTCACCGCTCTGGGCGGTTACACCCGCACCGACCGCAGCTGCCGGGTCACCTCGGCGCGCGAGGGCACCCGATTCGAGCGGGTGCTGCTGGTGTACGTGCGAAAGGACGCCGAACCCGCCGTCCTGGACCGGGTGCAGGGGGCTTTGCCCGCGGCGTACAACAGCCACCTGGTGAGCGGGGCGAACACCCACCTGCTGACCGCTGACGCCGGTGGCTTCGTCACGCTGCGCGGTGCCCTTGTGCAACCGGGCCAGCTGCGCTTCGTCGCCGACACCGGCTGCCGCGTGCAGGACGCGGCGGTGCAGGAGGCGACGCCGCAGTCGCAGAGCGCCAACCGCGCGCCCGTGCAGGCGGTGCTCGACACCCTGAAACAGACCGCCTCGCAGTGGCTGACCCACCGTCTGACCTGCCCCGGCGGCGGCACCCTGTGGACCGTCGAGGCGGTCACCACCGGCGACGGCGCCGCGTCGCGCACCACGGTCCCCGCGACCGCGGTCGTCCTCGACGAGCCGAAGCTGTTCGCGTTCCGCGCCGGTGAGGCGGGTGTCGCCCTGCGCGCCGAAGGCGACGCGCTGCACATCACGTCGACCGCCGGCTGCTGAGGCGCGTCTGGCAAGTGGATGCCGGGCTGCGGCGGGCCCCAGGCGCCGCCTGGAACCACGCCTCGCTCCGACCCCGCTCACCTCAGTACACGAGCGCCTGCGCGCCTTCCTGGAGCGCCTCCTCGACGAAGGCGGCCGCGCCGGCGATGCGCACGCCCGGGATGACGTCTTCGGGGCCGATGTCGCGGCGGGCCGCGCACTGGGTGCACAGCGTGACCGTGCCGCCGGCCAGGATCGCCTCCAGCAGGTCGGCCAGGGGAGCGGCGTGCGGCAGCTCGAACTGCGCCGCCCGGCCCGGCAGCGCGAACCACGCCGACTCCCCGGTCAGCCACAGCGAGGTGGGCACCCCGCCGGCGAGGGCGGTGGCGGCCACGGTGAACGCCTGCGAACAGCGCTCCGGCGCGTCCGCGCCGGCGGTTGTCTTGATGACCAGAGAGCGTGCCATGCATCGCAGCATAGGATTCGGGGGATGGTTACCGAGATCGGGTTCGTGAGCTTGCTGGTCGCCGGAATGGGCGCACTGGCCGGCGGCCTGATCTATCTGGCGGTGAGGGTGTCGAGGGGGCGTTGGTGACAGACGTAGAGCCGCCGTGGGCGGGGTTGGCCCAGGTCGGGGAGTATCCGTATGAGGAGACGCACGACCTGCGGGTCGGCCCGGATCTCCACCCCGCGCTGCTCGGCCTGCTGCCGCTGGTCGGGGTGTGGCGCGGGCGCGGCCAGGGCGACTACCCGACGATCGAGGGCTTCCACTACGCGCAGGAGATCCGCTTCAGCCACGACGGCCGGCCGTTCCTGTTCTACGAGTCGCGTGCCTGGGTGATCGACGTCGAGGGCAACCCGATCAAGCCCAGCAACCGGGAGACCGGCTGGTGGCGGCCGGTGCTCGCGGACGGCAAGGCGACCGACGAGGTCGAGGTGCTGCTCAACCAGCCGACCGGGATCATGGAGCTCTACATCGGCCAGGCCAAGGGCACCACGCAGTGGCAGATGGCCACCGACGCGGTCGTGCGCACGTCGACGGCCAAGGAGGTGCGCGGCGCGCAGCGGCTCTACGGGATCGTCGAGGGCGCGCTGCTCTACGCGTTCGACCTCGCGGCGGTCGGCCAGCCGCTCCAGACGCACCTGTCGGCCCGCCTGGAGCGTGTCGCCGGCTAGGGCTCCGGGCTAACCTGGTGCGGTGGGTTTCGATGATCTGGCCGCAGTGCTCCGGTCGCGGGGCCTGCGGCTGACCGCGCCGCGGCAGCTCGTGCTCGAAGCGGTCTACCGGCTGCGCCACGCGACGCCGGACCAGATCCACGCCGACGTCAGCGAGCGCGCCGCCGGGGTCAACATCACCACCGTCTACCGCACCCTCGAGCTGCTCGAGGAGCTCCAGCTGGTGACGCACGCGCACCTGTCGCACGGCGCGCCCACCTACCATCCGCTCGGCGAGCACCAGCACGCCCACCTGGTGTGCCGGGGCTGCGGCGACGTGCTGGAGCTGCCGTCCCGCACGCTCGAGGCGCTCGCCGACGAGCTGTGCACCACCCGCGGCTTCCGCCTCGACATCGGCCACGTGGCCCTGTTCGGGGTGTGCGGCAACTGCGGCACCAAAGAGGAGTGACCCGCTCGTGAATCCCATAACCGTGGCGTCCATCGACCCCTCATCCCCCGACGCCGGCGCGGTCGCGCACTACGGTGACCCCGGCCGCGAGCAGAAGATCCTGGACACCGGGGCCGGACTCGTCGACCGCTCGCACCGCGACGTGCTCGCCGTGCCGGGCGTCGACCGGCTGACCTGGCTGCACAGCCTCACCACCCAGCACCTGACCGGCCTGCCCCCGATGACCGGCTCCGAGCTGCTCGTCCTGTCGCCGCACGGGCACGTCGAGCACCACGCCGTGCTCGTCGACGACGGCACGACCACCTGGCTGGACCTGGAGCCGGGCGCCGGGGCGGGCCTGCTGACGTTCCTCACCCGGATGATCTTCATGACCCGGGTCGAGCCCGCCGACGCCACCGCCGACCGGGCCGTGCTGTCGATCGCCGGCCCGCACACCGACGAGGCGCTGACCGCGCTCGGCGTCTCCCTCGCGGCGCCCGACGTGGTGCCGGTGCCGCCGGCGAAGTTCGCCACGGGTGCCGTCCCGCCCCGCCCCACCGCCAGGTATGCCGCCGCGGCGCTGCCCGGCTTCGACGGGCTCGTCCGGCGGGTCGAGGGCGGCGCGGACCTCCTGGTGCCGCGCGCCGCGGTGCCCGACGTCATCGCCGCGGCAGGACTCCCGCTCGCGGGGATCTGGGCGTATGAGGCGATGCGGGTGGCGGCCCGGCGGCCGCGCTTCGGCTTCGAGACCGACCACAAGACGCTGCCCGCGGAGGTCGGGTGGACGGCGCAGGCCGTACACCTCGAGAAGGGCTGCTACCGGGGGCAGGAGACGATCTCCCGGGTGCACCACCTCGGCCGGCCGCCGCGCAAGCTGGTGCTGCTGCACCTCGACGGCATCGCCACCGACGAGCTGCCCGCGCCGCACACCGAGATCGTCAAGGACGGGCGGGCGGTCGGCTTCATCGGCACCGCCGCGCGCCACTACGAGCTCGGCCAGATCGCGCTCGCCGTGGTCCGGCAGAACGTCAAGCCCGACGACGGCGGTCAATTGCTGGTGGGTCCGTCCACCGCCGCGATCGATCCGCTGTAGAAAGAGCCATGACGACAACGACGTTGATCACGGTGGCGCCCACCGGCGCCGAATCGAGCAAGTCCGACGTGCCAGCCCTGCCGGTGACCCTGGCGGAGCTGGTCGCGGCCGGCAAGGAATGCCAGGCGGTGGGCGCCGCCGTCATCCACGTGCACCTCCGCGACGCGGCCGCCGCGCCGACCCTCGACCTGGGCCTGCTCAAGGAGGCCGTCGCCGCACTGCGGGCCGAGACGGACCTGATCGTCCAGCTCTCCAGCGGCGGCGCGGTCACCGACCCGCAGGACGACCGGCTCCGGGTCCTGGACGCCGAGCCCGACATGGCCTCCTGCACGATGGGCACGGTCAACTTCGGCGATGACGTGTTCCTCAACCGGTGGGCGTTCGTCGTCGAGCTGCACACCCGCATGCGCGACCGCGGGATCGTCCCCGAGTACGAGATCTTCGACCTCGGCCAGCTGACCACCCTCAAGCGCCTGCTCGACAAGCACGGGCTGCCCTACGGCGGCCACGTCCACGTCGACCTCGTCATGGGCGTGCCCGGCGGGATGCCCGGCACCGCCGACGCCCTCGTCGCCTGCGTCCAGGCGATGCGCGACCTGCCCGAGGGCACCACGTTCTCGGCCACCGGCATCGGCCGCAGCACGCTGCCGGTCCTGCTCGCGTCGCTGTCCGCCGGCGGGCACCTGCGGGTCGGCCTGGAGGACACCGTCACCTACTCCAGGGGCGTGCCGGTGGAGAGCAACGCGCAGCTCGTCGCGCGGGCCTCCGCCTTCGCCCGGCTCGCCCAGCGCCCGCCGATGACCCCGTCGGACGCCCGCGCGCTGCTGGGTGTGCGGGCATGAGCGGGCCGGAGCGCAGCGGAGGGCTGCTCATGGTTGGTGCAGTGGTTGGCTCAGGCCGATGCCGGAGCGCAGCGCAGGCGGCGGCATGAGCGACCTGTACCTGGGCGGCGAGCCGCTCGCGGAGGTCGTGCGCAGCGGTTTCGTGGAGAGCCGGCACAGCGGGTCCGTCGTCGTGCTGGACGCCGGAGGGGAGGTCACGGCCTGGGCCGGCGACGTGCTCGGCCCGGTCTTCCCGCGCTCGTCCAACAAACCCATGCAGGCCGTCGGCATGCTGGCGGCCGGCCTGTCCGCCACCGAGGCCGAGCTGGCGATCGTCTCGGCCAGCCACCGCGGCCAGCCCGTCCACATCGACGCCGTGCGCGAGGTCCTCGGCGACGTCCCGGCGGCCGCGCTGGGCTGCCCGCCGGACTACCCGCTGTCCGACGACGCCCGCGACGCCCTGGTCAGGGCGGGCGGGCAGCGCTCGCCGCTGTTCATGAACTGCTCCGGCAAGCATGCCGGGATGCTGCGCACGTGCGCGGCCAACGGCTGGCCCCTGGCCGGTTACCTGGATCCGGCGCATCCGGTGCAGATGGCGATCCGCTCCGGCGTCGAGTCCCTGGCGGGGGAGCCGGCGGCGGCGGTCGGCGTGGACGGGTGCGGCGCGCCGCTGCTCGCGGTGTCGCTGCGCGGGCTGGCCTCGGCGTTCCTGGCGCTGGTGGCCGCGCCGCCGGGTTCCGCGCCGCGCCGGGTCGCCGACGCGATGCGCGCCCGTCCCGACCTGGTCTCCGGTACTGACGCCGACGGCCACGACACGCAGCTCATGCGGGCGGTCCCCGGGCTCCTGGTGAAGGGTGGCGCGGAGGGTGTCCTCGCCGCGGCACTTCCCGGCGTCGGCGCCGTGGCAATGAAGATCGACGACGGTGCGATGCGGCCGCGGCTGCCGGTGCTGAGTTCGGCCTTTTCACGGCTGGGCGTCTCGCTGGCGCCATACTCTGAAATGTCGGTTTTGGGGGGCGGGTCGCGGGTAGGCGAGGTGCGCGCTGTCTGGTGACTCGCTTCACGCTAGCTCCTGCTAGCGTTTTGCTTGCAAGAGTTAGCAGGGCGAGCTACGGTCGGTGACGTGACTGAAGAGCCGCGCGACCTGGGTGGGTTCATCCGTGACCTGCGCCGCAACGCGCGCATCTCGCTCCGCCAGCTTGCCGAGCAGGCCGGCGTCAGCAACCCATATCTCAGTCAGATCGAGCGGGGCCTGCGCAAACCGAGCGCCGAGGTGCTCGCGCAGCTCGCCGGTGCGCTGCGGGTGTCGACCCCGCTGATGTATCTGCGGGCCGGCCTGCTCGAGCGCGAAGGGCACGACGTCCTTGCCGCGATCGCTGCGGACAGTGATCTCACCGTGGCCCAGAAGCAGTCGCTCACCCAGATCTACGAGACGTTCCGGCGCGAGAACACGCGCACCGATGTGGATGGCGCCCCCTCGGGGGCGGGGCCGGGCGCCGATCCGACATCACCGACGAAGCCAGAGGAGCCGAAATGACCACGAGCACCACCACCCGCAAGATCCCCACCCCGCTCTATGCCGCCGCCGGCGCCGGCGACCTGGCCTATGAGCAGCTGCGCAAGCTGCCCGCGCAGGTCGCCCAGCTGCGCGCCCGGGTCGAGGAGCTGCGCCCGGCGGTGACCGACGCCGTCGCCGAGACCAACCTCCGTGCCGACCTGACCGTGGCGGCCGACCGCCTGCGCGACGTGGCCCGGCGCAACACGGTGACGCTGCTGGCCGGCGCCCAGGTGGCCCAGGACCGCGCGCTCGCCGTCTACACCGAGCTGGTCAACCGGGGCGAGAAGGTCGTCGCCGGCGGCCGCACGACCGAGGCGAAGATCGAGATCGCGCCGGCCACGAAGACCGTCACCGCCGAGGTCGCCGTGACCCCGACCCCGGCCGACGTCGCTCCGGCCGTGACGCCGAAGTCCGCCTCTGCGACTGCCCCTGCGACTGCCCCCGCGGCTGCGCCCGCCACGGCCCCCACGAAGAAGGCGACCGCCGCGAAGAAGACCGCTGCCGCGAAGAAGTAACGGGAGTTTGTCGAGAGCCCTCCGGCACCGTCTCGCACGGGCCGGGGGGCTTCGGAATAAGCTCGTGGGATGGTGACTGCAGTGCCGGTGTTCTACGACAGGGTCGAGCTCTACATCGACCTGGCGGTGTGGATCTTCTGCCTGGTGCTCGGCGCCGCGGCGTTGCTGCACTGCCTCGTCCAGCGGGCCGACGCCTTCCCGGCCATCGGCACCATGTCCAAGACGATCTGGCTGGCCATGAACGGTGGAGGCCTGCTGCTCACCGCGCTGGCACCACAGTTGCGCATGGGCTACCTGAGCATCTTCCTGCTCATCTCCGCGGGCATCTTCGCGGTGTATCTGCTCGACATCAGACCCGCCCTGCGCGACGCGGTCGACGGCCACGGCTCGTGGTGATGGCGGTTCGCTGATGGACTTCCGCTGGCCGCCGCCGCCCGACGGCAGGCCCGACCGCTTCCGCCCGCCCGTGACCCGCGGGCCGCAGACCGGCCGGCCGACCCTCCCCGCACCGCCGACCGAGCAGATCGCCACCCCGCACGGCGTCGAGCTGGAGCGGCTCGTCACCGGCGAGGGCGACCCCGTCACGGTCTTCGCCCACGGGCTGGGCAGCGGCATCGCCGAGACCCGCCCCCTGGGCAGCGCGGTCTCCGGCCGCAAGGTCTTCTTCCAGTTCCGCGGGCACGGCCACTCCGCCGCGCCCGGCGGCGTCTGGACCTATGCCGACCTCGCCCGGGACCTGCGCGCCGTCGCGGACCTGTCCGGCGCCACCCGAGCCCTCGGCGTCAGCCTCGGCGCGGGCGCGCTCTGCCGGCTCCTCGCCGACAACCCCGGCCGCTTCGAGCGCGCCGTGTTCTTCCTCCCCGCCGTCCTGGACACGGCCCGGCCGGCCGCCGCGCAGGAGCGGCTCAGCGCCCTGCTCGAAGCGATCGACGCCGGCGACGCCGCCGCCGTGGCCGACGTGATCTCCATGGAGGTCCCCACCCAGGTCCGCAACACACCCGCGGTCTGGGCGTTCCTGCGCCAGCGGCTCGACCAGCTGATGCGCGACGGGCTCGCCGCCGGCCTCGGCAGCCTGCCCGCCCAGGTCGCCGTCGAGGACCGCGCCGACCTCGGCAAGGTCACCGCCAGCTGCCTCGTCATCGGCGCCCGCGGCGACGACCTGCACCCTGTCGCCGTCGCCGAGCAGCTCGCCGAGTCCCTGCCCGGCGCCGAGCTGCACATCTACGACCGCCCCGGGGTCGTGTGGACCCAGCGGGCCGACCTGCGCGGCCGGATCTCCGCGTTCCTCAACGCGCCCTGAGCGTGCTGCCTTGAGCGTGCTGCCTTGAGCGTGCTGCCTTGAGCGTGCTGCCTTGAGCGTGCTGCCTTGAGCGTGCTGCCTTGAGCGTGCTGCCTTGAGCGGGTCGGGTTGGGCGCGTCGGGTCACGTCCACGGGCGTGGTGTACGAATCGCCGACCTTTGCGGTGGTTGAGGATATGGGGACGGTCATCGCCTGAATCCTCCGAACTGACCGGGGCGCGAAGGAGGGATCAAGAGATGACCAGGGCGATCATGCCCGCCGAGGGCGGCTACCTTCAGGTGTCGGCGATGGCTGCGCATCTCGAGACGCGGGTCGAGGCGTCCGCAACCGGCCGTCGGACACCGGTCCCTGCCCGCTTCTCGCCCTGGACGCCCTGGTGGTGAAGGTCCGCGAACTCGGCCCACCCTGATCGCTACCGGCGTGAACGCTGACGGGCGGCGGGAGGTCCTCGGACGAGGGCGGCGCCGGCCGGCTGGCGTTCCTACGCTCGCCGCCGGCGCGGGGCCTGTCCGGGGTCCACCTCGTCGTGTCCGACGCGCACCGTCGCCTGGCCGCGTCGCCTGAGATTGTCCGAACGGCTGACCCCCGGGCATGTATCAGGAGGACGACTCAAGGCGTCTGTCTTGTGAATGACAAATTCGCCGCGGCGGACGTTCGCCGGCGGTGGACCTTCGCCACGACTGACCTGAGGGGGATCGGACCATGACCGCGCTGCGCCGCTGGGCCGGACCGACATAGAGTTCGGGACATGGGTGTCACGCAACACGGCAGGACCTCCCGCCTCGACCTCGCGGACCCGACGCTGCGCGAGTGGACGTGCGTCGTCCTGCACTCCGATGCCGCCGAAGGCATCGTGCTCGACCGCTCCGCCTTCTACCCCGGTGGTGGCGGTCAGCCGCCGGACCACGGCGTTCTGCTGTGGCAGGGGGTGCAGACGCGGATCACCGGGACGCGGAAAGGTGACGACCTCTACCTCCAGCCGGCCGAGGGTGACCCGCTCCCGCCCGCCGGCACCGAGGTCGTCGGTGCCGTGGAGGACGACCGCCGCACGAAGCTGATGCGCACCCACTCCGGCCTGCACGTCCTGGGTGGTGTGGTGTTCCGCGACTTCGGCGCCCTCGTGACGGGCGGCAGCATGGAGCCCGCCGAGGCCCGCATGGACTTCAACCTGCCCGAGGTCCCGCCCGACTTCAAGGCGCGCCTCGAGGAGCTCATCAACGCCGAGGTCGTCGCCGACCGGAAGGTCGTGACCAGGGTCCTCGGCCGGGACGAGGCCCTCGCCATCCCGGACATCATCCGCACCCAGTCCAACCTGATCCCGGCCGACGAGCAGGAGATCCGCATCGTCGACATCGTGGGCCTCGACGCTCAGGCCGACGGCGGCACCCACGTCGCGTCGACCGCCCAGATCGGCCGGCTCCAGGTCGTCAAGGTCGAGAGCAAGGGCAAGGCCAACCGCCGGGTCCGGGTCCGCCTCGTCGAATAGTCGTCAGGCCGGCGGTCCGGGCGGAAGGTGCTTCAGCGGGCGACCCGCAGCTGGTTGGCGCCGGCGGGCAGGATCAGCTTCGCCCCGTCGGACCTGGTCACCTCAAGGATCGGCTCGCCCGGGTCGATGCCCAGGTCGCGGCGCTCCGGATCGGTCGGCATCCGGCCGATGACCTCGTCGCCCTCGCGCAGCTCCACGAGCTCCCGCTGCAGCGTGGGCCGCACCTGGGTGCGCGCTCCCCGGGCGGACACCACGAGCCCTTCCTGGCGCAGCACCGACACCGCATTCCGGACCGCGGGCCGTCCCAGCGCGTACTCCTGCATGAGGCTGCTCTCCGACGGCACGAACGCCCCGGGCGCCAGCACGCCCGTGTGGATCTGCTCACGCAGCAGGTCCGCCAGCTGCTGGTACAGCGGCCGATCCGAACTCCGGTCGATCATGCGACAACCGTAGATAGCCAGCCGATCTTGTCCGCTTGCCGTCCTATGCGCACATGGCCCTATCGGCGACGGCTAGATCGTGCCGTCGTACTTGGCGGCGCCGGCCACCGTGGCGTCGCCGCGCAGGCGGGACTTGGCGGCGCCGTCGCCGTACAGGGTGAAGCGCAGGAAGTCGAGCATCGTCTTGGCGACCGCCTGGTTGGCCGGGGCGGACCCGAACAGGCCGCCGCCGTGGTCGCCCTTCAGCAGGGTCAGGAAGGCCTTGGGCCAGGTGCAGCCGTCGTAGAGCGAGCGGCCGCTGCTGTAGGGCACGGTGGCGTCGGCGTCGCCGTGGATGAACAGGACCGGGGTGCTGGCGCCGCTGAACCTGCCGCCCATGCCGCCGCCGGAGACGATGACGCCGCCCTTGAGCCGGGCGTCGCGGCCCGAGCCGGACAGCATGCCCGCGGTGGTGTAGCCGCCCGCCGAGTGGCCGCCCGCGGCGACCCGGCTCGTCTCGATGTGGCCGGCGAGCGGGGCGCCCGCCTTCGTGTCGAGCTTGAGCACCTCGGTGATCACGGCGGACGCGTCGGCGGGCTGGTTGCCCATGTCGTTCTGGTTGAACGGGTTCGCCGCGGAGTTGGTGAACGGATACGCGGGCGCCGCGACGACGAACCCGGCGGCGGCGATCTTCGCGGTCACGCCCTGGTAGCCCTCGGGCGAGCCGTGCAGCCCGTGGCTCCACAGGACGAGCGGGAACCTGCCGGCGGCGACGGCCGCGTTGCTCTTCGGCGAGCCGCCCGCCGAGCCGGTCGCCGGGTAGAGGACCAGGGTGCGCAGGGTGCGGCCGGCGCGGGTGAAGGTGAACGTGCTGACCCCGACGGCGAACGTCTGGGTGGGCGCCTTGACCGCCGGCGTGGCGCTCTTCGAAGCGGCGGCCGACGCCGATCCGGACGGTGCGGCCCCGGCGGCGGCGAGAGCGGCGGCACCGTCGTCCTCCGGGGCCGACGCGGTGGAATCCGGGGCCGAGGTCGAGGACGACGTTTCCGGATTCTCCGAAGGACCGGCCTTGCTGCCGCAGCCCGAAAGAGCGACGACGAGCAGGAGACCGGCGACAGCGCCCCGCATCCGCATGCGAGGAAACTACGGCTTTGGATCCGCGTGCGTCTTTACGCCCGACTTAAGTTTGGGGCTCGTGCCGGCGGCAGCGGGTGGCGTGCACCCCCAGTCCACGACCACCCGCTCTGCTGCGGTCTTTCGACCGCGCGGTGCCGCCGGTTGCGATGGCCGCCCCGCCCGGACAGGCCACCGCGAGTGGGCCTTGCGGCCCAGAAACACCCCCGTCGCTCCCCAACTTCAGGAATCGCCGGTATCCGCGATCGACGGTACGCGGCCAGCAAATGCAGCGACAAGTAGCGGGACTGTCGGCTCGCTCACACAACTGAAATAATTGAAATCAATCGAAATGTTGGAAGCTCGGCCACAGGTCAGCCCAGGTGCCCGTCAGTCCCCGGCACACGAAGACCCGAGCTGTTTGCTCTTCGTTCTCGACGCCGTAACCGTTGTCCAGTTCCGCTTTCAGTTCGCACGATCCGAATGCCGTCGCGCGGGACGGGTCGCCCTGCGTCACGAACACGACCACGGTCGCCGTCTCGGGCGGCGGGCCGAGCCACCACAGCTCGTTCTGTCCACTGTAGACATCGGGCAGGCGCAGCGCCTTGCCGTAGCGGTCCAGGGCGCCGGCCTCGCCGTAGTTGCCGGTGATGAGCACCGTGTTCGGTTTGTCCTGCGCCGGGAGGGCCTCGTACACGTCGGCGACCTGCCGCACGTACCGCTGCCATCCGACCTGGTCCGCGATGCCCTGGTTGATCGCGGGAACCGGCGTGTCGCCGATCACGTCGACGGGCAGCACCGGCAGCGACGTCAGGACCGCGACGCTGACGTTGACGGCCGCCCCCGCGACGAGGATCCAGCGCCGGGTGACGCGCCGCTCGACGGGCACGGCGCCGATCGCGAACAGCGCGCACAGCAGCCCGACCGTGTAGTACGGCTGGCCGGCGATGGCGAACAGCAGGACCAGCATCAACGGGTACGCCACCCCGAACGCGCGAACCGGGCGCAGCGCCGGGTTCCGCAGCAGCGTCACGATCCCCGCGACCCAGACCGGCACGAAGAACGGGCCCAGCCACGCCAGCTGCAGCGGGATCAGGGTGATCCTGGCCTCGTCGCCCTTGTTCTCCGCCAGCGCGGCGGCCATGTCGAGCTGCGGGAAGTCGTTGGTGATCTGGTACAGCAGGTTGGGCAGCCCGACGACGACCGCGATGCCGGCGCCGGCCCACAGCCACGGCGACAGCAGCAGCTTGCGCGGCCCGGCGACGAGCACCCCCGCCGCGTACGTGAGCAGCAGCAGGATGACGAGATGTTTGTTGTACAGCGCGAGCCCGGTGATCAGCCCGGCCACCAGCCAGTACCGCGGCTGCTCCCGCAGCGAGGCGCGCATGACGCACAGGACGACCGCGAGCCAGACCAGCAGATCGGGTCCCGTGGTCAGCGTCAGGTGCGTGGAGACCAGCGCGAAGGTGGTCAGCGCGCCGGTCCCGGCGAGGGTCTGCGCGACCGCGCCGCCGCCGGCCTCACGGGCGATGAGGGCGAGCAGGAAGACCGCCGCGGCCAGGAACAGCACGCCGGGCAGCCGGATCGCCCACACGGAGTCGCCGAACACCTCGACGCACGCCCGGATCAGCAGCGGCGTGAACGGCGGCTGGTCGACGTAGCCCCACTCGGGGTTCGCGCCCAGCATGCGGAAATACAGCTCGTCGCGGTGATAGTCATACCGGTTGATCGTCAGCAGGAGCACGACGGCGGCCGAGGCCGCCACCGCACCGACAGGTTTCCATGCGAGTGGCGATCGTTCGATCACCCGCACAGGATAGTCAGCCGGTGCGCTCCACGAAGGCCGTAAATGCCTTGAGATTGTCCAGGGGCTCGCCGCGCTTGACCCGCCACTGCCACTCGCGCCGGATGGCGGATCCGAAGCCGATCTCCAGCATGGGGTCGAAGCTCTCGTCGGCGTAGGTCAGCACCGCCCCGAGCAGCCGGTCGAGCTCCTCCTCGGTGACGGCGTGCAGGGGCAGCCGGCCCATCAGGTACACGTCGCCGACCTTGTCGACGCTGAACGCGACCCCGTACATGCGCGCATTGCGCTGCAGGAGCCACTGCCACAGCTCCTCGCGGTTCTCGTCGGGGTGGCGCATCACGAACGCCTCGACGCGCAGCGTGTGCTCCCCGACGATGAGGTTGCAGTTGGTCTTCTGCTTGTGGGTGCCGGGCAGGACCACCACGTAGGCGTTGTCGCCGGTCTTCTCCCAGGCGATCTCGCGCTCGTCGCAGACCCGCTCGATCAGCTCGGCCGTGCTCTCGGGGGTCCCGGTCATGACATCGCCGCCAGCAGCTCGGTGTCGCGGTGGGTGGTGAGGGCGTCGCGGTACGCGGCGAGCAGGCCGCTCGCGGTGTGGCTCCAGGAGAACTCGCGGGCGTGCCGGACCGCACCGGCGGAGAGCTCCCGGCGCCTGGCCGGGTGGGCGAGGAGGTCACCGAGCACCGCGGCCCAGTCCTCCGGCCGGTGCGTGTCGACCAGCACCCCGGAGACGCCGTCGCGGACGGCGGTGACCAGGCCACCGACGGCGGCCGCGACGACGGGCGTGCCGCACGCCTGGGCCTCGATCGCGACGAGGCCGAACGACTCGTTGTGGCTCGGCACGGCGACCAGGTCGACGGCCCGGAAGAGCTCCGCCAGGTCCTCGCGGGGCTGCGGGGCGAGGAACCGCACGCAGTCGGCGATGCCCAGCTCGGCGGCCAGGTCCATGAGCGCCGTGGGCCGGTCCAGGCCGGAGCCGCTGGGACCGCCGCAGACCGCGACGACCAGCTTCGCGCCCAGCTCGGGGTCGCGGGCGCGCAGCTCGGCGGCGGCGCGCAGCAGCACGTCGGGCGCCTTCAGCGGCTGGATCCGCCCGACGAACGCCACGACGAGGGCGTCCTCGGGCAGCCCGAACTTCGCCCTGTCGCCGGTGCCCGGCGTGAACGTGTCCAGGTCGACGCCCGGGGGCACCACGCTGACCCGGCGCGGGTCGGCGGCGTAGAGCTCGATCAGGTCGGCGGCCTCGGCGGGCGTGTTGGCCACCAGGCCGTCGGCCGCGGCGACGACCTGCTCCTCGCCGATGACGCGGGCGATCGGCTCGGGCTTGTCGCCGTCGGCCAGGAGCTGGTTCTTCACCTTGGCCAGGGTGTGCGCGGTGTGGACGAGAGGGACGCCCCAGCGGTCCTTCGCCAGCCACCCGACCTGACCGGACAACCAGTAGTGGGAGTGGACGAGGTCGTACCAACCGGGCGCCCTGGAGGCCTCGGCGCGCAGGACACCGTTGGTGAACGCGCACAGCTGCGCCGGCAGGTCCTCCTTGGCGAGGCCCTCGAACGGCCCCGCGATGACGTGCCGCACGAGCACGCCCGGTGCCATCTCCACCACCGGCGGCAGCTCGCTGCACGTCGCCCTGGTGAAGACCTCGACCTCGACACCGGCCCGGGCCAGGCGCTCGGCGACCTCGACGATGTACACGTTCATGCCGCCGGCGTCGCCGGTGCCCGGTTGGTCGAGCGGGGACGTGTGCACGGACAGCGTCGCGACCCTCCGCGGCAGCGTCCGACGGGACTGCGGGGTGTGCCTGTGCAGCGAGTCGACCCGCGCCACGTCGGTGCTCCTTCTTCTGTTGCCGGACGATTACATCTTCCCAACCGTCCATGTTCCCTCGCGGACGGCCGTCTACCCACCGTTGCGTTGGTCACTGCGCTCCCGGACCTTTGCGGCAGGATGGTCGGCATGTCTTCTCCTATCGCCGTGGTGACCGGGGCCTCCAGCGGCATCGGTGCTGCTACCGCCCGCCGGCTCGCCGCTGAGGGCTTCCACGTGGTGGCCGTCGCCCGGCGCGCCGCGCACCTCGCCGCGCTGGTCGAATCTCTTCCGGCGGCAACCGCCGTTGTGGCCGACATCACCTCTGATGCAGACATTTCACGACTTGTCGACGTCGTGACTGATTTGGGCGGCCCGGTGGAGCTGCTGGTCAACAACGCCGGGGGTGCCATCGGCGCGGAGACCGTCGAGGAGGCCGACCTCAGCGACTGGCAGTGGATGTTCGAGGTCAACGTCCTGGGCACCGTCCGGGTCACCAAGGCGCTCCTGCCGCTGCTGACCGAGTCGGGCAGAGCGACCATCGTGGTGATCTCCTCCACGGCGGGTCTCATCGTGTACGAGGGGGGCGGCGGCTACACGGCGGCGAAGCACGCGCAGACAGCGGTCGCGGAGACGCTGCGCCTGGAGCTCAACGGCCGCCCGATCCGGGTCGTCGAGATCGACCCCGGCATGGTGAAGACCGACGAGTTCGCCATCAAGCGCTTCGAGGGGGACGCCGAGAAGGCCGCGGCCGTCTACAAGGGAGTGGAGTTCCCCCTGGTCGCCGACGACATCGCCGACTGCGTCGCGTGGACCGCCACCAGGCCGCACCACGTCAACATCGACCGGCTCGTGGTCCGGCCGCTCGCCCAGGCCGCCCAGCACAAGGTGCACCGGGTGTCGTGATGCGGCCGCTCGGCGCGGTCACCCGTGGCACCACCAACCCCAACCGGCTGCGGCGGGTCGACAACTGGATCGCGGTGACCCTCGGCGGGTTGCTCGCCCGGGCCGAGGCGCCGCTCGTCGTCGACCTCGGCTACGGCGCCTCGCCGGTCACCACCCTGGAGCTGCGCCGCCGCCTGGGCCCGTCGGTCACCGTCGTCGGCCTGGAGATCGACCCGGCGCGGGTCGCCGTCGCGCAGCCCTTCGCCGACCCGCCGGGGCTGACGTTCCGGCGCGGCGGCTTCGAGCTGGCCGGGCTCTCCCCGACGGTGGTGCGGGCGTTCAACGTGCTGCGCCAGTACGACCTCGACGCCGTCCCCGCCGCGTGGGCCGCGATGACCGCGACCGGAGCGGTGCTCGTGGAGGGCACGTGTGACGAGCTCGGGCGGCTGGCGTCCTGGGTGACCGTTTCGGCGGGGGTACCGCGGACGCTGACGATCGCCAGCCGGCTGTCCACACTGGACACCCCCGCGACCCTGGCGGAGCGGCTGCCGAAGTGCCTCATCCACCACAACGTGCCCGGCCGGCCGATCCACGCCCTGCTGTCCACACTGGACACCGCCTGGCGGGCGGCGGCGCCGCTGTCGGTCTTCGGCCCGCGGCAGCGCTGGCGGCGGGCGGTCGAGGTGACCCGCGACGCCGGCTGGCCGGTGCTGGACCGCCCGGCCCGCTGGCGCCTGGGCGAGCTGACGGTGCCCTACTCCTGCCTGGTCACAGACGGCAGTTGACGAGGACCGGCTCGGGGTGCAGCCCGACGCCGAACTTCGCCTGGACGCCGTGCTGGATCTCCCGGGCCAGGCCCAGGAGCGCGGTCGTCGTGCCGGAGCCGCGGTTGGTCAGCGCGAGGGTGTGCTTACCGGACAGCGCCACGCCGCCGGCCGGGTCGCCGTAGCCCTTGCCGAAGCCGGCCCGCTCGATGAGCCACGCCGCGCTGAGCTTGACCATCCCGTCGGGCGCGGGCCAGGCGGGCGGCTCGCCGGCCGCCGCCCGCACCTTGGCCACCGCTTCCGGCGCGACCACGGGGTTGGTGAAGAACGAGCCCACCGAATACGTGTCACGGTCGGCCGGGTCGAGGACCATGCCCTTGCCGGCGCGCAGCTTCAGCACCGCCTCGCGGACCTCCCGCAGCGGCGCGGCCTCCCCCTGCTCTACGCCGAGGGTCCTGGCCAGCTCCGCATACCGGATCGGCGTGGACAGCGGCGACTCCGCCAGCTCGAACGTGACGGCGAGGACCACGAAGCGCTCGTTGTGCTTGAACACGCTGGTCCGGTACGCGAAGCCGCACGCCTCGCTGGGCAGCTCGACGACCTCGTCGCGGACCCGGTCGTACACGCGCACCGCGGTGATCGTCTCGGCGACCTCCTGCCCATACGCGCCGACATTCTGGATCGGGGTGGCGCCGGCCGAGCCGGGGATGCCCGACAGCGACTCGATCCCGGACCAGCCGCTGGCGACCGCCTCGGCGGCGACCTCGTCCCACGGCTGCCCCGCCTGGACGGTCAGCCTGACGACCCCGTCGGCCCGGTGCGCCGCCGTGCCGCGCTGCCGCATCAGCACCACGGTGCCCGGGAACCCCTCGTCGGCGATCACGACGTTGCTCCCGCCGGCGAGGACGAGCAGGCGCTCCGCGTCCTTGACCGCCCGCACGGTGGCCTCCTCGGAGGTCACCTCCACCAGATGATCGGCTGGCCCGCCGAGGCGCAGGGTGGTGAGGTCGGCGAGGCTGGACACGGGCGCGGCTGCTTCGGACACCGCACCAGACTAAGGCGTGCCCTAATGTTGGACCTGCAGCGTCCGGACCGGGAGAGGGATCGCCGATGAGCAAGCCTCAGCTCACCAAGGAGTTCTGGCTCGCCGCGCTGCGCGCCGAGGGCGACGCCTTCCGCGCCACGCTCGGCGGCACGGTCCCCCTGGACGCCGCCGTGCCGACCTGCCCCGGCTGGCAGCTGCGCGACCTCGCCTGGCACCTCACGCAGGTCTACGTGTGGGTCACCGGGGTCGTCCCGCGCGGCGTCACCGACCGCCCCGAGCCGCGCCCGGACACGCCGCTGCCCGCCGACGTGGACCCGGTGGTCGCCTGGACCGACGCCTTCACCGAGCTGACCGCCACCCTCGACGCCGTCGACCCCGACCTGCCCGCCTTCAACTGGGCGCCGCAGGCGAAGAAGGCCGCCTTCTGGCACCGCCGGATGGCGCAGGAGACCGCCATCCACCGCTGGGACGCCCAGATGGCCGGCGGCCTCAGCGAGCCCATCGAGCCGCGCCTCGCCAGCGACGGCGTCACCGAGGTCCTCGACACGTGGCTCCCCGGCGGCCGCCGCTCCGGCCCCGCCAACCGCGCCGGCATGATCGCCCTGCACGCCACCGATGTCGACCAGGTCTGGTATGTCCGTCTCCGCGGCGCCGGGGTCGCGCTCCTGGACACCGACACCCTGCTGGACTCCGACGACCACCACGAGCGCGCCACCGCCAGCGGCCCGGCCAGCGACCTGCTGCTCGCCCTGTGGGGCCGGGTCGCCTTCGACACCCTCCTCGTCAGCGGCGACACCGGCCTGCTCGAGGGCCTCCGCACCGGCTGACGGTCCTCACACCCGCACGACCGCGCGCTGCCCGGCCTTGTCGATCTGCTCGACGGGCAGGCCGAACAGCTTGCGGGTCAGCAGCGTGCTGCCGGCGACCGCGGCCGGCACGACCAGGATCGCGGCGAAGGGGATCAGCAGGATCACGAACACGGGCATGCCGAAGCCGAGCGCGAGGGGCCGGTTGGCCCGCAGCATGGCCCGGCGCTCCTTCAGGCGCAGCCCGCGCCGGTTGAACGGCACCCCCGTCAGCTCCACCGCGAGCAGCCACCCACCCACGACGGCGTCGACGACCGGGATGACCGTCTGCCCGAACACGGGCACGAACCCCAGCAGGAACAACGGGACCGACACCGCGATCCCCAGCACGATCAGCCGGATCGAGTCCGCCGCGTTCTTCAGGATCGTCTTGTGCCACGGCAGGTCGGGCATCCCCGGCGTCCCGCCGAAGCGCCCCTCGACCCGCTCGGAGATGACCTCGTAGAACGGGTCACCGATGAGCAACGTCAGGGCCGTGTAGGTCAGCACCGACACCAGCGCCGACACGATGACGATCCCCGCGCCCGCGCCGAACCGCGTCACTCCCCGCCACGGCGAGCCCCAGTCGTCGGCGAACCAGGTGACGGCCGCCGAGATGTCCCGGATGAACCACCACAGGAAGAACCACGCGGTGCCGAGCAGCAGGAACGAGATGACCGCCGGGATCAGCCCCAGCAACATGAGCCGGGGACTGCGCCAGTACAGCGCGAACCCCCGGCCGAGCAGCCGCGCCCCTTCGGCGAACTCGTCCCACAACGTCTTCAGCGGCACCACCCGCTCATCTTTCACGACCCGGACCGCACCTGGCCGGCAGCCCCCGAAACCCCGCCGGGCCGATCCGGGCTAGGCGACCGCGAACACGTCCAGCAGGCCGGTCAGGCGCAGCTGGGCGTAGGCGAGCGGGCGTGGGTTGCGCACGCTGAGCTTGCAGCCGGCCTCCTGGGCCAGCTTCCAGCAGCTGACGAGCGCGCCGATGCCGGCCGAGTCGAGCACGGTCACCCCGGCGAGGTCCACCGCCAGCGTCCGCGGCCGGAAGACGGGCAGCACCGCCCGCACCGCTTCGGAGAGGTGGTCGCGGGTGGCGAGATCGAGCTCGCCGTCGAGCCGGATGACGACCGCGCCGGGGTCCGGTGCCTCGAGGCTCGCCGTCAGTCCGTCCACTTCGCCCCCTGTCACGTTGAGGGGCGGCGTCTACCCCGCGACGGGTACCTCTAAACGTCGGGTTTCGGCGCGGGCGACCCGGCGTTCCCGGGCCGGCTGGATCAGCAGGTGGCCGGCGGCGGCGAGCAGGCCGAGGCCGCCGCAGATCACCCAGTGCCAGTCGCCGAGGTACTCCAGGCCGGCGCCACCGGCCGCGGGCGCGATGAAGCTCGCCGCCGGGAAGACCAGGTAGAACACGCTCTGGTACCGCCCGCGCAACGCCTCCGGCGACAGTTCGGCGATGACCGCGGCGTTCGGCGGCGCGGCGAGCATCGAGCCGACCGTCCACACGGTCGCGGCCAGCAGGTAGCCGGGCACGTCGGAGGCGAGCGCGACGCAGGCGAAGCCGAGTCCCAGGAACACGTTGGCGACGGCGAGGGTGGTGCCCTTGCGCCACCGGTCGATGAGCTTCGGCACGAAGAGCTGCCCGGCGACGATGAGCAGACAGGCGTACGCGACGACCGAGCCGTACACGGTGGGGCGCAGCCCGTCGGCGGTGATGGCCAGCGGCAGGATCGTCGAGCTCTGCAGCGTGACGACGGCGAGCAGCAGGCTCAGCCCGACGAACGACAGGAACGCCCGGTCGGTCAGCGCCGTGTGCAGCCCGCCCCGGGGTCCGTCCGGTGTCGCGCGGGCCGGTGGTCTCGTCTCCCGCACCTTCCACACCAGCAGCAGCGCCGTCACCAGCGTGCCGGCCGCGTCGACGGTGAACAGGAGCGTGAAGCTGACCTCGGCGAGCGCGCCGGCGATCAGCGACGCCGCGGCCATGCCCAGGTTGAACGCCCAGAACTGCAGGTTGAACGCGCGGCCGCGGTCGCCGCTGGGCACCACGTCGACGATCGCGGCGACGAACGCCGGGCCGGGCATGGCGTGCATGAGGCCGAGCAGCGCGGCGAGGCCGGCGATCGCCGGGATGTGCTGCGTCATGGCGAGCCCGGCGAGGAACACCACGGCGCCGAAGTGTGAGAGCAGCAGCGTCGGCCGGCGGCCCCACCGGTCCGCGAGCACGCCGCCGAGCAGGACGCCGGCGATCCCGCCGATGCCGTAGAGGCCGACGACGAGCCCCGCGGCGCTGGGCTTCAGGCCCCGGTCGGAGGTGAGGTACAGCGACAGGACCAGCGCGACGAATCCGCCGACGCGGTTGATGAGCATGCCGGTCCAGAGGTACCAGTACATCCTCGGCAGGCCACCGATCGTGGACCGGTACCACACGCGCACAGTTGCTCCAGGATCAGTTAACGCTCTTAACAGTTAGATCTTAGCCAGCTCGTCCTGGCGCTCCGCGGCGGTGGCCAGGTCCGCCACCCGGCGCTCCCGGGCGCGCACCGCGAGCAGGCTCCACAGCGCGGCGGCCAGGCTGAGCCCGAGGCAGCCGAGCCACAGCGTGGTGTTGCCGGCCAGGTCGCGGACCGCGCCGCCGAGGGTCGGCGCCAGGAACGCCGCCGCCTGCCAGGACAGGCTGTAGGCGCCCTGGTAGCGCCCCCGCATGTCCACCGGCGACAGGCCGGCCAGCAGTGCGGCGGTGGAGGGCGCGTTGAGCATCTCGCCGACGGTCCAGACCAGCACGGTCGCCGCGTACCAGACCGGGGTGTGCACGAAGGCGGTGAGCCCGAAGCCGATCCCCAGCACCACCGCGGCGACGGGGGCGACCAGGGCCTCCCGGCGGCCGGTGAGCAGCCGGGTGACGAGCGGCTGGCCGAGCACGATGAGCACGCCGTTGAGCGCGATCACGATGCCGAACGTGCGCGGGCTGAGCCCGTCGTCGATCATCGCGATCGGCAGCATCGAGGAGTGCTGCATCAGCACCAGCGCGATCAGCAGGTTGCACACGACGAAGCCGAGGAACACCCGGTCCCGGCCGAGCGCGGCCAGGCCGCCGCCCCGCTGCGCGGCCCTCGGTGCGGGCGCCGGCCTGGTCTCGCGGATCTTCACCGCGATGAGCACCGCCGCGGCGGCCGTGGTCACGGCGTCCGCGACGAACAGCGTCAGGTAGCCGGCGCCGGCCGCGAACCCGGCCAGGACGGCGGCCGTGGCGAACCCGAGGTTGATCGCCCAGAAGTACACCGAGAACGCCCGGCCGCGGTCGGGCGCCGGCACCAGGTCGGCGATCATCGCGCCGAGCGGCGGGCGGGCCCCCTCGGCGGCCATGCCCAGCGCGAGCGCGCCCACCATGATCGTGCCGCGATCGTGGGCCAGGCCGAGGGCGAGCATCAGCACCGACGCCGAACCCATCGCCAGGAGCACCGTCGGCCGCCGGCCCCAGCGGTCGGTCAGGTGTCCCGCGACGGTGACGCCGACCGCTCCGCCCAGCCCGTACAGGCCGAGGACCAGGCCGGCGGTCGACTCGCTGAAGCCCCGCTCGGTCGTCAGGTAGATCGTCAGGAAGATGCCGACGAAGCCGCCCGCCCGGTTGACCAGTGTGGCTGTCCAGACGACCCAGAACTGAGATGGTAAGCGGTGCTTCACGCCCGCATCCTTACATCGGAGGTCCGATGCTGTCGAAATGATTCGGTGCGGGAGGATGGGAGCATGAGTGAAGTCGGGACACTGGTGCTCTTGCGGCACGGTGAGAGCGAGTGGAACGCGAAGAACCTGTTCACCGGCTGGGTCGACGTGGACCTCAGCGCCCAAGGAGAGGCCGAGGCCCGTCGGGGCGGCGAGCTGCTCCGTGAGTCCGGTCTGCTGCCGGATGTGGTGCACACGTCAGTGCTGCGCCGTGCCATCCGCACCAGCGAGATCGCCCTGCACGCCGCCGACCGGCACTGGATCCCGGTCCAGCGCAGCTGGCGGCTCAACGAGCGGCACTACGGTGCCCTGCAGGGCAAGAACAAGAAGCAGACGCTCGAGGAGTTCGGCGAGGAGCAGTTCATGCTCTGGCGCCGTTCCTACGACGTGCCGCCGCCGCCGATCGCCGACGACGACGAGTGGTCGCAGGCGTCCGACCCGCGCTACGCGAACCTGACGCCGGACATCCGTCCGAGCACCGAGTGCCTCAAGGACGTCGTGCAGCGCATGCTGCCGTACTGGTACGACCAGATCGTGCCGCAGCTGCTGGCCGGCCGCACCGTGCTGGTCGCGGCGCACGGCAACTCGCTGCGCGCCCTGGTGAAGCACCTCGACGGCATCTCCGACGAGGCCATCGCCAAGCTCAACATCCCGACCGGCATCCCGCTGCGCTACGACCTCGACGCGGCGCTGCGGCCGGTCACGGCCGGCGGCACCTACCTGGACCCGGAGGCGGCCAAGGAGGCCGCGGCCGCGGTCGCCAACCAGGGGCGCTAGCTGTTCCAAGAACAGTGAGGGGGGCCGCTGCGGCGGCCCCCCTCTTTTGCTGCGCTGCGCTATGCCGGGGCTGTGTCGAACGCCTCGCCCGTGACGAGGAACACCACGTGCCGGCCGGCGTTGACCGCGTGGTCGGCGTAGCGCTCGTAGAAGCGGCCGAGCAGCGCCGTGTCGACCGCGGCCTGGGTGCTCTCGGTCCACTTGGGCCCGAACATGGTCTCGAACAGGCTGGTGTGCAGCCTGTCCATCTGGTCGTCGTCGCGGTCCAGCTGACCGGCGGCGACCACGTCGAGGTTGGAGATCGCGCGGGAGATCTTGCCCGCGATCCGGTCGGCGACCAGACCCATCTCCTCGAACGTCTCGGTCAGCGTGGCCGGGACGGCGACCTCGGGCAGCCGGCGCAGCGCCGTCTTCGCGACGTGGTCGGCGAGGTCGCCCATGCGCTCGAGGTCGGTCGCGAGGTGCAGCGCGGTCAGCACGACACGCAGGTCGGAGGCGACCGGCGCCTGGCGGGCGCAGAGGTCGTAGACCTTGTCCTCGACGAGCCGGTAGAGGGCGTTGACCTCCGCGTCGCGGGCCACGACCTCCTCGGCCTCGGTCTGGTCGGCGGTGAGCAGCGCCTTCGTGGCGCGGACCATCGCGCTGCGGACGGCGTCCGCCATCGACACCAGTAGACGGTTGACCTGCAGCAGGTCGGCACGGTATTCGTCGCGCATAGTTCTCCTATCGTGGTGTCCCTCACCGTAGGTCGCGCGTGGACGTGGCCGGTGAACTTCATCCCGCGTGAGGGTGAACACTGGGTGATGTGAGCCCGTTTCGTGCCCTGGACCACCGTCCGTCGGGTAAGCGACCTCCTACCATCAGGTCGTGGATTGGAAGTTCCGGCAGTCGAAGGCCGACAGCGCGGCGATGGACTCGGCGATGACCGAGATCCTCGACGCGTTGCTCGTCGGTGTCGTCGTCCTCGACGAGACGGACCGGCCCGTGCTGGCCAACGCGGCGGCCCGCGAGATGGGCCTCATCCGGCAGCGCCAGGGCGCGCCCGAGGAGGCGCACACCATCGTGCGCACCCTCGCCGGTCAGGTCCGGCGCAACGGGGTGACCAGGGTGGTCGAGCTCGACCTGCCCCGCCTCACCCACGGCGAACCCCTTGGCGTCAACGTGCGGGCGGTCTCGCTCGACGGCGGCCGGGTCGCGATCGAGGCCGCCGACGTCACCGAGTCGCACCGGGTCGCGCGGGTCCGCCGCGACTTCGTCGCCAACGTCAGCCACGAGCTCAAGACCCCCGTCGGGGCCCTGCAACTGCTCGCCGAGGCGCTGCTGGACGCGACCGACCAGGACCCCGCCGCCGCGATCCGGTTCGCCGAGCGGATCAAGCACGAGTCGGCCCGGCTCGGCCGGCTCGTCTCGGAGCTGCTGGAGCTGTCGCGGCTGCAGGGCGCGGAGCCGCTGCCCGAGCCCGAGCCCGTCGACGTCGACAAGATCCTCGCCGAGGTGCTCGACCGCACGAAGACGCCCGGCGCCGCCAAGAAGATCGAGGTCGCCTCCGACGGCCCGCGTGGCCTGATCGTCTACGGCAACGAGAATCAGCTGGTCACCGCGGTGGTCAACCTGGTGGAGAACGCGATCGCCTACTCGCCGGAGTCGACGACGGTCACCGTCACGACCCGTGAGGAGGCCGGCCTCATCGAGATCGCGGTCGCCGATCAGGGCATCGGCATCGAGCCACGGGATCTCGACCGGATCTTCGAGCGCTTCTACCGGGCCGACCGCGCCCGCTCCCGGGCGACCGGCGGCACCGGCCTTGGCCTGGCGATCGTCAAGCACATCGCCACCAATCACGGCGGCCGCGTCGACGTGGTCAGCAGTGTCGGAGTTGGCTCGACGTTCACCTTGCGGCTTCCCGCGCGTCCGACGGAGGCCGCGCTGGCGATACCGCCGTCCGTTGAGATCGGAGGGGCCCCATGATCGTGACCCAATCGCAACATCAGACCCGCGGTTCGCAGCGCAGTGCGGCTCCCCGGCAGCTACGAAAGGACAGCACGTTGGCGCGCGTACTCGTGGTCGAGGACGAAGAGTCCATCTCCGACCCGTTGTCGTACATGCTCCGCAGGGAGGGCTTCGAGGTCTCCATCGCGGCGACCGGCACCGAGGCCCTCACGGAGTTCGACCGCACCGGAGCGGACATCGTCCTGCTCGACCTGATGCTGCCGGAGATGTCGGGCACCGAGGTCTGCCGCCAGATGCGGACCAAGTCCAACGTGCCGATCATCATGATCACGGCCCGGGACAGCGAGATCGACAAGGTGGTCGGCCTGGAGATCGGCGCCGACGACTACGTCACCAAGCCGTATTCGCCGCGTGAGCTGGTCGCCCGCATCCGCGCGGTGCTGCGCCGGCAGGTCGACGCGCCGGGCGAGCTCGCCCCGCCGACGCTGTCCGCCGGGCCGGTCCGCATGGACGTCGACCGGCACGTCGTCACGGTCGCCGGCGACGCCGTACAGCTGCCGCTGAAGGAATTCGAGCTGCTCGAGCTGCTGCTGCGCAACGCCGGCCGGGTCCTGACCCGCGGCCAGCTGATCGACCGCGTCTGGGGCGCCGACTACGTGGGCGACACGAAGACCCTCGACGTGCACGTCAAGCGGCTGCGCTCGAAGATCGAGCCGGAGCCCTCGGCGCCGCGCTTCATCGTCACCGTCCGCGGCCTCGGCTACAAGTTCGAGCCGTAAACCGCTCAGCCGGCGTTCGCCACCGACTCGCGCGCCCTGCGCCGCTCCTCCATCTCGCGCCGCAGGACGTAGCCGCGGATCGCCCGGCCCATGACCTCGGTCGTCTCGTACGTGATGATCACGTCGAACGCGTCGTTCTCGGGGTCGCGGCGGACGAACAGCACCGTGCCGCGGATCGCGATCGTCTCCTCGTCGAGCGCGATCCGCAGGTCGACCCGGTCGTCGCGGTCGAAACGGTCCTCGTGCAGGCGGCACCGCACCCCACCCTCGGACAGGTCGATGACCCGCCCGCGGAACGCGGTGCCGTCCCTGCTGACCTCGACGGCCTCGCCGCCCCCGCCGCGCACGTAGTTGCGCCGGGTCTGCAGCCGCACCGACCCGACCGCCTCCAGCGACCAGCGCGGCGGCTGCTCCTTGCTCAGCTCGACCAGCCGCACGTCGACGGCCTGCCGCCGGTCGCCCGCCACCCAGGCCAGCTCGACGGAGGTGCCGAGCTTCGGCATGTCGGCGCCGTTGACACCGAACGGCGCGGCGACGGTCAGCCGCTTGCCGGTCATGTCCTCGACACGGGACTGATAGGCCTCGCCGTCCATCAGCACCACGTCGACCAGAGCGTTGATCGCGGGCAGGGTCACGCCTACACGTTCGGCTGATCGTCCGCCGACTTGAGGCCGGCGTGCTACGAGTCCAGTGCCTCGCGCCACTCGTACGGCTTGGCGAAGTGTCCGGGCATGCACACCAGCTCCGAGGTCTTGCGCTTCTCCCGTGCCGGGCTGCCGGCGACGACGGTGTCCGGCGCCACGTCCCGGGTCACCACCGACCCCGCGCCGACCAGCGACCGGGCGCCGATCCGGACACCGGGCAGGATCGTCGCGTTCCCGCCGATCGACGCGTCGTCCTCGACCGTGGCGCCGCCCACGCACTCGTCATACCGCGGGCAGGGCGGGTGCGGGTCGTCGGTGAACACGACGCCGGGGCCGAGGAACACCCGGCGGCCGAGCGTCACGTTCTCCAGGAAGCAGTGCGAGTGCACCCGGCTCCCGTCGCCGATCCGGTTGCCCGGCTCGAGGACCGCGTTGGTGCCCACCGAGCACCCGTCGCCGATGACGTTGTTCTCCCGGATCATCGCCCCGTGCCCGGACTGGAACCGCGCCCCGATCCGCGCCCCCGCGTAGATCACGGTCCCGGACCGGATCCGGCTCCCCGGCCCGATGATCGTCGGCAGTTCGCCGGGTGCCGCGCCGCGGGGCGGCACCCCGATCCGCGCACCGGGCTCCACCACGGTGCCCTCACCCAGCTCCACGCCGGGGAAGATCTCTTCGGTCACCCGACGAACCTATTGCACCGCGCGGCGGTGCGGCGGGCGGGTTCCCGCGTTGTCACACACCGGACACCCCGACCCCGTAGCGTTTCCGGGGGTGCGCAGCTTCAACTCCGGCCCCGCCGGGACGATCATGATGCTGGTCGGCGTGATCCTGGCCGCGAGCTCGGTCTGGACCGCGATCACCCGCTCGGGCTGGCCCGAGGCCCTGCCCAGCATCCTCATCGGCCTGTCCCTGACCGCCGTCGGCTACTCCCTGTTCTCCAGGGGGCGCCGCACCGGCTCGCAGCCCCACCCGCCGACCGACGAGGACTGAGCCGGCCTTCGCACGTGCGCGCGCCGGCCGGTTTCGTCCGCCGGCTTTCGCTGGTCAGGCCTTTTCGCTGGTCAGGCCTTTCGCTGGTCAGGCCAGGCGGGTCGGCAGCAGCTTCAGGGCGACGGTCGTCGCCGGGTGCGGGGCGACCATGCCCTGCTTCGCGCGCTCCGCGCACAGGTCGGCGAGCTTCGCGTAGGCGGGCCGGCCGATGAGGGCGACGAGCTCCGCCTCGTACTCCTGGTAGAGCCGCTTCGCGCCGACGTGCGCCTCCGGCGAGGACGTGCACCACCAGTGCAGGTCGTGGCCGCCCTCGCCCCAGCCTCGGCGGTCGAACTCGCCCAGCGTGGAGACGAGGATCTTCGTGCCGTCGGGGCGCTTGCGCCAGTCCTGGTCGCGGCGCACGGGCAGCTGCCAGCAGACGTCAGGCTTGTATTCCAGGGGGTGCACGCCGTCGCGGAGCGCCTGGCCGTGCAGGGCGCAGCCGCCGCCACCGGCGAAGTCGGTGTCGTTCTGGAAGACGCAGCCGGCGCCGGGGCGGGTCGCGGTGCGCAGGGCCTTCGACTCGCCGTCGATGGTGTCCCATTCGGTGTAGTTCTTGAAGCCGCGGCGGTAGTGCTGCCAGTGCTCCGGGTCGAGGCGCTTCGCGGCGGCACGGACCCGCTTCTCGTCGTCGGCGTCGGTGAAGAACGCGCCGTGCGAGCAGCAGCCCTCCTCGGCCTTGCCCTCGATGATGCCGTGGCAGCCCTGCCCGTAGACGCACGTCCAGTTGGACAGCAGCCAGGTGAGGTCGGCGCGCACGAGGTGGTCGGCGTCGGCGGGGTCGTAGAACTCCAGGAACTCCCGCGGGAAGTCGAGGTCGACCTCCAGGTCGCGGGGCGCCTCGGAGTCGCCGATGCGGTCGACCGCGACGTGAATCTCCATTTGACGAAGCGTACGCGTCCCGTCGCGGCATTACGGTGAAGGGATGCGGCTCGGTGTGCTCGACGTCGGATCCAACACGGTCCATCTGCTGGTGGTCGACGCCCATCACGGCGCGCATCCGTGGCCCGCGCACTCGCAGAAGGCGGAGCTGCGGCTCGCGGAGAGGATCGGCAAGGACGGCGAGCTCAGCAAGGCCGGCGCCGACAGTCTCGTCGCGGCGTGCGCGGAGGCGCGGGACGCGGCGGCCGCCCTGGAGACCGACGACCTGCTGGCGTTCGCGACGTCGGCGGTGCGGGACGCGAAGAACTCGGCGAGAGTGCTGCGCAGGGTCCGTGAGGAGACGGGCGTCGACCTGCAGGTCCTGTCGGGCGAGGCCGAGGCGATCATGACGTTCCTGGCGGTGCGCCGCTGGTTCGGCTGGTCCGCCGGGCGGCTGCTGGTGATGGACATCGGCGGCGGCTCGCTGGAGCTGGCGACCGGCATCGACGAGGAGCCCGACGTGGCGCTGTCGGTGCCGCTCGGCGCGGGACGGCTGACCCGGGAGCGCATCGACGGCGACCCGCCGACCAGGGCGGCGGTCGATGCGCTGTGCGAATACGCGGAGGCCGAGGTCGCGAAGCCGGTCAAGCGGCTCCTGGACGCGGGCTGGGACCGGCCCGTGGCCACCTCGAAGACGTTCCGGACCCTGGCCCGGCTGGCCGGCGCGGCGCCCTCGTCCGCGGGACCCCGCGCACCGCGGAAGCTGACCAGGGTGGGGCTGCACCAGGTGCTCTCGTTCATCCGCAGGATGCCGTCGGCGGCCCTCGCCGAGATCGACGGCGTCAGCCCGGGCCGCGCGCATCAGATCCTCGCCGGCGCGGTCGTGGCCGAGGTGACGATGCGCAGCCTCGGCATCGACGAGGTCGAGATCTGCCCCTGGGCACTGCGCGAAGGGGTGATTCTTCGCCGGTTGGAGGTACTGGAGTCCAGTTGATCGACGGGAGGCGTTAGGGCGAGCGGGCTAGCCTGGGGGAGTGAGCCCTCGAGTGCCGGTGCTGCTGTCCACCTCGTCCGTCTTCCCCGAGCCGACCGCGGCAGGGTTCGAGATGGCCGCCGCCGTCGGCTACGACGGCGTCGAGGTCATGGTCTGGTCCGACGCGGTGAGCCAGGACGCGGGCGCCCTCGCCGGCCTGTCGAAGCACTACGGCGTGCCGGTCCGCTCCGTGCACGCGCCCTGCCTGATGGTGACCCAGCGGGTGTGGAGCCCCGACCCGTGGGAGCGGCTGCGCCGGGCCGCGATGCTCGCCGACACGCTCGGCGCCCCGGTCGTCGTGGTGCACCCGCCGTTCGCCTGGCAGCGGGAATACGCCCGGACGTTCGAAACCGGCCTGGCGAAGCTCGGCAAGCAGTTCCCCGGCATCAGGTTCGCGGTGGAGAACATGTTCCCGCTGCGCGGCGTGGGACGGGAGTTCGTGCCGTACGCGCCGGGCTGGGACCCGACGATCACCGGCTTCGACGCCTACACCCTGGACCTGTCACACTGCGCCGCGTCACGGACCGATGCGCTCGCGCTGGCCGACACGATGGCGGCCGGCCTGGCCCACGTCCACCTCGGCGACGGCACCGGCAAGGGCCGCGACGAGCACCTGGTCCCCGGCCGGGGCACCCAGCCGTGCGCGGAGCTGCTGGAGTCGCTGGGCCGGCGCGGCTTCACCGGGTCGGTCGCGGTCGAGGTCGGCACCCGCAAGGCGAGCAGCAGGGCCGAGCGGGAGGCCGACCTCGCCGAGTCCCTGCGTTTCGCCCGCAGGCACCTGGCCACCGCCCCGACCGCCGCCCCGAGCAAGGTCTGACCGGCAGGCCTGCGGGGCGAGGCGTCGCCGGCCGGGCGGGAAAAAGCCCGGCACGCCGAATCGCGCGCCGGGCCGTGAAGTCTCGACGGTCAGAGCTTGCGGACGGATTCGGCCTGAGGGCCCTTCGGGCCCTGCTTGATCTCGAACTCGACGCGCTGGTTCTCGTCGAGGCTGCGGTAGCCGTCCTCGGCGATGGCGGAGAAGTGGACGAAGACGTCGTTGCCGCCGTCGACGCTGATGAAGCCGAAGCCCTTCTCAGCGTTGAACCACTTCACGGTTCCCTGTGCCATGGTGCTGTTTCTCCTTCGTAGGGCGTTGTGATCCGGCGCGTGCCCCGGTGTCGAGGGCCGCGACCGGAAGGCCACGTCCCAAACATCGCCCTGAACCGAACGCCCGACATGTCCGACAAGTCGGGCAGGTCGGGCGCGCGGTGAAGCGAACCACAACACGGAAGATATGCCGAAGTCGGCAGCGCCCGTGGCGGTTTCCGGTACTTACGCGGTCACGACCGCGCGATCCGCTTCGCCCACCGCGACCTGCGACGGTGCGAGTGCGGCGCCCGTTTCGGCGGCACGCTTGCGGGCCCGGTGCGCCGCGACGTGCGACCTGGTCGCGCACCGCTCCGAGCAGAAACGCCGGCAGCAGTTGGACGACGTGTCCAGGTAGACGTTGCCGCAGCGCTCGTCCGCGCACACGCCGAACCTGGAGCTGCCGTGCTCGCACAGCCACACCGCCAGGCCCCACGCCGCCCCGGCGAGCAGCTCCGAACTGACCGACGACCCGCGACCGGTGACGTGCATGTGCCAGTCGTGGGTGTCGTGACCGGAGATGCGCGGCTGCATCGGATATGCCTCCAGCAGCGCGTTGAGCTCGGCGACCGCGGCCATGTCGCGACCGGAGGAGCCGTGCTCGAACACCTCCCGCAGCCGCTTGCGGGCACGCCGGAACGCGACGAGGTCGCGCTCGGTCGCCTCGGCGGTCTGCCAACTGTCCTCGCCGAACAGTGCGACGAGATCCTGCATGCTTTCGAGCGGCGCGTTGACGATGTCGACGGCGGTCCGCGCATACGCGTCGAAGTCCACCCGACCAAGGTAGTCAAGAAATGCCACACTGGCGACCAGGCGTCACCGAGGACGTGTGGTTCTGTCTACGCTCGGCACATGCTCAGATCGGTCATCCTCGCCGCCGCCCGCTCACATCGGGTCGAGCGAATCGTTGAAACCGCCCCGGTCAGCCGGAGCATCGTTCGCCGTTTCATCGCCGGTGAGCACGTGGAGGACGCGCTACAACGCACCCGCGAGCTCGTCGCCGACGGACTGGCCGTCACCATCGACCACCTGGGCGAGGACACCACCAACCCCCAGCAGGCCGAGGCGACCCGAGACGAATACCTGCAGCTGCTCGACGCCCTGCACGCCGCCGAGCTGACCCCGGCCGCCGAGGTCAGCCTGAAGCTCTCCGCGCTCGGCCAGGTCTTCGACGAGAAGCTGGCCTACGAGTACGCCCGCGCGATCTGCGCCAAGGCGAGCGAGGCCGGCACCACCGTCACCCTCGACGCCGAGGACCACACGACGACCGACTCGACCCTGGAGGTCCTCGGCCGGCTGCGCGCCGAGTTCCCGACCACCGGCGCCGTCGTGCAGTCCTACCTGCGCCGCACCGAGGCCGACTGCCGCGAGCTGGCCGTCAGCGGTTCCCGCGTCCGGCTGTGCAAGGGCGCCTACAAGGAGCCCGAGTCGGTGGCCTACCAGTCCCGCCTCGACGTCGACAAGTCGTACGTGCGCTGTTTGAACGTCCTGATGGCCGGCTCCGGCTATCCGATGATCGCCACGCACGACCCCCGGCTGGTCGCCATCGGCGAGGACCGGGCCAAATGGTTCGACCGCAACCCCGACGA
Organism: Dactylosporangium sp. NPDC051087; assembly: GCF_055586325.1. NCBI lineage: Bacteria > Bacillati > Actinomycetota > Actinomycetes > Micromonosporales > Micromonosporaceae > Dactylosporangium > Dactylosporangium sp. NPDC051087. The sequence goes on along the minus strand of NZ_JBVJIJ010000004.1, from coordinate 74,643 downwards.
GTTCGAGATCCAGATGTTGTACGGGGTGCGCCCCGACGAGCAGCTGCGTCTCGCCCGGCTCGGGTACACCGTGCGGGTCTACCTTCCGTACGGCACCCAGTGGTATGCGTACATGATGCGGCGGCTGGCCGAGCGCCCCGCCAACCTCGGATTTCTCGCCCGAGCGGTCACTTCCCGCGGATAAAGCGAAAATAGCGACATAGCGGAAAGTTACGGCCTTACCCTGCATCTCGTCCGTATGGGCGACGCGGCGCCTTGACCGGGTCGCGTACGTTCCGGCAGTGATGCAGGGGGATGAGGCTGACGCGACCAACGGACCGGACACCGCGCCGGACCCGGTTTCCGTGCGCCCTCAACTGCCCCGGCCACGTCCCGCGTACGAATCCGAGCCCGAGCCGGTCGCCGCCCCGATGTGGGTGGCGCCGGACTCGCCGTCGCCGCAGCCGCTGACCGCGCCGGAGTGGCCGCGGACGTCGGCGCAGCCGGTCGCGCCGTGGCCGCCGGCCGGACCGTTCCCCCCGCGGATGGGCAACACCGGCCAGCACCCGATCGTCCCCACCCGGACGGGCAGCACGGGCCAGCACCCCGTCGTCCCGAGCCCCGCGCCGGGCCCGCCGCCGGTGCCGCGCCCGCCCATGCCCGGCGAGCCCATGTCCCGGACCGGCCAGTTCCCGGTCGTGCCGCAGCAGCAGGACCAGCGGCACACCGGCCAGTTTCCCGTCGTGCCGCCGCCGCACGTACCGCAGCAGCAGCGGCACGACGAGCTCGGCTTCGCGCCGCCGTCCGGCCCGCACCTCGGCGTGCCCTCGCAGGTCGGGCCGCAGATGTATCCGCCGCGGCCGCACATCCCGCAGCAGTACGGCTACCAGTCGCCGTACCCGCAGCCGTATCCGCCGCAGGTCCCGCCGAAGCGCGGCAGGATCACCGGGCTGCGCGCGGCGCTGCTGGTGGCGCTCGCGCTGGTGCTGGTGACGCCGCCGGCGGCGATCGCGTTCGAGACCGTGCGCCGGGAGCGGACCGCCGCCGGCAGCGCCCAGGGCGTCGACCCGGGCGCCCGCGGCCCCGGGCAGGCCGACGCCCGGCCCGGCGGCAGCGGCTCCCCGAAGACCATTCCGCCCGCGTCGGTCGACGGCAAGGTCAAGCAGGCCCTCACCGACCAGGGCGCGGCGCTGCTCAAGGGCGACGCCGCCGGGTTCGTCGCGGCCGTCGACCCGTCCGCCGGTGCGTTGCGTGAGGAGCTGACCAGGCGGTTCAACTCGCTGCGGCAGCTCCAGGTGAAGGTGTGGGAGCCGACGGTCCTGGACGCGGTCAAGGTCGCCGGCGACAACACCGCGGACGTGATCGTCTACGTCCGGTACTGCTACGTCGTCGACACCTGCGACCCGATGAACCTCGAGACGAAGACGAAGTGGAACGTCACCGCCGACGGGGTGAAGCTGCTCGAGTTCGGCGTCGCCGAGGACCTCGGCCCGCGTCCGTGGGAGCGCAGCGAGCTGCGGGTCGCCGTCGGCAAGCGGGTCATCATGGCGACGACCCCGAAGTACGCGTCGCGCCTCACGACCATGCTCAACGCGGCGGAGAAGGCCGCGGAGCTGTCGGACCGCTACTCGAAGTGGGCGCCGCCGCCGTCGCGGTACGTCGTCTACCTCGCCGGGCCCGACGAGTGGTCGACCTGGTACGGCATCCGGCAGGAGAGCTGGGTCGCCGGCTTCGCGCTGCCGCTGACCGCCGACGCGACCGAGATCGTGCTCAACGCCAACCGGGTCGACGTGAAGGAGACCCTGGACGTGCTGCGGCACGAGTTCACGCACGTCGTGACGCTGTCGAAGGTCGCCCGCGCCTACGACCAGACGTGGTGGCTCGTCGAGGGCATCGCCGAGTACGTCCGGGTGCAGGGCATCGGCGGCAAGTTCGACGACGTGTCGACGGTGCGCAAGTACGTGCAGAGCGGCCGCTGGGCGAACGAGATCGCGATGGACGACCCGCCGGAGGGGACCAGCTCCGCCGACGTCAGCGGGCGGTACGGCGTGGCGTACATGGCGGTCAACCGGATGGCGGAGCGCTTCGGCGAGGCGAAGATGCTGGAGTTCTTCGACCTCACCGCCAGGCAGGGCGAGCCGCTCGAGACCGCCGCGACGAAGGTCTATGGCGTCTCGTGGGACGACGTGTCCACCGACTGCGTGAAGTACGTGCGTAATCACATCTAGGGCCGCGTGGCAGACTTGCGGCTGTGAATCGCGTCCCCCCGCGTGTTCAGTTGCTGGTCGCCGTGCTCACGGTCTTCTCCCTCACCGGCGCGTCCTGCTCCGAGGAGGACGACGACATCGGGCTCGGCACCGCCGGCCGTGGTGACGTCGTCGAGGTCGTCGACGCGCCGGCGACCGTCACCGCGCGGGCCGCGGCGACCCTGACCGCGGCGGCCGACGGCACCCTCGCCGCCCTCGCGGTCCGCCCCGGCGACACGGTCGAGGCCGGGCAGGTCCTGGCCGTCGTCGACTCGCCGTCCGCCCAGCAGCGGCTGCGCGCCGCCGAGGAGGCCCTCGACGCGCTCAAGGGCGCGGGCGGTGGGGGAGGCGGCGTCAAGAACCTCTCCGCGACGCAGAAGAAGACCGACGACGCCGCGGCCAAGGCGTTCGGCGAGGCCCGCAAGGCCGCCCAGGTGATCGCCGACGCCGATGTACGGGCCGGGCTCCTGGCCCAGATCGACTTCGCCGAGAGGTCCTACCAGGAGGCCGCCGCGTCCGCCCGTGCGGTGATCACCGCCGTCCAGCGCGGCCTGGCCAGCGTGACGAAGGCCATGGCGGCGTTGACGGCGGCCCAGCGCAGCCAGGCGCAGGCGGCGTACGACCTGGCGAAGGCCACCGTCGACGCGCTGACGCTGCGGGCCCCGGTCGCCGGGGTCGTCCAGCTCGGCGGGACGTCGGCCGCGTCGGCACCGTCGATCACGGACCTGCTCGGCGCGGCCGGCTCCGCGCTTCCGGCGGGTGCCGCACCCACCGGCGGCTCGGCGGGCGCCGCCGGCCCGGGCGTCGACCCGGCCGTCCCCGTCGGCGGCCAGGTGAGCGCCGGGACCGCGATCCTCACCGTCGTCGACGTGTCGCAGCTCGGGCTGATGGCGGAGATCGACGAGACCGACGTGCTGCTCGTCCAGCCCGGCGTCACCGCCCGGGTCGAGCTCGACGCCGCGCCCGGCGCCACCTACTCCGCGACGGTCACGTCCGCGGACGTCCTGCCGTCGACGTCGGCACGCGGCGGCGTGTCGTACCGCTCCAGGCTCACCCTCGGCAAGGGCACCTTCGCCGACGGCCGGTCCGCCCCGGCGCCGCGCCCCGGCATGAACGCGGTCGCGCACCTGCAGGTCCGCCAGATCAGCGACGCGGTGACGGTGCCCGCGGCGGCCGTGTTCAATGTCGCCGGCAAGGACGTCGTGTGGCTCGTCCGGGACGGCAAGGCGGTCCAGGCGCCCGTCAGCGTCGGCGTCTCCGGCCAGGACCGGGTCCAGGTGCTCAGCGGCGTCGCGGACGGCGACCGGGTCGTCGTCCGCGGCACCGACAAGGTCAAGCAGGGCATGGACCTGTCCCGATGACCGCGGCCCTGCTCGCGCGCGACGTGACCCGGGAGTACGCCCTGGACGGCGTCACCGTCCCGGCGCTGCGCGGGGTCAGCTTCACCGTCGAGGCCGGTGACTACGTCGCGATCATCGGCCCGTCGGGCTCCGGCAAGTCGACCCTCATGCACCTGCTCGGCGGCCTGGACCGGCCCACGACGGGGACCCTGGAGATCGGCGGCCGCGACGTCTCCGGCCTCGACCCGCAGGCCCTGGCGAAGCTGCGCAACGAGACGATCGGGTTCGTCTTCCAGTCGTTCCATCTCCTCGCGCGGACCAGCGCCGTCGACAACGTCGCGCTGCCGCTGGTCTACCGGGGGATGCGCGCCTCGCAGCGGCGGGCCCGGGCGGCCGCGATGCTGGAGCGGGTCGGGCTCGGCCACCGCCTCGACCACCGGCCCAACCAGCTGTCCGGCGGGGAGCAGCAGCGGGTCGCGATCGCCCGCGCGCTGGTCACCGACCCGCAGGTGCTGCTCGCCGACGAGCCGACCGGCAACCTCGACACCCGCAACGGGCAGGCGGTCCTCGCGCTGCTGGAGGCGCTCAACGGCGAGCAGGGCGTCGCGCTCGTCGTCGTCACCCACGACAACGAGGTCGCCGACCGCGCCCACCGCAAGATCGTCATGCGGGACGGCGAGATCGTGTCGGCGTCATGAGGTTCGCCGAGGCGTGGCGGGTCGCCATCGACGCGCTGCGGGCCAACCGGCTCCGCTCGACGCTGACCATGCTCGGCGTGATCATCGGCGTCGCCGCCGTGGTGGTCCTGGTCGCCATCGGCACCGGCACCAAGCAGCAGATCGAACGGCAGGTCGAAGGGCTCGGCTCGAACCTGCTCATCGTCCTGCCGGGGCAGGTGAGCCTCGGCTCGGCGCCGTCGGTGTCGCGGATGGACCTCTCCGACGTCGACGCCGTGGCGAAGATCGTCGGGGACCGCAACCGGGTCGCCGTCACCGTCGCGTCGGGCGAGACCGTCGCGGCCGGCAACGTCGACACGTTCGCCACGATCAACGGCGTCATCGAGACCACGCCGCAGGTGTTCGTCCGGAGCCTGGCGCGGGGCACGTACCTGAGCCGCAGCGACGTCGACACGTCCCGCCGGGTCGCGGTCCTCGGCTGGAGCGTGGCGAGGACGCTGTTCGGCGAGCGCGACGCCGTCGGCCAGCAGATCACCATCGCCGGTGTGCGCTTCCGCGTCATCGGGGTCTTCGCGCAGCTCGGGCAGAGCCTCGGCGTCGACCGCGACAACGAGGTGCACGTCCCGATCACCACCGCGCAACGCCTGCTCGGCACCAACCGCGTCGACGGGATCGCGATCAAGGCGCCGAACCGGGAGGAGATCAACGACCTCAGCGCCCGCATCATCGCCGAGCTCGGCCGCCGCCACCCCGGCACCGAGTTCAGCGCCGTCACCCAGGAGCAGATCCTCGGCGTGCTCGGCGACATCCTTGGCGTGCTCACCGGCGTCCTCGCCGCGATCGCCGGCATCTCCCTGCTCGTCGGCGGGGTCGGCGTCTCCAACATCATGCTCGTCTCCGTCCGGGAGCGGACGAAGGAGATCGGGCTGCGCAAGGCGGTCGGTGCCAGACCCCGCGACATCGGCGTGCAGTTCCTGCTCGAGGCGGTGCTGCTCACCACGCTCGGCGGCTTCATCGGGATGGGACTGGGCATCGGCGCGGCCCTCGCCGTCGCCGCGTTGTCGCCGGTACCTGCGGCGATCACCTGGTGGTCGCTCGCCCTGGCATTCGGGGTCTCCGCGGCCGTCGGCATCGTCTTCGGCGTCGTCCCGGCACAGCGGGCCGGTCGTCTCGACCCCGTCGTGGCGCTGCGGACCGAGTAACTTGACCTTGAGAGGAAAGATTCCGACGAAGCCAGGGCGCAAGTCACAGCAGTACCGTTACCGTACTGATAACACGCTGATTCATCAGTTCGGCGAGCAGCTGGTCGGAGGTTGCGATGTCTAGCACGCCACACACCACCGAAGGCCGGTTGGGCGAGGTCAGGTTCCTCACGGTCGCCGAGGTGGCCACCCTCATGCGGGTTTCGAAGATGACCGTCTACCGGCTGGTCCACGCCGGGGATCTCACCGCCGTGCGGGTCGGCCGATCGTTCCGGGTGCCCGAGCACGCGGTCGACGCCTACCTGCGCGAAGCGTTCCGCGAAACGGCGTAAACCGCCTTCTTGGTGGGCCCGCTTTTCCGATCACGCGGGGGTGCGGCTACGCTGGAGCCGCTAACCATGTCTTCGGCGTGCCAGCGATGGCACGCGTTCCGCTGTTTCGAGGAGATACCCGTATGGGCTCGGTGGTCAAGAAGCGCCGCAAGCGTATGGCCAAGAAGAAGCACCGCAAGCTGCTGCGCAAGACCCGCGTCCAGCGTCGTCGTCTCGGCAAGTAGCGGCGCGTCGGCGGTCCGCCCCGGCTCGCACGCACTCGCATCTAGGGGATTTGGCATCTAGAGGAGTCGCGTGAGTACGCCAAGGGTTGTCCTGGTGACAGGGGTGGGCCGCTATCTGGGCGCGCATCTGGCCGCCAGGCTCGCCACCGATCCACGGATCGAGCGGGTCGTCGGCATCGACAACACGGCACCGTCGGGTGACCTCGCCACGGTGCTCAAGGACGTCGACGTGCACCAGGTCGACCTGCGCACCCCTGGGGTGCTGCGGGTGATGGTCGACGCCCGGGTCGAAGCGGTGGCGCACCTCGCGGTCACCACCGCGGCCGACCAGCACGGCGGCCGCGCCGCGATGAAAGAACTCAACGTCATCGGCACGATGCAGTTGCTCGCCGCCTGCCAGCAGGCGTCCCGGCTGCGCAAGCTGGTGGTGCGTTCCTCCACCGCGGCCTACGGCGCGTCCTTCCGCGACCCGGCGATCTTCACCGAGGACACCGAGCCGCGGGAGATCCCGCGCGGCGGCTTCGCCAAGGACGTCCTCGACATCGAGGGCTACGTCCGTGGTTTCCGCCGCCGCCGGCCCGACGTGGGCGCCACCGTGCTGCGATTCGCGCCGTTCATCGGCTCGACCGTCGACACCAGCCTGACGAGGTATTTCGCCGCGCCCGTGGTCCCGACCGTCTTCGGCCGTGACCCGCGACTGCAGTTCCTGCACGTCGACGACGCGTTCGAGGTCCTGCACCGTTCCGTGATCGAGACGCACCCGGGCACCTTCAACGTCGCCGGTGGCGGCACTCTGACCCTGACGCAGGCCGTCCGCCGCGCCGGCCGGGTGACCATGCCGGTCGTCGAGCCCGGCCTCGGCATCGCCGCCGGCCTCGGCCGCGGCAACGTGTCGCTGGACCAGCTCGACCTGTTCGTGCACGGCCGGGTCGTCGACACCACCAGACTCATCCGGGAGTTCGGCTTCGCCCCCCGGACCACCGCGGAAGCCTTCGACGAGTTCGTCCGCAGCCGCCGGTCCGGCGAGGCGCTGCCGGCCGACCGCATCCGCGCCCTCGAACAGACCCTGCTCGAAGGCTTCCGACGGACCCGTGCGGCGCCCCCCGCACTGGAGGCGGGCACACATGACTGACCCCGGTCTCGCGGACACTGGCGTGCCGGATCCACGGGTCGAGGACGCCGCTCCCGCGTCCGCCGCGGGCACCACCGCCGCCGCTCCCGCGGGCGCCGCCGCTGCCGCTTCCGCCCCCACGAGCGCTGCCGCTGCCGCTTCCGCGGGCGCCGCTGCCGCCGCGGAAGCTGACGCTGATGCCGCCGCGGGCCTGCCGGACCAGTGGGACGACCGGGTCGCCGGGGCGCTGGCGTTTCTCCGTGAGCGTCTCACCGGCGACTACGAGATCGACGGCTTCGGGTTCGACCGGCACCTGACCGACGGCGTGTTCCTGCCGCTGCTGCGCCCGCTGTACAACCAGTGGTTCCGCACCGAGGTCTTCGGCGTCGAGCACCTGCCGAAGGAGGGCCCGGCGCTCGTCGTGGCCAACCATTCCGGCACGGTCGCGCTGGACGCCCTGATGCTCTCCGTCGCCGTCCACGACGAGACCTCCGCCCGCCGCCACCTGCGGCTCCTCGGCGCCGACCTGGTCTTCCGGTTACCCGTGCTGTCCGAGATGGCCCGCAAGTCCGGCGCGACCCTCGCGTGCAACCCCGACGCCGAGCGTCTCCTCGGCGAGGGCGAGCTCGTCGGTGTCTTCCCCGAGGGATTCAAGGGCATCGGCAAGCCGTTCGCCGAGCGGTACAAGCTGCAGCGCTTCGGCCGTGGCGGCTTCGTCTCGGCGGCGGTCCGCACCGGCACGCCGATCGTCCCGGTCTCCATCGTCGGCGCCGAGGAGATCTACCCCCTGATCGGCAACCTGCGCCCGCTGGCCCGCCTGCTCGGCGCCCCGTATTTCCCGGTGACCCCGACCTTCCCGTGGCTCGGCCCGCTCGGGCTGGTGCCGCTGCCGAGCAAGTGGCTGATCGAGTTCGGCGAGCCCATCCCCACCGCCGACTTCGTCGACTCCGCCGACGACCCGATGGTCGTGTTCAACCTCGCCGACCAGGTCCGCGAGACGATCCAGCAGACCCTCTACAAGCTGCTCGACCGCCGCCCGGACGCCTTCTCCAGCTGAGCCGCCGTGCCGGTTTCCCGCGATCCGCGGGACGTCACGACGTCTTGCGGATCATGGAACGGGAGCGGCTTTGCGCCGGCGGCGGCGGATGGCGGCGGCGGTGGCGACGCCCCCGACGACCATGCCGGTGGCCAGGGCGGCGGGGATGGCGATCTTCGCGGCTTTGCGGCCGGTGCGGAAGTCGCGGATCTCCCAGCCCCGTTTGCGTGCCTCGCGGCGCAGGGCGGGGTCGGGGTTGACGGCGACGGCGTAGCCGACGGTGGAGAGCATGGGCGTGTCGTTGACGGAGTCGCTGTAGGCGGCGCAGCGGGTGAGGTCCAGGCCCTCGACCGAGGCGAGGGCGGTGATCGCGGCGGCCTTCTCAGGGCCGTGCATGAGGTCGCCGACGAGACGTCCGGTGTAGACGCCGTCGACGATCTCGGCGACGGTGCCGATGGCGCCGGTGAGGCCGAGGCGCTGGGCGATGATGCGGCCGAGCTCGACGGGGGCCGCGGTGACGAGCCACACGCGCTGGCCGGCGTCGAGGTGCAGCTGGGCGAGGGCGCGGGTGCCGGACCAGATGCGGTCGGCCATGAGCTCGTCGAAGATCTCCTCGCAGAGCCGCTCCATGTCGTCGACCTGCCAGCCGGCGATGAACGCGAGGGCCGCGGACTTCGCGCCCGCGACGGTGCCGGCGTGCTCGGAGGCGAGGAGCCGGAAGCGGGCCTGCTGGTAGGCGAAGCGGACCAGGTCGCCGCTGGTGAAGTAGCGGCGTTTCGCGAGGCCGCGGGCGAAGTAGTAGATGGACGCGCCCTGCATCATCGTGTTGTCGACGTCGAAGAAGGCGGCGGCCACCGGGTCGGCGGGGACGGCGAGGGCGGCCTCGACCTCGGCGACGGCCCAGCCCGCGGGCGAGGACGCCACGATGCGGCCGGACTGCCGGCGGCGCCGCAGGGCGAGCGCGGCGGTCGAAGGTCGGATCGGCATGCTCGGGAAACCCCCTCTTGTGTTCGACCAACCGTACCGGCAGGAACAGCACGAAGGGCCCGGTGTCTGACACCGGGCCCTTCGTCGTCAGAAGCTCAACCGCATGCTCAGTCGAACAGCCAGTCCAGCAGCCCCTGGCCCTTCGTGGGGGAAGGCGAGGGGTCCTGTGACGGCGCCGCGGGCGCGGACTCGGTGGCCGAGCCGCTGTCGGTCGCGGAACCGCTCGGGACGGGACGCTGGCCGGCGGGGGTGCCGGTCTGGCCCGGGTTGTTCTGCTGCTGGGTGTTGCCCGGCTGGTTGGTGCCCGAGGTCTTCTGACCGGCCGGCTTGCACGCGGTGCTGTTGGGCACCGGTCCGAGCTGGTCGGCGGCGGAGACCGCGGCGGTGCCGCACTTGATCAGCGGGCGGATCGCCTTCGAGCGCCGGTCGATCTCGTCGAGCAGGGTGACGGACTTGGCGGCCCGCGTCCTGGCTTCACCGTCGACGCCGTTGCGCAGCTTCTCCGCACCGGCGTGCTGGGTGCCGACGAACGCGTCGATGGCGTCGAGCGCGGCGGCGTCCTTGCGGCTGACGGCGGTCGCGGTCAGCAGGCGCACCCCTTCGAGCGTCTCGCTGTCCATGTCGTCGAGGACCGCGGACAGACCCGCCGGGTCCTTCACCGCCTGGGCCTCGTCGAGCCGGGTCCGCGCGAACTCGAGGTACAGCTGGCCGCGGCTGATGTCCGAGCCGGCGAGTGCCAGCTGGGCCTTCTCCGTGGACCGTTTCACCGAGTAGAGGGCGTCGCCGGGGATGGCGTCGCCGCTCGCCGCGGACATGCCCGACAGTGCGAGGGTGCCGGCGGCGAGGCCGACGACGATCGCGCCGCGGGTGCGGGTCCGCCGGCTGACCGCGGGCCTGCTGCCCGCGGGACGGCGCAGGGAGCGCACGCCCCGGCGGGTCACCTCGGGCTCAGGGTCCTTGGCCGTGATGCCGATGCCCTCACGTTCTGCTGTGGCCAGGAGCATGGCCCGCAGTCCGTCCTTGAACTCCTGCTGCGTCTCCACCTTGACCGGCAGGTCCGTCAGCCGTTGGCTGACCTGGACCAGTTCGGTCAGAGAGTCGTCGAGCGTGGACCTCATGCGGTGCCTGCGGGCTCCTGCTGCCTCGTCCATGAGCTGTGCGAAACGCTCAGCCCGACGACGGTGGAAGACGGAGCCGATCACCTGAGGCACCCCCCTTCGCTGATCGCGTCACTCAGGCGCGGCAGGGTAGCGGGATGGTGTGCCACCGCGTCCGCCGTGCGCCAAGCCGACGGTCGCACCCGGACCAACGGTGCAGAGCGGAGGCTGGTTACGGCGCCGAACGGGGCACTGTAACTGAAGGTGACAGCGGTCACGGCTGGAATCCGTCGGGGAGCAGCCGCGCGAGGGCCCGGACGGCGCGGTACTGCAACGCCTTGATCGCACCCTCGTTCTTGCTCATGGCCTGCGCGGTCTCCGCGACGGAGAACCCGTGCAGGAAGCGCAGCACGATGCACTCCTGCTGCTCCGGGTTGAGCTGCTTGACCGCTTTGAGCAGGTCGACGTTGGTGATGTGGTCGATGACCGCGGCCTCGGGGCTGCCTTCCGGTCCCCGGTCGGGGCGGTCGGCGTCCAGGACGTCACCGGTGGTGACCTCCAGCCGGTAGCGCCCGGACTTGAAGTGGTCGGCGACGAGGTTCCGCGCGATCGTGACGAGCCAGGCGCCGAGGTCGCGGCCCTGCCAGGTGAAGCTGCCGATGCGCTTCAACGCCCGCAGGAACGTGTCGGCGGTCAGGTCCTCGGCGAGCTGCCGGTTACCGACCCGGAAGTACACGAACCGGAAGACGGTGTCGAAGTAGCGGTCGTACAGCAGCCCGAACGCCGCGCCGTCGCCGGCCTGGGCGCGTTCGATCAGCGCCCACACCTCCGACGCGGGGTCGCCGCGGTCCGGCCGGGCCGGCTTCGGCGCCGGCTCCTGCGTCTCGGGAGCGCCGGACCCGCCGGGGCCGCTGTCGACCAGCGTGCCGGCGACCGCGACCTTCGAGATCGGGACCGTGTCGTCCTCGATCAGACCACCGCCGGGCGACGGCTTGGCGCCCGCGTTCGGTCTGACGTTTGTGCCGGAACCTTGACCGGAACCCTGACGGGTGGGTGCCTCGTTGGTGTGGGGGCGGCCCCTGGTCCGCGGGACGCTGCCTCCGTCACCGCGGATCACCGTGCTGAACATGTCGCGCACGGATTCGCGCACGGACTCGCGCAGCATCGACAGCCCATCGGTGAGTGCGTGCTCGGCGTCGAACACGTGCTGGATCGTGGTCATTCGTCGCAATCCAGACCACAAGGCCTATTCGGCGCGATCACGGGCACTTCGGCCTCCTCGGGGTGAGGGGTGTCAACTCGCAACAAATGGGGTGAGCTGACTTGGGTGATGATAGGTCCGGCGTCACCCGCATGTGGGCAGTCTTTGGCGTGAGGGCACAATTCTTCCCACAGAACGGGGGCGTCCCAGCGCACATGCTGTCCGTCACTTCGTCGCGACACGCCGTGCAACACGCCGAGTATCTGGGCAAACGGTGCGAAGGCACGCCGCACTTACTTGGGTCTCCCGCACCCGACCCACACGATCGAGTGGACCTTTACTCAGTCGGCGTGTCGGGGGCGTAAGCACCCTGGCACAACACCGGGTGAGCCCAGGGTGATAGGTGACGGGTGATCTCTCACCTGACGGGCGCTCACCCATGACGTGGCAGACTGACCGATCGTGCAGGACGTCACGAACTTCGCCGATCTGGTCCGGCGCGCCGCCGCTGCGAATGGCGCCCGGCCGGCCCTGCGATCACACGACACGCTGATCACCTGGTCCGAGCTCGACGAGCAGGTCGACGCGGTCGCCGCGCACCTGACCGGGCTCGGCCTGCCCGCCGACGACCGCGGCCCGGCCCGGGTCGCGGTCGCGCTGCCGAACGTGCCGGAGTTCGCCGCGGTGTTCTTCGGGGTGCTGCGCGCCGGGCTCGTCGCCGTGCCGGTCAACCCCGCCTACACCGCGCGCGAGCTCACCCACGTGCTCACCGACTCCGGCGCCGTGGTCCTCGTCGGCACCCAGGCCGTGACCGCCGCCTGTCGTGCCGCAGACGCGCCGCCCCGGACGTACACCCTGGGCCAGAACCTGCGGGAGCTGCTCGCACCCGCCCCGGCGCGGCCCGGCGAGACGGACAGCGGTCTGGCGTTGCTGCTCTACACGTCCGGCACGGCCGGCGCACCGAAGGGCGCGATGCTGTCGCACCGGGCGCTGCTGGCCAACCATGAGCAGCTCGCCGCGATCGACCCGCCGCCGGTCCGCCCCGACGACGTGCTGCTGCTCGCCGTGCCGCTCTTCCACGCGTACGGGCTGAACAGCGGCCTCGGCGCGGTCGCCTACCACGGCGCGTGCGGCGTCCTCGTCGAACGCTTCGACCCCGCCGACTCCCTGGAGGTCATCGAGCGGCATGGCGTCACCGGCGTCGTCGGGGTCCCGCCGATGTTCATCGCCTGGTCGCTGATGGGGGAGCGGCTCACCCACGCGTGGGCCGGGGTCCGGCTCGCCGTGTGCGGCGCGTCGCCGCTGGACGCCGCCGCCGAGCGCCGGTTCGTCGAGGCGACCGGTCAGCCGGTGCATCAGGGGTACGGGCTGACCGAGGCCGCCCCCGTCCTCACCAGCACCCTCGCGGGCGCGACGGTGAAGCCCGGCTCCATCGGCCGGGCCATCCCCGGCGTCGAGCTCAAACTCCTCGACGCCGGCGGTGAGGAGGTCCTGCTCGACGAGGACGACGAGGTCCGCACCGACCCGGGCGAGATCGTCGTGCGCGGCGCGAACCTCTTCGACGGCTACTGGCCCGCCGGCGACGGCGCGCCGGGCGCCGACGGCTGGTGGGCCACCGGCGACGTCGCCTACGCCGACGAGGACGGCGACCTGTTCATCGTCGACCGGCTCGGCGAGCTGATCCTCGTCAGCGGCTTCAACGTCTACCCGCACGAGGTCGAGCTGGTCCTCGCCGCGCACCCCGCCGTCGTGGAGGCGGCCGCGCTGGGCGTGCCCCACCCGTACACCGGCCAGACCGTCAAGGTCGTCGTCGTGCGCAGACCCGGGTCACAGGTGACCGCCGAGGAGCTGATCGCGCACTGCGAACGCAACCTCGCCAGGTTCAAGTGCCCGACCGCGGTCGAGTTCGCCGCCGAGCTGCCCCACTCGGCCACTGGCAAGATCCGGAAGGCGGCGCTGCGGTGAGGCTCACCCTGTACACGCGACCCGGCTGCCACCTGTGCGACGTCGCCAAGGAGGCGATCGAGCGGGTCGCCGCCGCCACCGGCGAGGGCTGGACGGAGATCGACATCACCGGCGACGACGCCCTCGAGGAGGAGTACGGCTTCCGCATCCCCGTCGTCCTCCTCGACGGCAAGGAGCACGGCTACTGGCGGGTCGAGGAGGACCGGCTCCTGCGCGACATACGGCTATCCTCAGCGCCGTGAAGCACCTGGTTTGGGACTGGAACGGGACCCTCCTCGACGACCTGAAACTCGTCGTCGACGCCACCAACGTCTGCCTGGCCACCGTCGGCGGGCCGGTGATCACCGCCGAGGACCACCGCCGCGACTTCCGCCGGCCGATCCTCGACTACTACGCGCATGTCCTGGCCCGGCCCGTCGACCAGATCGAGTTCCAGCTGCTCGACGACGCGTTCCACGACGCGTACCGGCTGGGCATGGCCGACGTGAAGCTCGCCCCCGACGCCCTGGACGCGATGGGCCGCTGGACCGGCACCCAGTCGCTGCTGTCGATGTTCTTCCACGACGAGCTGCTCATCGAGGTCGAGCGGCACGGCCTCGGCGCCCACCTGGTCCGCGTCGACGGCCTGCCCGGCACCGTCGGCGGCCACCGCAAGGCCGCCTACCTGCGGCGGCACCTCGAAGCCCTGGAGATCGACCCCGCCGCGGTCGTGCTGATCGGCGACTCCGTCGACGACGGCGAAGCCGCCACGTCCCTCGGCGCCACCTGCGTGCTGTACGCGGGCGGCTTCACCGACGTGACCCTGCTCAAGGCGACCGGCCTGCCCGTGGCGTCGACGCTGCTCGAAGCCGTCGAGATGGCGGGCTGACCCATGAGGGTGGTCGTCGCCGACGATGCGGTGCTCCTGCGGGAAGGTCTGGTCCGGCTGCTCACCGAGAGCGGCCACACGGTCGTCGCGGCCGTCGGCGACGGCCCGAGCCTCGTCGAGGCGGTCGTCGAGCACCGGCCCGACGTCGCGATCGTCGACGTGCGGATGCCGCCGTCGCACACCGACGAGGGGCTCCGCGCCGCCGTCGAGGCCCGCCGGCAGGTCCCCGGCACCCCGATCCTGGTGCTGTCGCAGTACGTCGAGGTGTCCTACGCCGACGACCTGCTCGCCGACCGTGCCGGAGCCGTCGGCTACCTGCTCAAGGACCGCGTGTCGGACGTCGCGGACTTCCTCGACGGGATGCAGCGGGTCGCGACCGGCGCGACGGTGCTCGACCCGGAGGTCGTCGGGCAGCTGCTGGTCCGCCGCCGCCGCGACGACCCGCTGCGCAGCCTCACCCCGCGGGAGCGGGAGGTGCTCGGCCTGATGGCGGAGGGCCGCTCCAACACGGCGATCGCCCGCAAGCTCGTCGTCACCGACGGCGCGGTGGAGAAGCACGTCAAGAACATCTTCACCAAGCTCGACCTGCCCCCGGACGACGAGCAGCACCGCCGGGTGCTGGCGGTGCTGACGTACCTGCAGAGCTGACCCCGCCCACCTGGCCCCCCGGGAAGCCGGAGGCTCAGGTGGGCAGGATCGCGGTCAGGCGGGTCCCGCCACCGGCGGGGCTCGTCACGGTCATCTCGCCGCCGGCGGCCTTGACCCGATCCATGAGGCCGGTCAGGCCGTGGCCCTTCGCCAGGCTGGCCCCGCCGACGCCGTCGTCCTCGACGGTGACCAGCAGCCCGTACGCCGACCGCTGCAGCCGCACCGTGACCTCCTGCGCGCCGCTGTGCTTCGCGACGTTGGTCAGCGCCTCGGCGACGACGAAGTAGGTCGTGGTCTCCAGGCTCTCGGCGAGCCGCTCGTCCAGCTGCGGCAGCTCCAGGTCGACCGGCACCGGCGACCGGCCGGCGAGCGCGGTCAGCGCGGCCCGCAGCCCCCGGTCGACCAGGATCGGCGGCGCGATGCCCCGCGACAGGGCGCGCAGCTCGTCCAGGGTCTCCCGGGTCTGAGCGAGGGCCTCGGCGACCGTGGCCCGCGCCGCCTGCGGGTCGGACTCGAACTGCAGGTCGGCCCGGCCGAGGTCCATGGCGAGGCGGACGAGGCGCTGCTGCGGCCCGTCGTGGATGTCGCGCTCGAGCCGGCGCAGCGCGGTCGCCTCGGCGGACACGGCCGCCTCCCGCTGCGCCCGGGCGACGTCCCGGCCGGCCTCCGCCTCCGCGACCCGCTCCCGCAGCTCGTTGACGCCGTTGAGCAGCGCCCGGGCGAACTGCGCCTCCAGCTGCGCGGCGCCGCGGACGACCGGCAGGAGGGTGAGGGCGAAAATCACCCCGATGCCCGTGTACAGCAGGATCCGCACGTCGTCGCCGCTGCCGAGGCCGATGAGCTCGTTGAGGTCCTTGTTCTCCGGCGGGCGGGGGATCGACCAGTCCCATAGGATCGTGGTCACACCGCCGAGGGCCCCGGCCCACCACGTGACGACGAACGCGAAGGCGATCGTGCTCGGGATGAAGCGCAGGATCCCGTGCAGCAGGTCCAGCCATGACTGGCCGTCGCTGAGCGGCACCAGCATCTTGCGCCAGAAGCCGTCGTCCGGGTCGGGTTTCTTGTAGTAGGGGTGCGGTAGCCGGGTCCGGAGCACGGGTCCGATCCGGGCGCGTTCGACGGTGGCGAAGCCGCGGGCCTGGAAGAGTGTCGCGACCAGGATCGGGAAGCCGAGCACCGTGACGAGCAACCCCAGGCCGAGGGCGAAACCGACGAGGAAGAGCACCAGGGTCACGAGGCCGAGCGGGAAGCCGAGCAGCACGTACTGCGTGTCGACGGCGAGCTGGCGGAAGATGCCGCGGTTGCGGGGGGTGATGGTCGTTGTCATGTCATCGACGCTATTCACGGCGCCTCGCTCATCCCATCCCGCGGCCCGGCCACTCGGTAGTAGGGGCAACCCTACCGGCACGTGTAGTGTCGCTACGGGTGGAGAAAAACCCTCCGGCGTGTTGGCGGCGAAATGCCCGATTTTGTAGTGATACTTCATCGAGCGCCCGCCCGCTGCCGGCCAGGTCCGGGGAAAGGGGCACGCAGGTGCCGCGGGGGCATTCCACGTGCACGTGGACCGCACGGGCGGGCGCTGACCTCTGCATGGTTGGCGTCGGCGCTTCAAGATCGCGATTTGTGCACGGCTTCACAAGCGCCTACTCTGTTGCAACGACGAACCCCGCTAGCACAGGCGGTCACAGCCATCGCGAGCGGCCTCGCATACCGTCGTCGTCACGGAGACTCATGAGCCAGCAGCGCACCGGCCCCACCGACGGACCGGACTTTCCGGACCTCCCGGAGGCGACCGTCGCCAGGCTTCCGGAATACCTGCGCGCCCTGCACCACCTCGCAGAGGACGGGCACGACACGGTCTCCTCGGAGGGCCTCGCAGCGGCCGCCGGCGTCAACTCCGCCAAGCTCCGCAAAGACCTCTCGCACCTCGGCCGCACCGGCACCCGCGGCGTCGGCTACGACGTGACCCTCCTCATCGACCAGATCGAACAGGTCCTCGGCCTCACCCACCGCAGGGCCGTCGCCCTCGTCGGCGTGGGTAATCTCGGTCACGCCCTCGCCGGATACGCAGGCTTCGGCACCCGCGGCTTCCGCATCGCCGCCCTCTTCGACGCCGACCACGGCCGCGTCGGCGAACACATCAACGGCCTCGTCGTGCGCCACATCGACGACCTGCCCGAGGTCGTCGAGCAGGAGTCCATCTCCATCGCCGTCATCGCCACCCCCGCACACGCCGCGCAGCACGTCGCCGACCGGCTCGTCGAAGCCGGCGTCACCAGCGTCCTGAATTTCGCACCCTGCGTTTTGAACGTTCCCGACGGCGTCGACGTGCGTAAGGTCGACCTGGCCATCGAACTGCAAATCCTGTCCTTCCACGAGCACCGCAAGTCAGCGCTCACCGCGCTGCCCGCCGCGGTGCAGAAGCCCGGGCGGGTCGGCATGGCCAACCGGCTCGGCGGGGAGGCGGTGGCCACGTGAACAACTCGAAGCGGACCCCGGTCCGCAGCACCGCGCAGGTGACGGCGTGAACCTTCTCGTCGTCGGCATCTCACACCGGACCGCCGGGGTCCCGCTCCTGGAACGCCTCGCCGTCACCGGCGACCAGCTGCCCACCCTGCTCGCCGACCTCGCCGCCCAGCCGTACATCGACGAGGCCGTCGTCCTGTCGACCTGCAACCGGGTCGAGATCTACGCCGCCGTCACCGCCTTCCACGGCGCCCTCGCCGACATCGGCGGCGTCCTCGCCGCCCGCGCCGGCACCACCGTCGGCGACCTCGCCGGCCGGCTCTACGTCCACTACGAGGTCGACGCCGTCCGCCACGCCTTCCGCGTCGCCGCCGGCCTCGACTCCATGGTCGTCGGCGAGGCACAGATCCTCGGGCAGCTCCGCGACGCCTACGGCACCGCCACCGAACACGGCACCGCCGGCCGCGTCATGCACGAACTGCTGCAGCAGGCGCTGCGCGTCGGCAAACGCGTCCACGCCGAGACCGAGATCGACCGCGCCGGGCAGAGCGTCGTCAGCGCCGCCCTCGCCTACGGCCAGGGCGCCACCGGCCCCGTGGACAACCGCCCCGTCCTCGTCATCGGCGCCGGCGCCATGGGCGCCCTGTCCCTCGCCACCCTCCGCCGCGCCGGCGCGAACCCGCTGTACGTCACCAACCGCAGCCCCGAACGCGCCGAACGCCTCGCCGAACTGCACGGCGCCACCGCCGTGCCGTACGCCACCCTGCCGTCGCTGCTCGCCGACGTCGACGTCGTCGTCAGCGCCACCGCATCACCCGAGCCCGTCCTCGACGCCGCGCTCTTCGACCCCGACCGCCCGCTGCTCCTGCTCGACCTGGCCCTGCCCCGCGACGTCGCACCCGGCGTCGGCGACCTCCCAGGCATCACCCTCGTCGACATCGAGCTGCTGTCCGAGTCGCTGTCCACCACCGCCGACGCCGAGCAGCGCGCCGCCGAGGACATCGTCGCCGGCGAGGTCGAGGCGTTCCTCACCTGGCTGCGCGGCGCCGACGTCGCACCGACCGTCGCCGCCCTGCGCGCCCGCGCCGACGAGGTCGTCGAAGCCGAACTCGGCCGGCTCGCCCAGCGCTGCCCCGAGCTCACCGACACCCACCGCGCCGAAGTCGCCCACAGCATCCACCGGATCGTCCAGCGCCTGCTCCACCAGCCGACCGTCCGGGTCCGGCAACTCGCGGCCGAACCCGGTGGCGAGGCATATGCTCAGGCGCTCCGGGAACTGTTCGACCTACAGATCCCGACCTCGGACATCGATCCGGCCGCCGCAGGTGAGGTGCACCCGTGACATACAAACTCGGCACCCGGGGCAGCGCACTGGCCATGGCGCAGTCCGGCACCGTCGCCGCCGCCGTCCGCGAACGGACCGGCCGCGACGTCGAACTCGTCGAAATCGTCACCCCCGGCGACCGCTCCAGCGCACCCATCCAGACCCTCGGCGTCGGCGTCTTCGTCTCCGCCCTGCGCGACGCGCTGCTCGCCAAGGAGATCGACTTCGCGGTCCACTCGTACAAGGACCTGCCGACCGCACCCGCCGACGGCCTCGTCATCGCCGCCATCCCGCAGCGCCACGACCCCCGCGACGCGCTCGTCGCCCGCGGCGGCCTCACCCTCAACGAGCTGCCCGTCGGCGCCCGCATCGGCACCGGCGCCCTGCGCCGCATCGCCCAGCTCAACGCCCTCGGCCGGCGGTTCGAGCCGCTGCCACTGCGCGGCAACGTCGACACCCGCCTGCGCAAACTCGCCGAGGGCGAGTTCGACGCGATCGTGCTCGCCCACGCCGGCATGGCCCGCCTCGGCCGCGCCGCCGAAGCCACCGAAGTCCTCGACCCGCTGCTGATGCTGCCCGCCCCCGCGCAGGGCGCACTCGCGGTCGAATGCCGGGAAGACGATGCCGAGCTGCGCGACCTCCTCGCCGCGCTCGACGACGAATACACCCGCGCGGCGGTCACCGCCGAGCGGGCGCTGTTGGCCGAGCTCGAGGCGGGATGCTCCGCCCCGATCGCGGCACTGGCCGAGGTCGCAGAAGGCGACGACGGGCCGGAGATCTATCTGCGCGGTGCGGTCTTCAGCCCGGACGGCGGGTTCGCCCTCCGGCTGTCACGCACCGGAACGCTCGCCGACGCCGCGGAGGTGGGCCGAGCCTTGGCCCGCGACCTGCGCGAAGAAGGCGCCGACAACGCACTGGGAGTGCAGCATGACCCGCACCCGTAAGGGCAGCACCGGCCGGATCGCCTTCGTCGGGGCAGGCCCCGGCGATCCAGGCCTGCTGACGCGTCGCGCCCATGAGGCGCTGGTGTCCGCCGACCACATCGTCTACGACCGCAACGTCCCCGAGTCGCTGCTCAGCGTGATCCGCGCCGACGCCGACCCCGAGACGCAGTTCTCCCCGGCCGAGGGAGCGCCCGGCGACGTCGCCAAGGTGCTGCTGTCCGCGGCCCGGTCCGGGCTGCGCGCCATCCACCTCGTCGGCGGCGACCCGCTCGCCCACGACACCGTCCTCAAGGAAGTGCAGGCCGTCGCCCGCACCGCCGTCCCCTTCGAGGTCGTCCCCGGCATCGGACAGGCCGCCGGCGTCGCCACGTACGCCGGTGTCCCGCTCCCCGGGGTCCGCGTCACCGCCGACGTCGACGACGTCCAGTCCGTGGACTTCGAGTCGATCGCCGCCGCCGTCAGCCGGGGCTCCTCCGCCCTCGCCGTCGACGCCGGTGACCTCGCCGCCGTCCGCGACGGGCTCCTCGCCGCCGGCGTCGACGCCGGCACCCCCGTCTCCGTCACCGGCGACGGCACCGGCGAAACCCAGTACAGCAGCGCCACCACCGTCGACAGCATGGTCGCCGCCGCGCTCGGCTTCGCCGGGCGGGTCGTGCTCTGCCTCGGCTCCGGCGTCGCCCAGCGCGAGAAGCTCGGCTGGTGGGAGAACCGGCCCCTGTACGGGTGGAAGGTCCTCGTCCCCCGCACCAAGGAACAGGCCGGCGCCATGAGCGAGCGGCTGCGCGCCTACGGCGCCATCCCGTGCGAGGTCCCGACCATCGCCGTCGAACCGCCCCGCACCCCGGCCCAGATGGAACGCGCGATCAAGGGCCTCGTCGACGGCCGCTACGCGTGGACGGTCTTCACCTCCGTCAACGCCGTCCGCGCCGTCTGGGAGAAGTTCGCCGAACACGGCCTCGACGCCCGCCACTTCGGCGGCGTCAAGGTCGCCTGCATCGGCGAGGCGACCGCGGAAGCCGTCCGCGGCTTCGGCATCGTCCCCGAGCTCATCCCCGCCGGCGACCAGTCCTCCGAAGGTCTCCTCGCCGAGTTCTCCCCGCACGACGAGATCCTCGACCCCGTCGGCCGGGTGCTGCTGCCCCGCGCCGACATCGCCACCGAGACGCTCGCCGCCGGGCTCACCGAGCTCGGGTGGGAGGTCGACGACGTCACCGCCTACCGGACCGTCCGCGCGGCCCCGCCGCCGGCCGACATCCGCGACGCCATCAAGTCCGGCGGCTTCGACGCGGTCCTCTTCACCTCGTCCTCCACCGTCCGCAACCTCGTCGGCATCGCCGGCAAGCCGCACGCCCGCACCGTCGTCGCCGTCATCGGTCCCAAGACCGCCGACACCGCCGTCGAGTTCGGGCTCCGCGTCGACGTCCAGCCGCCGCACGCCTCCGTGCCCGACCTGGTCGAAGCGCTCGCCGGCTACGCCGTCGAACTGCGCGAGAAGCTCGCCGCGATGCCCGCGAAGCAGCGCCGCGGCTCCAAGGTCCAAGGCCCGACCGCGCTACGGTTCCGGTAGATCTGATATCGCAGGGGAGTTTCCGTCATGGCTGGTTTCCCGACCGTCCGCCCTCGCCGGCTGCGTCGCTCACCAGCCATGCGACGACTCGTCACCGAGACACACGTCGAGCCGTCGAACCTCATCCTGCCCATGTTCGTCAAGGAAGGCATCACCGAGCCGCGATCCATCTCGTCGCTGCCCGGCGTCGTCCAGCACTCGCGTGAGTCCCTGCGGAAGGCCGCCGTCGAAGCGGCCAACGCAGGGCTCGGCGGCATCATGCTCTTCGGCGTCCCCGCCGTCCGCGACGAGGTCGGCTCCGCCGGCACCGACCCCGACGGCATCCTCAACGTCGCCATCCGCGACGTCATCGCCGAGGTCGGCGACGCCACCGTCGTCATGAGCGACCTGTGCCTCGACGAGTTCACCTCGCACGGGCACTGCGGCGTCCTCGACGACTCCGGCGCCGTCGACAACGACGCGACCCTCGCCGCCTACGCCGCCCTCGCCGTCGCCCAGGCCGAGGCCGGCGCCCACGTCCTCGGCCCCTCCGGCATGATGGACGGCCAGGTCGGCGTCGCCCGACGGGCCCTCGACGAGGCCGGCTACACCGACGTGTCGCTGCTCGCCTACGCCGTCAAGTACGCCAGCGCCTTCTACGGCCCCTTCCGCGAGGCCGTCGAGTCCGCCCTCGTCGGCGACCGCAAGACCTACCAGCAGGACCCCGGCAACGTCCGCGAGTCGCTGCGCGAGGTCGCCCTCGACGTCGAGGAGGGCGCCGACATGGTCATGGTCAAGCCGGCCCTGCCGTACCTCGACGTGCTGACCAAGGTCGCGGCGGCCGTGGACGTACCGGTGGCCGCCTACCAGGTCTCCGGCGAATACGCGATGGTCGAGGCCGCCGTCGCCAACGGCTGGCTCGACCGCGACCGCGTCGTCCTGGAAACCCTCACCTCGATCCGCCGCGCCGGCGCCCAGATGATCCTCACGTACTGGGCCCTGGACGCCGCCCGCCTGCTCCGCCCCTGACACCCTTCACCTACGCACAGTCGCGGCGTTTGACGCTCCGCGGTTGATTTGGTGGGCGGTTGTACGGTGCTTTGGAAGCAGCACGCTGGCCACTGGCCTGGATCTGTGTCCCCGCGTCGCCGTCGTAGGGCCCTCGGCCTGCCGCGACTCCATGACCGGTGATCGGACGCGGTTTTCGTCACACGGCCACGCGCGCTCACACCCCGCGCCCGCGTTGCGCGTCCGCGTTCGTTGCCTGTGTTCGGTGCCCGCGTTCGGTGCCCGCGTTCGGCGTCCGCGTTCGGCGACGTGGAAGGTCGGAAGACCACGCGCTCGCAGCGCCCAGCGCCGGTGAGATCAGTCGGCCGTCGGGTCTCGGCGGCTGGGGAGCTGAGGTCAGGCGGCCACGCGGTCACGGCCGCCGCGTTTGGCGACGTACAGGTTGCGGTCGGCCATGTCGTACAGCTCGCGGCCGTCCATGCCCTCGTGCAGGGCCGCGACGCCGATGCTCAGGGTGACGCGCAGGCCGAAGGCGACCTGGTTCCAGTCGCGGGCGGTGACGACGTCGAGGATGCGTTCGCCGACGCGGGCGGCGGTCGGCAGGTCGGCGCGCAGGAAGAGGGCGAACTCGTCGCCGCCCAGACGGACCGCGGTGTCGTCGGGGCGGCAGTGGGCGCGCAGGATCGAGGCGACCTCGCGCAGCACCCGATCCCCGACAATGTGCGAAAAATGGTCGTTGATGCCTTTGAAACGGTCGACGTCCACGAGGAGCAGGACGACGGAGCCGCCCGAGTCTCCGACCTGGTCGAGCTGACGGTCGAACTGGCGGCGGTTGCCGAGGCCGGTCAGGGCGTCCTGCGCGGCGACCCGGTCGGCGCTGGCACGGGCGGCTTCCAGGTCGACGCGCCGGCGGGCCTGCTGGAGCATCGAACGGCGTTCCAGCCGCAGCCGCCACAGGTGCCGGGCGTGCGCGCGGACCGCGTTGAGCAGCGCGCCGGTCGAGTCGCCGGGCTGCTCGGCGGCGGCCAGCACCGCCAGCTCGTACTGGAAGATCAGCCGCTGCGGGCTCAACGGCGCCAGCTCGTCGGCGGCCAGGAACTCGCGGCGGGCCTCGCGGAGGCGGCCGGTGCGGCGCAACGCGATGCCGTACGCGAGGTGGGCGAGCCGCGCCTCGTGCTCGTGGCCGTTGTCGCGCAGCGGCACGACGAGGGAGCCGGCGAGCGTGAGCGACTCCTCGACGGCGCCGTCGTCGATCTTCACCAGGCCGAGCGCGTACAGGACGGTGGCCAGAGGCGCGTCGTGGAACGTGTTCTGCACCCAGTACCGGACGAGGCCGACGGCGCGGGCGAAGCGCACGTTCGCCTCTTCGGTCAGCCCGACGTGCTCCAGGCGCAGCCCCCATTCCAGGAGCAGTTCGGCGCGTTGCAGCTCGGCGGCGGCGCGCTGGTCGGTGCCGGGGGTGAAGGACCCGACCGCGAACGCGGCGACCTCGTCGGCGAGCTCGTACAGCTCCGCCGCGCGGGCCGCCTCGCTGACCGAGGACATGGCCGAGATGTACCGCACGTTGCCCCGCGGGATGCTCTCCAGCAGCCGTAGCGCGCTGGCGAGGCGGTGCAGGCCTTCGTCGAGGAGCCCGAGCTTGATCATGACCTCGGCGGTGTCCGCGAGGGTCTTCGCCTCGCCGGTACGGGCACCGCCGGCCCGGTGCATGTGCAGGAGGCGTTCGCCTTCTTCGAGAGCCTCGTGCAGCCGTCCGAGGCTGATCAGCGCGTACAGGCGGCCCTGGCGGATCATGCCGGTGGCGCGGTCGTCGCCGAGGATGCCGACGACGTGTTCGAGCCGGTCGGCGAGCTCGAGGGCCTCGGAGTTGCGGCCCTGCACGGTCAGCTCGTGCACCTGCAGCGCCAGCGCGTGGTGCGGGCCGAACGGCCACAGGGGGA
This sequence comes from Dactylosporangium sp. NPDC051087, assembly GCF_055586325.1. Classification (NCBI taxonomy): domain Bacteria; kingdom Bacillati; phylum Actinomycetota; class Actinomycetes; order Micromonosporales; family Micromonosporaceae; genus Dactylosporangium; species Dactylosporangium sp. NPDC051087. The sequence continues at coordinate 50,502 of NZ_JBVJIJ010000004.1, read as the reverse complement.
TGGGCAGCCGGGCGTCTGGCATGTGCGTCCCCTCCTCGCGGCGGTCTCGCACCTGTCGTCGGCAGGGCGGGGGCGGGGATGAGCGTTGCGACGCGCCTCACTCCCGCAGGACGTACATTTCGGGCGTTTCGCCATAAAAAGGGAACATGCAGGTCCGGCCGGGGTGCACACTGGGGTTACGGGACCGGTGGAGGGACTTCGATAGGACTTTCGGGTGCACCAACTGTCAGGAACCCGACAGTTGCCCGATTCGTAGTGATAGACCCTCGTTGCCCCCATCGTGAGATGGCTTGTCACTGGAGGCGCCGGATACATCGGCGCGCACGTCGTCACCGCCCTCGGTGAGTCCGGAGTCGAATCGGTCGTCGTCGACGACCTCTCGACCGGGCGCGCCGCCCGCCTGCCACTCGGAGTGCCGCTGGTGCGCGCCGACGTGCGCGACAGCACCACGATGCGCGAACTGTTCCGCCGCCACCGGCCCGATGGCGTCATCCACCTCGCCGCCCGCAAGGACGTCGCCGAGTCGACCGCCCACCCGCTGCGCTACTACCAGGACAACCTCGACGGCCTGCGATCCGTCCTCGCCGCCGTCGCCGCCACCGGCACCCCGTCGGTCCTGTTCTCCTCCAGCGCCGCCGTGTACGGCACGCCGTCCCACTCACCGGTCACCGAACTCGACCGCACCGCACCCGAGAACGCCTACGGCCGGACCAAACTCATCGGCGAATGGATGCTGCGCGACGCGGCCGCCAGCGCCGGCTTCGGCTGGTGCGCGCTGCGCTACTTCAACGTCGCCGGCGCCGGCGCGCCGCACCTGCGCGACACCGGCGGCACCAACCTCGTACCCCGCCTGCTGCACGCCGCCACCCGAGGCATCCCCGCGACCGTCTACGGCGACGACTACCCGACCCCCGACGGCACCGCCGTCCGCGACTACGTCCACGTCGCCGACATCGCCGACGCACACGTCAGAGCCGCCCTCGCACTACGGCACCGGGACATCCACGACGAGGTCCTCAACATCGGCCGCGGCGAAGGCGCCTCCGTCCTGCAGATGATCGACGCCGTAGCCGCCGCGCTCGGCCACCCACTGCCGTACGTCACGCAACCCCGCCGGACCGGCGACCCCGCAGCGGTCGTCGCCTCCCCGGACCGCATCCGCGAACTGCTCGGCTGGCACGCCCGCCACGACCTCGACGACATCGTCCGCAGCGCCGCCGCCAACCCCGTACCGGAAACCCAAGCCGCGTAAGCCCAAGCAACCTGAAACGCAATGCCCCCGAAGATCCCCCCGAAGGAGCAGCACGTTGAAGTTACGGATCCGCCGGCGAACCCTCGCCGGTGCCTGCGCGCTCGTCGCCCTCACCGGCTTCCTCGTCACCACACCCGCCCTCGCCGCCACCCCGAAACAGCGCATCGACCTGCGCGTCCTCGTCCTCGACGACGGCAGCACCGGCATCGACATGCTCCGCGCCCAACTCGACCGTGAAGGCGTCCCCCACGACGCGCTCCAGCTCGCCGCCGCCGGCCGCCAGCAGATCACCGCCGCCTACCTCGCCGACTCCGTCAGCGGCGTCCGCCGCGCCAAGTTCCAAGGCGTGATCGTGCCGAACGAAAGCGCGGTCACCGGCACCGAAGCCACCGCCCTCGCCGACTTCGAACGCGAATTCAAGATCCGCCAGATCGACGCGTACACCTGGGCCAACCCCAACGTCGGCCAGGACCTCGCATGGAGCGGCGTCCTCGACGGCGCCACCATGAACGTCACCGACGCCGGCAAGGCCGCCGGCTTCGGCTACCTCAACGGCACCGTCCGCATCGACGACCGCGACCCCAACGTCATCGAATCCTACGGATACCTCGGTACAGCGGCGGCCGGCGCGACCTTCACCCCACTCGTCACCGGCACCGTCCAAGGCGCCCCCACCGGCTCCCTCATGGGCGTCTACACCCACGACGGCCGCGAAGAACTCGTCGTCACCCTCGCCGCGAACCGCTACCAGACCCACGCGATGGAACTCGGCCACGGCCTCATCACCTGGCTCACCAAAGGCATCCACCTCGGCCACACCCGCAACTACCTCAGCGTCCACATCGACGACGTGTTCCTGCCCGACGACCGGTGGGACACCACCCACAACTGCACCGTCGGCGACGACTGCGCCCCCGACGTACAGAACACCCCGATCCGGATGACCCCCGCCGACGTCCAGGCACTCATCGCGTGGCAACAGGCCAACGACCTGAAACTCGACATCGCCTACAACGGCGGCGGCAGCGTCGAAGCCGGCACCGGCGACCCCCTCACCACCACCATGGTCAACAACAAGAACCAGTTCCGCTGGATCAACCACACCTACGAACACCCGTACCTCGGCTGCGTCCAGGACTTCACCGTCACACCCTGGAAATGCGCCACCGACGGCTACGGCGGCACCCGGTGGGCGACCCAGGCCGAGATCACCACACAGATCAAAACCAACGTCGACTGGGCCAAGAGCAAAGGCATCACGATCGACGCCGGCGAACTCGTCACCGGCGAACACTCAGGGCTCAAAACACTCCCGCAGATGCCGGCCGACAACCCCAACCTCGCCGCCGCGCTCAACGCCACCGGCGTCAAATACATCGCCTCCGACGCCAGCCGCGAACAGACCACCCGCGGCATCGGCAACGCCGTCACCGTGCCCCGCTACCCGATGAACATCTACTACAACGTCGCCACGAAAGCCGAAGAGGTCGACGAATACAACTGGATCTACACCAGCCGAGCCAACGGCGGCAGCGGGATCTGCGAGAACAACCCCGCCTCCACCTGCATCACCCCGCTCGGCGCCAACGGCTTCGACACGTACATCGTGCCCATCGAAGCCCGCATCGCTTACGACCACGTCGTCTCCACCAGCCCCGCACCGCACTACGCACACCAGTCGAACCTCGCCGAGGACCGCATCCTCTACCCCGTCCTCGACGCCATCCTCGACCGGTACACCGCCACATACACCAGCGCCACCCCCGTCGTGAACCCCAAGTTCGCCGACACCGCACTGCAGAACAAACGACAGGCCGCATGGGCCGCCGCGCTGCAGGCCCGCACCGTGGAGGCCTACACCCTCGACGGGCGCGTCACCATCGTCAACAAGAGCACCGGCGCCCTCGACATCCCGATCACCATGCCCAACGGCACCAAACTCATCACCATCTCCCTGCTCGGCATCGAAATCATCGGCGGCACCTTCGGCGACGCCTACGGCGGCGAACGCTCAACCTGGAGAAACCTCGCCCGCAACGGCACGCAGCAGCTGAAACTCGGCAGCTGAGGTCGCGCCGTGCGTGTCGTCCTCGTCAACGAAGGCACCTACCCGTACGTCACCGGCGGCGTCAGCACCTGGTGCAACCAGCTGGTGCGCGGACTGTCCGACGTGCACTGGGACCTCGTCGCCATCGTCGGCACCGAACCGGACCGGCCCGCGGTCGAACTGCCCGGCAACGTCCGGTCACTGACCGCGGTCCCGGTCTGGGGCACCGCCCGCCCAGCCCGCGGCAAACCCGAACGGGCCGCCGCCCGGCTGTGCCGCGGAATGCTCGGCGACACCGCGGCCGACCTCGTCGTCTTCACCGAAGGGCTGCGCGAGCTCGCCGAGCTCGCGCGGCCCCGCCCCGGCCGGTTCTCCAAAACCCGCACCGGCCGGCACCCCCTCGCCGGGGTCAGACTCGCCGACATCCTGCTCGACGCGTGGGCCCGCGCCCGAGCCGACGGCATCCACCTGCCCCGGCTCACCCTCCGCGACGCGGACGTCGCCGGCGTCCTGCTCGAACACGCCCTGCGCCCACTCGCCGCCGAGATCCCCGAAGACACCGACCTCGTGCACGCCAACGCCAACGGCCTGTCATCCATGATCGCCCTCGCCGCGAAATGGCGCAGCGGCGTCCCGTTCCTCATGACCGAACACGGCGTCTACCTCCGCGAACGGTACCTCGCCTCCGGCGACCAACCACCCGGCGTCAAAACCGCCCTGCTGCGCTTCCACCGCGCCCTCGCCCGCCTCGCCTACTGGGAATCGGACCTCATCACCCCCGTCAGCGGATTCAACTCACGATGGGCCGTCCGGCACGGCGCCGACCCGGCGAAACTCGCCGTCATCGGCAACGGCGTCGACCCCGCCCGCTTCCCCCCGCTCACCGGCGAACCCGCCGACCCCGTCATCTCCTGGGTCGGACGGATCGACCCGCTCAAAGACCTGGAGACCCTCATCCGCGCCCTCGCCGTCGTCCGGGAACAGGTGCCGGAAGCACGGCTGCACCTCGCCGGGCCCGTCCCCGCCGGCAACGAGGCCTACGCCGCCGCCTGCCGCGACACCGCCGCCGGCCTCGGCCTCACCGACGCCGTCACCTGGGCCGGCCCGTGCACGTCCAGCCGCGACGCGTTCGAAGCCGGGCAGATCGCGGCACTGTCCAGCATCTCCGAAGGCATGCCCTACACCGTCCTCGAAGCCATGATGTGCGGCCGGCCGACCGTCAGCACCGACGTCGGCGGCGTCGCCGAAGCCGTCGGCGACGCCGGGCTCATCGTGCCGCCGCGCGACCCGCAGGCATTCGGCGAGGCGTGCATCGCACTGCTCACCTCCCCGGACCTGCGGGCCGTGACCAGCCAAAACGGTCAGCAGCGAGCCCTGCGGGAACACACGCTGGACCGCTGCCTGACCGCCTACCGCGGCCGGTACCTGCAGCTGACGGACAGCCGAGTCATCGCCACCGCACCCGTCCCCGACCAGATCCTGGTGCCCGCATGAGCGTCCCACAGCGCAGCGCAGCGGAGGTGGCGGCGTGAGCGGCCCGGAGCGTAGCGGAGTGGTTGCGAATCATTGGCGCAGTTCTGGCTCAGGCCGACGCCGGAGCGCAGCGGAGGTGGCGGCGTGAGCGGCCCGGAGCGTAGCGGAGTGGTTGCGAATCATTGGCGCAGTTTGAGCTCAGGCCGACGCCGGAGCGCAGCGGAGGTGGCGGCATGAGCGCCGACTCGCTGCTCCTGGTGCCCACGCAGCGGCGGGCCCGGCCACCACTGCTGGACCGCGGGGAGTCGCTGCGGTTCGTCGGGCGCGTCTCCACCGACCCAGTCGCCGCCCTCGCCGACCGGATGCTCGAGGACTGCGTCAGCGCCGTCGACGTCGACGAGGTCGCCGCGATCCTCGAAGCCAACGGCATCAACGACCGCGTCGCCGACCGCGAATACGGACTGCCCTCGGTATTCGCGCTCGCCGGACGCGTCGTCGCCCGCACCATCGACACCGCGCACACCGTCGTACAGGCGACACCGCTGGAAGACGGCCCGACACCACGAGCCGTCATCACCGACACCCTCACCCGGGCAGCGATCTACCTGACCCCCCTGGCGATCGGGCTCGGCGCCGCCGCCGAGGTCGACGGCGCACCGCAACTCGCCACCACCGGCACCCTCCTGCTCGGCTGGGGCGGCGGACAAGCCCTGTCATACCTCGGCTACCGGGCACTGTCCGAACGGGGCGTCACCGCCGCCGCCCGGCTCCTCGGCACCGGATTCCTCACCGTCGCCGCCCTCTGGTCACTCGCACTCGCCGGCACCGGCCTCCGGGCGTACACCATCGCCGCCGTCCAACTCGCGTTGTTCGCGGTCGCCGCCGTCGCCCTCGTCACCGGCCGCGAACGCGTCGTCCTCGCCGCCGCCGCGCCCTGCTGGATCGCCACCGCGTTCATCGCCCTCGGCGCCGGCCCGTGGGCGGTGACCGCCCTGCTCTGCGGCGTCACGGGCCTCCTCGCCGTCGCGTTCCGCCCCGTCGTCGGCGCCGACGTCAGCGGCCGCATGCCCTGGCGGCGATGGCGGTCATGGCGCGGCGACATCGGCTACGCCCTGCTCTACGGACTCGTCGGCACCGGCCAGGCCGCGCTCCTGCGCGCCGTCGCCCTCGACGGGATCGCACCCCACCGCGTGCCCGTCGAAGCCGTGCCCCTGCTCATCGGGGTACCCCTGATCGAACTCACGCTCGTCTGGCATCAACGGCGCATCGCGTACGCCCGCGCCGTCCTCGCCGACCGGGGCGCGTTCGACCGGCGGCTCGCCCGGATCAGCAAAGGCACCGTCGCCGTCCTGTGCATCCCCGTCGCGCTCGGCGCCGCGATCGCCGGCGCCGTCTGGGTCGGCATCGCCGGACCAGACGGACAACCCCTCGCCGCCGCGATCCTGCTCACCGGCGTGTACGCGCTGTGCCTCGTCCTCGCCGCGCACGGCCGGGCCGGCACCGCCGCCCTCGTCGTCTGGTGGCCGACCCTGCTCGTCGCGGGCGTCGGACACTGGGCACCCGCACTCGTGCACGTGGCACCCACGTTCACCGAAACCCTCGCCGTCGCGACCCTCCTCGGAGCCGGCCTCCCCGGCCTCGCCGTCGCGGCGCTCGTCCTGCGCGACCCGGAGAGTTACCGATGATGCTCCTGCCGATGTACGTCCACCCCCTCGCCGACCCCGACGCGTGGGACGCGCTGTGCCGCAGCACCGAACGCCCCACCGCGATCGTCAACGTCCACAACGGCCCCGGCGGCGCCGACCGCGACGAGGTGTACGCCGTCGCGACCGCCCGCCTGCACCGCAGCGGCGTCCGGATGCTCGGCTACGTCGACCTCGACTACGGCCGCCGCGCCAACGGGGAGGTCTGGTGCGACATCGTCGGCTGGGCGAGGTACCCGGTCGGCGGTATCTTCTTCGATCAGGTGCCGGCGGACGCGGCCGGCCTCGCCTACGTGACACAGGTGGTGCGGGCGGTGCGCGGATCGGTCGTCCTCAACCCCGGCACCAGGTGCCTGCCCGGCTACGCGGACCTCGCCGACGTCGTGTGCACCTTCGAAGGCCCCTGGGAGTCCTATGTGGACGCCCCGCCGGCGTACGGGCTGCCCGACGGCCGCGACTGGCCGAACGCGGCGCACCTCGTCTACGGCGTACCCACCGAACGCCTCGGCGCCGCCACCGCCCTCCTGCTCTCCCGGGCGCCGCACGGCCTCGTCACCGACCTCGTCGCCCCGCTGCCGTACGAGGGCATCCCGACAGTCGTACGCGAGCGGGCGGCGGCCCGGTGACCGGCCGGCGGCTCCGCTTCGCCCTGTGCGGCCTGGTCCTGCTGACCGTCCTGTACGCCGCTGCCTGCACGAGCCCGGGCGACGACGACTCGGACGAGGGCCGCGGCACCCCGAAGACCGCCGCCGTCCCCCCGTCCGGAGCCGGCGGCCTCGCCTCCGCGCCGCCCTCGTCGGGCGCCGCGTCCTCCCAGCCGCCCGCCGCCACAGGCTGGTGGAAACCCGCGGTCGGGGTCACCTGGCAGTGGCAGCTGACCGGCAAACTCGACACGTCCGTGGCCGCCGACGTGTACGACGTCGACGCCGTCACCACGTCTGCCGAGGACGTCGCGAAGCTGAAGGCGGCCGGCCGCCGCGTCATCTGCTACGTCAACGCCGGCGCCCACGAGGACTTCCGCGCGGACGCCGGGAACTTCCCCGAGTCGGTGCGCGGCAAGGGCCTGGAGGGCTGGCCCGGCGAGAAGTGGCTCGACATCCGCCGCTGGGACACTCTCCAGCCGCTGCTGGCGGCCCGGTTCAAGATGTGCAAGGACAAGGGCTTCGACGCCGTCGAGCCCGACAACGTCGACGGCTACGCCAACAACAGCGGCTTCCCGCTCACCGCCGAGGACCAGCTCACCTTCAACCGGCGTCTCGCCGACCTCGCGCACGGGCTCGGTCTCGCCGTCGGCCTGAAGAACGACGTCGAGCAGGCCGAGGCGCTGGCGCCCTCGTTCGACTTCGCGGTCAACGAGGAGTGCGCGCACTACGACGAGTGCGACGCCCTCAAGGTCTTCATCGCCGCCGGCAAGCCCGTCTTCCACGTCGAATACGACGTCGACACCGCCAAGTTCTGCCCGAAGACCACCGCCCTGCGCTTCTCGTCGATGAAGAAGAAGGAAGACCTCGACGCGTGGCGCCAGACGTGTTGACGCGACCGGGCCGGTCCGCGGCGCTCCTCCAAACCTAAGCCTACACCCACCGACCAAATTTCTTGTCGGACGATACACCCACCATACTGCATCGTTCCGCCGCGACGAAGCGGTGACTTTTGGTTAGTCCAGCGAAAGTTCATGCCAAGGCATCGGAAAGTGTGGACAGGTTGGTTCGAAGCTCCTAGTGTGTCCTGCACGACACTGGACTGTTTCGTCAATGTATCCGTCGGCAGCGGACATATCGATGGGCATCCCAGCGTCGCGGAGGCACACGGCATCCGGCGCGGCGGCGCGCGCCCTGCCTGGCACGTTCAGTCAGGGAAGGGATCACAGTGAACCAACAACCCTCACGTCATCGATGGCGGCCGATGGGCGCCGCTCTACTTCTTGTCTCGGCGAGCGTCAGCGCCCTGGTCGTCCAGGCCACGCCCGCGGCAGCGGCGATCAACGCGGCAGACTTCCAGCAGGTCACGCTCGCCAAGGGTGAGCCCGAGGTCGGCGAGCCGCTGACCATCTCGGTCCTGCCCGACCGCTCGGTCCTGCACACCGCCCGCAACGGCACGCTGCGTCGCACCGACGCCAACGGCACCACGAGCGTGATCGCCAACATCCCCGTCTACCAGCACGACGAGGAAGGCCTGCAGGGCGTCGCGGCAGACCCGAACTTCGCCAGCAACCGCTACATCTACCTGTACTACGCGCCCCCGCTGAGCACCCCCGCGGGCGACGCGCCGGCCACCGGCACCGCCACCGACTGGGCCACCTGGACCGGGGTCAACCGCCTCTCCCGGTTCACGCTCAACGCGAACTTCACCGTCAACATGAGCAGCCAGGTCAACATCCTGGACGTGCCCGCCAACCGGGGCATCTGCTGCCACGTCGGCGGCGACATCGACTTCGACGCGGCCGGCAACCTCTACCTGTCGACCGGTGACGACTCCAACCCGTTCGACTCCGCCGGCTACTCGCCCCTCGATGAGCGGACGAACCGCAACCCGGCCTACGACGCGCAGCGTTCCGCCGGCAACACCAACGACCTGCGGGGCAAGATCCTGCGGATCAAGGTCAACGCCAACGGCACGTACAGCATCCCGTCGGGCAACCTCTTCGCGCCGGGCACCGCCAACACCCGGGCCGAGATCTACGCGATGGGCTTCCGCAACCCGTTCCGGATGAGCGTCGACAAGGCCACCGGCATCGTCTACGTCGGTGACTACGGCCCCGACGCCGGCACCACCAGCGCCAACCGTGGCCCGTCCGGGCAGGTCGAGTTCAACCGGATCACGTCGCCCGGCAACTACGGCTGGCCGTACTGCACCGGCTCGAACACCAGCACCGAGATCTACAACGAGTGGGACTTCGCCGCCGGCACCGGTGGCGCCAAGTACAACTGCGCGGGCGGGCCGACGAACAACTCGTTCCGCAACACGGGCCTGGGCACGCTGCCCGCGGCGCGTCCGGCGTGGATCAAGTACGGCGGCGACAGCGGCACCCCGGCCGAGTTCGGCGGCGGCTCCGAGTCGCCGATGGGCGGCCCCGTGTACCGCTACGACGCGGCGAACCCGTCGGCGACGAAGTGGCCGGCCGCGTTCAACGGCATGTTCTTCGCCGGTGAGTTCGGGCGTGGCTGGATCAAGCCGATCGTCGTCAACAGCGACGGCAGCCGCGGCGCGATCGACACGTTCCCGTGGGGCGGCAAGCAGGTCATGGACATGCAGTTCGGCCCCGACGGCGCGCTGTACGTCCTGGACTACGGCACCGGCTACTTCAACGGCGACGCCAACTCGGCCCTGTACCGCTACGACTACGTCGGCGGCGGCAACCGCGCCCCCACCGCCGTCGCCAGCGCGAACAAGACCTCCGGTGCGGCGCCGCTCGCGGTGACGTTCTCCTCCGCCGGGTCCAGCGACCCGGAGGGCGGCCCGCTCACCTACTCGTGGGACTTCGACGGCAACGGCACCCAGGACTCGACCGCCGCGAACCCGTCGTACACCTACAACACCAACGGCAACTACACCGCGACGCTGACGGTGCGGGACAACCAGAACGCGCCCGCGACGTCCAGCGTGCTGATCAGCGTCGGCAACACCGCGCCGACGGTCACGGTGAACCTGCCGGCGAAGGGCCAGCTGGTGTCCTTCGGTGACAGCGTGCCGTGGAGCGTCACGGTCACCGACCCGGAGGACGGCACGGTCGCCTGCTCGCGGATCACGATGACCTACGTGCTCGGCCACGACCAGCACGCACACCAGATCACCTCGCAGAACGGCTGCACGGGCACGATCAACATCCCGGTCGACGGTGAGCACGACGACGCGGCGAACATCTTCCCGATCTTCGACGCGCAGTACACCGACAACGGCGGGCTGACCGTGCACGCGCAGAACATCCTCCAGCCGCGCAAGCGGCAGGCGGAGCACTTCAAGACGTCGTCGGGGATCAACACGTTCACGAAGACGACGGCCGAGGGTGGCAAGACGGTCGGCGACATCAACAACGGCGACTGGATCCAGTTCGACCCGTACAAGCTGAACAACGCCACGAGTGTCGCCGTCCGGGCGTCTTCCGGCGGCACCGGCGGCACCGTGCAGTTCCGCACGGGCTCGGCGACGGGTCCGATCATCGGCTCCGCGACGATCCCGGTGACGGGCTCGTGGGAGACGTTCACGACGGTGACCGCGCCGATCTCCGGCGCGCCGGCCGGCACCACGTCGCTGTTCGTGACGTTCGCCGGCACCGGCACCGCCGCACTGTTCGACGTGGACAGCTTCACGTTCACGACCAGCAACAGTGGCGTCGGCCCGGTCAAGGGCCTCGCCGGCAAGTGCCTCGACGTGCGCAGCGCCGCCACCGCCGACGGCACGCAGATCCAGCTGTACACCTGCAACGGCACCAACGCGCAGACCTGGACCCGCTCCGGTCAGACGCTCCAGTCGCTCGGCAAGTGCCTGGACATCTCCGGTGGCGGCAGCGCCGACGGTACGAAGATCCAGCTGTGGACGTGCAACGGCTCCGGCGCGCAGAACTGGGCGCCGAACGCCGACGGCACGCTGCGCAACCCGCAGTCGGGCAAGTGCCTCGACGTGTCCGGCAACAACTCCGCGGACAGCACGGTCGTGCACCTGTGGACCTGCGTCGCAGGTCCGCCGGCCAACCAGAAGTGGACCCTGCCCTAACGAGGTGATCGGGCGCCCGTGCCGCCACACGGGCGCCTCCCTCCCTGCTAAGGAGTGCTAGTGCGCAGAATTCTCGCCGGAGCGGGCGCCGCCATCGCCCTCGCCGCCGGCACCCTGTCCGCCGCCACCCCGGCCGTCGCCGCCGACGCGCCCTACGACGTGCTCGTGTTCTCCAAGACCGCCGGCTTCCGCCACGACGCCATCCCGGCCGGCATCACCGCGATCCAGCAGCTGGGCGCGGCGAACAACTTCACCGTGACCGCCACCGAGGACGCGACGAAGTTCACCACGGCGAACCTCGCGCAGTACGAGGCGGTCGTGTTCCTCAACACCACCGGTGACGTGCTCAACGACACGCAGCAGACGGCGTTCGAGTCCTACATCCGCGGCGGCGGCGGGTACGTCGGCGTCCACGCGGCCGCGGACACCGAGTACAGCTGGCCGTTCTACGGCAACCTCGTCGGCGCGTGGTTCGCCTCGCACCCGGCGATCCAGCAGGTCAACTCGAAGACCGAGAACCGGGCCCACCCGGCCTCGGCGCACCTGCCGCAGACCTGGACCCGCACCGACGAGCTGTACAACTACCAGACCAACCCGCGCAGCGGCGCCCGCGTCCTGGCCACGCTCGACGAGTCGTCCTACTCCGGCGGCTCGATGGGCGCGGACCACCCGATCACCTGGTGTAAGACGATCGACAGCGGCCGCTCGTTCTACACCGGTTTCGGGCACACGCAGGAGTCGTACGCCGACGGCAACTTCCGCAACCAGCTCCTCGGTGGTCTGCGGTACGCCTCGAAGCGGGCCAAGGCCGACTGCCGCGCGGAGACCGGGTACACCGCGATCTACAACGGCTCCACGACCGGCTGGTCGCAGGCGGGTCCGGGCAGCTTCACCAACTCCGACGCGACGCTGACCTCGACCGGCGGCATGGGCCTGTTCTGGTACAGCGCGAAGCAGTACACCTCGTACTCGCTGAAGGCGGACTGGCGGCTCACCGGCGACAGCAACTCCGGCATCTTCGTCGGCTTCCCGAACCCCGGTAACGACCCGTGGGTCGCCGTCAACCAGGGCTACGAGATCCAGATCGACGCGACCGACGCCGCCGACCGCACCACCGGCGCCGTCTACACGTTCAAGTCCGCGGACATCGCGGCCCGTGACGCGGCGCTCAACCCGGCCGGCGAGTGGAACACCTACGAGCTGCTCGTCGAGGGTCAGCGGATCCGGATCTACCTCAACGGCTCGCTGATCAACGACTTCACCAACACCGACCCGGCCCGCAACCTCGACGGGTACATCGGCATCCAGAACCACGGCTCCGGCGACACCGCCTCGTTCCGCAACGTGCGGGTCAAGGAGCTGGGCACGAACCCGCAGCCGACCGACGTGACCGTGCAGGCCGAGTCGTTCAGCTCGGTCAACGGCGCGCAGGCGTTCACCAAGGCGGGCGCCAACAACGGCCAGACCCTCGGCTACATCGACCCGGGCGACTGGGCCGGCTACAACAACGTCAACGTCGGCGGCGCCACGTCCTTCCGGGCGCGGGTCGTGTCCGGCGGCGCCGGTGGCCAGATCCAGATCCGCAACGGCTCGCAGACCGGCACGATCCTCGGCACCGTCAACGTGCCGAACACCGGCAGCTGGGACACGTACGCCAACGTGACGACCACGCTGTCCGGGGTCCCGTCGGGCAACGCGAACATCTTCCTCACGTTCACCGGCACGGGCACCGGCCTGTTCGACGTCGACGACATCACGTTCGTCAAGACGGGCACGCCGCCGACCGGGGTCGGCCCGATCAAGGGTCTCGCCGGCAAGTGCCTCGACGTCCGCTCCAGCGGCACCGCCGACGGCACCCAGATCCAGATCTACACCTGCAACAACTCCGGTGCGCAGACCTGGACCCGCAACGGCCAGACCCTGCGGGCGCTCGGCAAGTGCCTGGACATCTCCGGTGGCGGCAGCGCCGACGGTACGAAGATCCAGCTGTGGACGTGCAACGGCTCCGGCGCGCAGAACTGGGCGCCGAACGCCGACGGCACGCTGCGCAACCCGCAGTCGGGCAAGTGCCTCGACGTGTCCGGCAACAACTCCGCGGACAGCACGGTCGTGCACCTGTGGACCTGCGTCGCGGGCCCGCCGGCCAACCAGAAGTGGATCCTTCCGTAACTGATCACCGCTGATGAGGGCCCCGGGGCAGTCCCCGGGGCCCTCATCGTGTGCGTGCGATGGATAGGCTGCCGGAGTGCTGGGGACACGAGCGGGGTTCGCGCTGGCGTTGGTGGTCACCCTCGGGCTGACCGCGTGTGGCGGCAAACCGGGCAAGTCCGATGCGGTGGCGGGTGCACCGGATGCAGTGGCGCTCCCGTCGCCCCCGGCCGAGGCGCCGCCGGCGTCCGCGTCGCCCTCGCCCTCGCCCTCCGCATCCGCCTCGGCCAGACCGCCGGCCAGCAAGAAGCCGGCGCCGAAGCCGTCGGCGACGCTGAAGAAGCAGGTCGCGGCGGGCGGGGACACCGGCGGGCGAAGCCGCCCGCGCCCGGCGGCGACGGGGTGCCGGCCACGGCGGCGGGCACGTTCACCGTCGCGGGCGGCGGGACCGGGATCGCCGGCACGGGCACGACGCTCGTCAGGTATCGCGTCGAGGTCGAGAACGGCATCCAGTGGGGCACAAACCCGGTCTGGACGCCGGAGAAGACCGCCGCCGAGGTCGAGCGGGCCCTCGGCGCCGAGCTCGGCTGGACGGTGTCGGCCGCGCACCCGGTGACGTACCCGTCGAACAAGCTCACCGACGCCAGCTGGTCGTTCCAGCGGGTCAGCGGCGAGGACTACAGCGTGCGGCTGCGCCTGGCCACCCCCGGCACCGTCGACAAGCTCTGCAAGGCCGTCGGCGTCACCACCCAGGGCATCTACTCGTGCCGCTACGGGCAGACGATCCTGCTCAACCTGCGCCGCTGGCTGAAAGGCATCGACGGGGCGCCGGGTGTGGACTTCCACGCCAACACCGTCAACCACGAGATGGGTCACTTCCTGGGCTTCGACCACATGAAGTGCCCCGGCTCCGGCCCGGCGCCGATCATGCAGACCCAGACGATCGCGCTCAACGGGTGCGCCTACAACTCGTTCCCGTTCACCGCGGACGGAACCTTCGTCCAGGGCCCCTGGGCGCCCAGCTGACACCTGACCGGCGGGGTGCTACTTCAGGCGGCGCAGCAGGTCGATGACGTCGGCGTCGTACTCGCGCCACTCACGGTCGGGCTTGAAGCCGAGCTCCGCGTTGACCTTGAGCAGCGGCTCGTTCTCCGTCGCGTTCCACGTCTGCACGTCCAGCAGGTGCGGCTCGGCGGCGCGCAGCTCGAACAGCATCCTGGCCTTGATCGCCCGGCTGATGCCGTAGCCGCGGTGCGTGGGCACCTCGATGGTGTCGTACTGGTCGGCGCGGGTCGGCCGCTGCGCGGGCACCACGACCTCGGTGAGGCCGGCGATCGTGTCCGTCGCCTCGTGCACCGCGAGCACGATGTACGGCTTCAGGCCGCGCGCGTGCAGGGTCGCCAGGCTGGCCCGCAGCCGCTCCGCGTCGTAGGAGCTCGGGCGCAGCGCCAGGTCCTCCACGACGGAGGCCCGGGCCGCCTCCTTCGCCGCCGCGTAGCCCGCGTAGTGCTGCTCCGGCGGGCCGCCCGGGTGGTACTCGACCCGGTAGCCCGCGCCGATGCCGGCGGCCATCTCGCCCAGCCGCAGCCAGTCGACGCCGCCGAGGTCCAGCAGGTTGCGCTGCTCGATGAACGCGCAGTCGAAGCCGAAGGACTCGAAGAACTTGATGCTGGGGGTGCCGCCGATCACCTCGACGCCGACGGACTCGAAGCCCTCCTCGGCGGCGCGGCGGGCGACCGCCGCGAGCAGGGCGGTGCCGACGTGCCCGCGGCGCGCCGCGGGTCGCACCGACAGCTCCAGCACGCCGATCTCCTCCAGCGCGAGGAGGCTCGCGTGCCCGAGCACCTCACCGGACTCGTCGACGGCCAGCCACGACGTGCGCCGCTCGCCGGGCATCGTCACCGCGAGATATTCCCGGAACTTGATGTCACGCCACGGTGGATCCTCCGGTACGTCGAACGCCACGATCTCGTTCAGTGCCCGCAGCACCGATTCGAGCTCGGCCGCGGACGCGGTCCCTGGGTCCCACTCGCGCACCATCACGGAGTCAAGCTTGCCTACCTTTGTGGCTCAGCGGAAGTACCGCGCCGCAGAGCGTGGCCTTCATCTACCCCGTACGGTCGCGCCGGCCGTAGTCATTCGTGGCGTTGAACACCGATGTGCGGTACTCCTCCGGAATGTTGTACGCGTGGATGGCGGCGTTCCAGCCCTCCACGGTGGACAGGTCACGGCCGCCGGAGCACAGGTAGGCGGCGGCGGTCAGCGCCGCGTCGTCGATGTCGTTGACGTCGGTCACCCCGTCGGCGTCGGCGTCCACCCCGAACTGTTTCCAGGTGCTCGGCAGGAACTGCATCGGCCCGACCGCGCGGTCCCAGGTCTTGTCGGTGTCGATCTGGCCGCCGTCGGTGTCGGGGATGGCCTGCCGGTTGCTCTGCCCGTCCAGCGGCGGGCCGATGATCGGCGGGGTGGACTTGCCGTCCTCCTGCACGAGTGAGCCGTTGGTCCGGCCGTGGTCCGACTCGATCTTCGCGATGCCGGCGAGCGTGGTCCAGGTCAGCTTGCACCCGGGCGTGGTCCGTGCCGTGATCAGCTCCGCGTAGCCGTACGCCTGCATGGCCACCGGCGGGATGTTCAGCTTCACCGCGCGTGGCCCGGCCCACGCGGCCAGGACGTCCGAGGGGCGCTCCTTGGTGCCGGGCGGCGGCGCGAACGTCGTGGGCGGCTGTGACGGCACGGGTGCCTCGCCGGTCTCGATCGTGCCGGGCGTCGCCGACGGCGGCGGCGGGGCGGAGGTGCCGGCCCGCGGCTCGGAGACCGCCGGGACCAGATACCGGCCGGCGGTGAACGCGACACCGAGGACCAGGGCGAGGGCGAGGGCGGCGGCGACCGCGCGGCCGGCGGGCCGGCGCAGCCAGACCCGCAGGCCCTCGAACCGCGGCGGCCGGGTCTGCAGGACGTCCACCACGGCGGTGCCGCCGGCGGGCTCCTCCGCCGCGTGCTTCGGCACGTGCCGCTGCGCAGGAACGCTCGGTGACGTTGATTTGACCAGGTCCACGGTTTTTCTGCCGTGTCTCGACGGTGAATCCGGCTCATCCGGTGCGGGTGGGCGGATCGCGGTCACCGAGAGTGTGTCCACTGTGGTGGGTCGCTGCTCGTCGGGGGCGGGACCGCGCTTCTGTGCCACACCGTCGAGTATTCCGAATTCCCGCTCGCGTGTCACCGTCGCCTAACCTGTGGGGATGCCTCGTTACGAGTACCGGTGCAGGGCCTGCGGCGACACGTTCGAAGTCCAGCGGCCGATGAGTGAAGCCAATGCGGCCACCGCGTGTCCGTCGGGCCACGACGACACGGTGAAGCTGCTGTCGACCGTCGCGGTGGGCGGTGTCAACGCCGCGGGTGCCCCGCAGCGTCCTTCTGGTGGCGGATGTTGCGGCGGCTCGTGCGGTTGTTGATGCATTGTTACGGGTCGGTTTCGTAATAGTCGCCGTATGGCTTTGATGTTGTGGCCTCGCGTGCCACAACTCTGTCGGTCACGTTCTCGTTACGTCACGCGAAACCCACTCAAGCTTTACCCCCGTATGCTTGCTGACCTGCGGGTACCGGCGTCTCATCGACCTTGAGGCCGACCGGTGGGGACCGTTTCTACGATGCGCGCGACCCATGGGTGGGGAAATATGGGTCACGCCTGAAAAGGGAGGCGGAGGTTTCACGTGTCGGCGCGGACGCATCTGCCCAGCGGGCTGGTGACTTTCCTGTTCACCGACATCGAGGGCTCGACTCGACTGGCCCAGATGCTCGGGACGGGGTATCGGCCGGTGCTCCAGGAGCACCGGCAGGTGATCCGCCGCGCGCTGTCCAAAGCGGACGGTGTCGAACTCTTCACCGAGGGTGACTCGCTGTTCGTCGCGTTCGCGGACGCCGCCGCCGCGCTCACCGCGTGCATCGAGGCGCAGCGCGAGCTCGCCGCCCACGACTGGCCGACCGCGGCCGACGGCACCGACGGCCGGCCGAAGGTCCGCATGGGCCTGCACACCGGCTTCGCCGAGCCCTACGGCGGGGAGTACACCTCACCCGAGGTGCACCGCGCGGCCCGCGTCGCCGCCGCCGCCCACGGCGGCCAGGTCCTGTGCTCCGCGGCCACCGCCGCCCGCGTCGGCGACCTCGGCGACAGCGACGGCACCGGTGGCACGGGTGGCGAGACGTTCCTGCTCGACCTGGGCCTGCACCGGCTGCGCGGCTTCGACGGCTGCGAGCGGATCTTCCAGCTGGTCGCGCCGGGCCTCGACCGCCAGTTCCCCCGGCCGCGCACCATCGACGCGCCCGCCCACAACCTGCCGGTGCAGACCACCCGGTTCATCGGCCGGGCCACCGAGCGCGCCGCCGTGCGCGACCTGATCGGCGCCCACCGCATCGTCACCGTCGTCGGCGCCGGCGGCGCGGGGAAGACCCGTCTCGCCGTCGAGGCCGCCGGCGAGCTGGTCGAGCGGTTCCGCGACGGGGTCTGGTTCGCCGACCTCAGCGCCGTGGCCACCAGCGACCTCGTCGACGTGGCCGTCGCCGCCGCGGTCGGGCTGCGCCCCGAGCCGGGCCGGCCCGTCATCCAGACCCTCGCCGACCACGCCCGCGACCGGCGGATGCTGATCCTGCTCGACACCTCCGACGCGCAGCTGCCCGCGGCCCGGCGGCTCGTGTCGCGGCTGCTGTCCGCCGGCCCGGCGGTCACCGTCCTGGCGACCAGCCGCGAGCCGCTCGGCCTGCCCGGCGAGGTCGTGTGGCGGATCCCGCCGCTGTCGGTCGAGGCGGCCAGCGGCGGGGGCTTCAGCGACGCCGTCGCCCTGCTCGTCGACCGGGCCTCCGCCGCCCGGGGCGGACGGCCCGTCGAGCCCGGCGACATCGCCCAGCTCACCCGCGTCGCCGAGGCCCTGGAAGGGCTGCCGCTCGCCCTGGAGCTCGCCGCGGCCCGGCTGCGGCTGCTGTCCGCCGCGCAGCTCGTCGCCCGCATCGACGACGTGCTCGGCACCCTCGACGCGGGCCACAGCGGGCCGGTGGAGGCCTCCGACCGGCACCGCACCATGCAGGCCGCCGTCGACTGGTCGTACCGGACCCTCGACGAGCGCGCCGCCCGGCTGCTGCGCCGGCTGTCGGTCTTCGCCAGCCCCGTCGAGCTGCCCGCGATCGAATGGCTGCACGACGGCGACCCCCTCGACCCCCTCGCGACGCTCGTCGACAAGTCGCTGCTGCAGGCCGAGGCCGGCGCCACGAACGCCACCTACCGGATGCTCGACCCGATCCGGGCGTACGCGGCCCGGCTGCTCGTCGAGGCCGGTGAGGAGGAGCCGGCCCGGGAGCGGCACGTCGCCTGGTGCCTGCAGGCCGCCCACGACGCCTACCTCGACACCGACGGGCGGCCCGTCACCCCGTCGCTGTACACGCTCGACCCGCTCGCCGACGAGCTGCGGGCCGCCCTGCACTGGACCGTCACCCGGGGCAGCGCCCGCCAGGGCCTCGCCGTCGCCGGGGCGCTGGACCAGTGGTGGCGGGAGCGTGGCCTCGTCCGGGAAGGACGCATGTGGCTGTTCCGCCTGTACGAGCGGATCAGCGCGACCGGGGAACCCGTCCCCGACGCGGAGCTGGCCGCCGCCTATCACCTGCACTCCCTGCACGCCGGGGCGGACGGGGAGACCGTCGAGGAGCTGCGCTTCTCCCAGCGGGCCGAGGCGGCCGCCCGGCGGGCCGGTGACCCCGGCCT
The DNA here is from genome assembly GCF_055586325.1 of Dactylosporangium sp. NPDC051087. Taxonomy (NCBI): domain Bacteria; kingdom Bacillati; phylum Actinomycetota; class Actinomycetes; order Micromonosporales; family Micromonosporaceae; genus Dactylosporangium; species Dactylosporangium sp. NPDC051087. Next base: position 31,417 of record NZ_JBVJIJ010000004.1, on the reverse strand, counting down.
CATCGCGCGGGTCCTCGCCGGGCGGGGCGCGCCGCTGCTGGACATGGGCCGTTTCGACGAGGCCGAGCGCTCCTGCCGGGAGGTCATCGCCCTCGCCGACGAGCAGGGCGTCGCCGGGGAGACCCTTTTCGCCGTCTACGCGCTCGCCCAGCTGCTCTGGCGCCGGGGCGCGCTCGACGAGGCGGCCGACCTGCTGGCGTCGGCCCGCACCTTGGAGAACTCGCGGCCGATGGAGCGCGGCCGGCGCACGGTCGACATGCTCCTCGGGCTCGTCGCGCTGTCCCGCGGCGACCTGGTCGCGGCGCACGACCACCTGATCGTCGCGCTGCGGTCGCGCATGAACTTCGGCTTCCACCTGCGGGTCTGCGAGACGCTGATGGCGATCGCGGTGCGCTGCCGCATGGCGGGGGAGACCGGCACCGCGGCCCGGCTGTTCGGCGCCGCGCAGGCGGCCCGGGTGCGGCTGCGCTGCTCCGCCGGGGGTTTCGGCACGTACTGGACGGAGCAGCAGGCGGCGCTGCGCGCCTCGATGGGCGACGCGGACTTCGACGACGCCTACGCCGCCGGTGCCGCGCTGGGCCTGGAGGAGTCCGTGGCCCTCGCGCTGACGATCGAGCACCCCGACCTGGTGGCCGGCTCGATCCGCTTCTCCGCCGCCGAATAGGCGCCGCTCAGATGGAATGGCAGGCCCGACGGGGGGTTGCCCCGCTGACCTGCCATCCCACCTCAGGGAGGGCTCACCGACGTGAATCGGTGTGCTACCTCTTCTGACGCGTCGAAACCGTCCGCGGTTGCCTAGAGAATCGTCCAGGTGTCGCCGCTGTTGAGCAGGGCGCCGAGCTCCTCCTCAGGGGTGCCCTTCACCTTGGTCTTCGCCGTGGTCAGCTGCTCGCGGACCAGGTCGTCGTAGGCGGGCCGCTCCACCGAGCGGAACACCCCGATCGGCGTGTTGCGCAGGTCGAGGCCCGGCAGCCGGGACAGCGCGAACGCGTAGGCGGGCTCGGCGACCGACTGGTCGTGCACGACGATCTCGCCCGGCGCCGCCGACGCGGTCGGCACCACCGACAGGCCGAAGCCGCCGGGCGGGTGCGTCACCGCCCACTCGCCGTCCTTGCCGAACGTGATCGGCTGCCCGTGCTCGAGACGGATGGTGTAGTCGTCCCTGGTGGCGGGGTCCTTCAGGACCTCGAACGCGTTGTCGTTGAAGATGTTGCAGTTCTGGTAGATCTCCACGAACGCGGACCCGCGGTGCTCGGCGGCGGCCCGCAGCACCGACTGCAGGTGCTTGCGGTCCGAGTCGATGGTGCGGGCGACGAAGCTCGCCTCCGCGCCCAGCGCCAGGGAGATCGGGTTGAACGGCGAGTCCGCCGAACCCGCCGGCGTCGACTTGGTGATCTTGCCGATCTCGGACGTCGGCGAGTACTGCCCCTTGGTCAGGCCGTAGATCCGGTTGTTGAACAGCAGGATCTTCAGGTTGACGTTGCGGCGCAGCGCGTGGATCAGGTGGTTGCCGCCGATCGACAGGGCGTCACCGTCGCCGGTCACCACCCACACCGACAGGTCGGGCCGGGACACCGACAGGCCGCTCGCGATCGCCGGCGCGCGGCCGTGGATCGAGTGCATGCCGTAGGTGTTCATGTAGTACGGGAAGCGCGACGAGCAGCCGATGCCGGAGACGAACACGATCCGCTCGCGCGGGATGTTGAGCTCGGGCATGAACGACTGGACCGCGGCCAGGATCGCGTAGTCCCCGCAGCCGGGGCACCAGCGCACCTCCTGGTCGGACTTGAAGTCCTTCGTCGTCAGCTTGAGCGCCTCAGGCATTCTTGACCACTTCCTCCAGCACCGACTCCAGCTCCGCGGCGGTGAAGGGCAGGCCGCGGACCTGGTTGTACGCGATCGCGTCGATCAGGAACTTCGAGCGGATGACCCCGGCGAGCTGGCCGAGGTTCATCTCGGGGATGACGACCTTGTCGTAGGCGGCGAGGACCGCGCCGAGGTTCTTCGGCATCGGCGACAGGTGCCGCAGGTGCGCCTGCGCGATCGGCAGCCCCCGCTGGCGCAGGGCCCGGGCGGCGGCACCGATCGGGCCGTAGGTGGAGCCCCAGCCGAGCACCAGCACGCGGGCGTTGCCGTCCGGGTCCTCGACCTCGACGTCGGGCACCTCGATGCCCTCGATCCGCGCCGCGCGGGTGCGGACCATGAAGTCGTGGTTGGCCGGGTCGTAGGAGATGTCACCGGTCTTGTCGGCCTTCTCCAGGCCGCCGATGCGGTGCTCCAGGCCGGGCGTGCCGGGCACCGCCCACGGGCGGGCCAGGGTCACCGGGTCGCGCAGATACGGCAGGAACGTGGTGCCGTCCTCGCCGTTGGGCTCGGTCGCGAACTCGGTGCGCAGGTCCGGCAGCTCCGCCACCTCGGGCAGCCGCCACGGCTCGGAGCCGTTGGCGATGTACCCGTCCGAGAGCAGGATGACCGGGGTGCGGTAGGTCAGCGCGATCCTGGCGGCCTCGATCGCGGCGTCGAAGCAGTCGGCGGGGGAGCGCGGCGCGACGACGGCGACCGGCGCCTCGCCGTGCCGGCCGAACAGCGCCATGTTGAGGTCGGCCTGCTCGGTCTTCGTCGGCAGGCCGGTGGACGGGCCGGCCCGCTGCACGTCGATGATGAGCAGCGGCAGCTCCAGCGCGACGGCGAGGGAGATGGTCTCGCCCTTCAGCGCGACACCCGGGCCCGACGTGGTCGTCACGCCCAGCGAGCCGCCGTAGGAGGCGCCGAGGGCCACGCCGATCGCGGCGATCTCGTCCTCGGCCTGCACCGTCGTCACGCCGAACTTCTTGTGCTTGCTCAGCTCGTGCAGGATGTCCGAGGCCGGGGTGATCGGGTAGGCGCCGAGGAAGACCGGCAGCTCCGCCCGGACACCGGCGGCGACGACACCGAGCGCGAGCGCGGCGTTGCCGGTGATGTTGCGGTAGTTGCCGGCGGTCATCTTCGCCGGCTTCACCTCGTAGCGGACCGCGAACGCCTCGGTCGTCTCGCCGAAGTTCCACCCGGCGGTGAAGGCGGCGATGTTGGCGGCGACGAGCTCCGGCCGGGCGGCGAACTTGCGCTCCAGGAAGCGCAGCGTCGACTCGTGCGGCCGCGAGTACATCCACGACAGCAGGCCGAGCGCGAACATGTTCTTGGCCCGCTCGGCGTCCTTCTTCGACACGCCGTGCGATTCCAGTGCCTTCACCGTCATCGACGTGAGCCCGACCGGCGCGACGGCCCAGCCCTCGAGGGAGCCGTCCTCCAGCGGGTTGGTGGCGTAACCGACCTTCGCGAGGTTGCGCTTCGTGAACTCGTCGGTGTTGACGATGATCGAGGCGCCCTTGGGCAGGTCGCCGAGGTTGGCCTTCAGCGCCGCGGGGTTCATCGCCACCAGGACGTTGGGCGCGTCACCCGGCGTCAGGATGTCGAAGTCGGCGAAATGGACCTGGAAACTCGACACGCCCGGCAGGGTGCCGGCGGGCGCGCGGATCTCCGCGGGGAAGTTGGGCAAGGTCGAGATGTCGTTGCCGAGCTGCGCGGTTTCCGACGTGAAGCGGTCACCGGTGAGCTGCATGCCGTCGCCGGAGTCGCCAGCGAACCTGATGACCACTCGATCCAGCTGGCGGACCTGCTTGGTCACGTGAGCTGACCTCCTGTTAAGCCGGCGGAGCGGGGATGCGGTGGTGCGACGACATCGTCGGGCCGGCCGATCCTTCTTGACACTCAGAGGGTACGTCGAAGGTCCGCGCCTGCCGTTGCCGCAGTTGCTTATGTAGGTCGGATCCCAGATTTGTGCGGCAGACGTCCAACCGCGCAAACTCCACTATTCTGCGCTTATTCCTCTGGCTCGCGGAAGCCGGACCCGGCGACAGGGCCGCTCGGCAGCCTCGGCAACGTCAGCGACCTGGGGATCGGGGAGCGCTGCGGCAGCGGCGGTAGATCTTCGTCACTTCTGCGCTGCGCCGGCACCGTCACCAGCGACTCGTCGGAGCTCGCGGCGGCTTCCTCCCGCGCCTCGGACTCGTCGCGCAGGCGGCGCCGCAGCGAGAACATCACCAGGAAGCCGACCAGTGCGACCAGGCCTATGATCCCGCCCACGAACGGCAGGCTGGACAGCTGGTCGCTGGTCAGGATACCGCCGGAGGAACGCGGCCTGACCGGGTCGGTGCCGGTGCGGACCGCCACCGCCGCAGGCGACGCCGGGGCCTCCGTGGGCAGCGGCGACTCACCCGCCAGGGGCGGCCCGCTGATCCTGTAGTCGGCGCGGGTCTCGATCGCGTCCCGGCCGATCGGGGCCAGGTAGCCGTGGACGGCGCCGGTGAGCGGCACCTCGGCCCGGGCGGACGCGCTGATCGACAGCACGAAGCTCGCCGAGACGTCCTTGCCCGCGGCGACGTCGCCCAGCTCACACCGGTCCCGCTCCGGCGAGATCTTCTTCTTCGTCTTGCAGGCGCTCGGCAGCGACACCAGGTCGACACCCGGCGGGGTGACCACCTCGACCGCGGCGGCGGCCTTCGCCGAGCCGGTGTTGCGGAGTTTGACCTGCAGTGTCGCGTTCTCGGCATGCGGTGTGGCCTGCGCCGGGAGTGTCATCTGGTCGGTTGTCAACTCGATGCCGGGCACCGGAGGCTTTGTGCTGAAGGTGATTGAGAAATTTCGCACTTTCTGCGGGAAGTTCTCCATCACCGCGGTGACGTTGCCCGCTCCGGACAGCCGCCACGCGTCCGGCGCGACGTCGACGGTGACCACGACGTGCCCGATCTTGCCCGGGTCGAGGGGGCAGGAGAAGCTCAGCGTGCCGTTGCTGGTCGTGCAGCCGTCGGTGCCGTAGCCACCGGTCGGGCGGGTGCCGCTGGGGAACGTGTAGAAGCCGGTGATGGTCTCGGCGATCTCGCCGAGGTTCTGCACCGAGACGACCAGCTTGGCCGAGCCGTCGCCCTGCCAGTAGCCGTCGCCGAGGACGACGTCGCTGACGGTCATGCCGAACTTGCGGACCTTCGGCGGTGGCGGCGGCGCCTCGGTCGTCGGCGGTGGCGGCGGCTGGGTCGTGGGCTCCGCGGTCGGTGTCGGCGGATCGGTGGTGACCGGCGGGTCCGTCGGCGCGGTGGTCGACACTTCCGGGTCCGGCTCCGCGTACGCGGCCGGGGAGAGCGTGAACAGCAGCGAGCAGATGGTGATCAGGGCGACGAAGGCAGCACGAAGCCGGGCGCGGCGGCGCGCGGGTGCTTCCATGGAGGTGTCCTCGTATCTCGGCGGCGATCCGCTTGCTTGCTGTTGGACAAGGAAGCCCATTATCTAGACAAGTTCTGGTTTTCGGCATCTCGGAGTTCGTAACTATCGGAGTACGGTGCGTGTTGTGAGTGGCTATCTGGGTGGTTATGCGACGCTCGGCCTCCTGCTTCTGGTCGGTGCGGGTGTTTTCGTCGCGGCCTTTACGGCTGCTCGGCTGCTAGGACCGCGCCGATCGGCTGACAGCGGGGCGACCGCGGCGAAGTTCGACACGTACGAATGCGGGCTTGACCCGGTGGGCGGCGACTGGGCGCAGGCGCAGATCCGCTACTACGTGTACGCCTTCCTGTACGCGTTGTTCGCGGTGGAGAGCGTGTTCCTGTTCCCGTGGGCCGTGATCTTCGACCGGCCCGGGTTCGGGACCGCCGCCGTCATCGAGATGGCGATCTTCGTGGCGGTGCTCGCGCTCGGCATCCTGTACGCGTGGCGCAAGCGCATCCTGCGCTGGACCTGACCTGCCCTAAGCCAGACCTCTGCGGGACACCGCGGGCTGGCGGTCGCCCCTGATCGCCGCGACCGTGTCCAGGACCCGGCGGGTCGCCCGCACCTGATGCGCCCGGAAGACCCGCGCACCCAGCCACGCCGACACCGCCGTCGCGGCCAGGGTGCCCTCCAGCCGCTCGCCGACCGGCAGGTCGAGGGTCTCGCCGATGAAATCCTTGTTCGACAGCGCCACGAGCACCGGCCAGCCGGTCGCCGTCATCTCGCCGAGCCGGTTGGTGATGGCGAGCGAGTGCCGGGTGTTCTTCCCGAAGTCGTGCGCCGGATCGATGAGGATGCCGTCCCTGCGCACGCCCAGCGCGACCGCCCGCTCGGCGAGGGCCGTCACCGTGCGTACGACATCCTCGACCGGATCCCCGAACGCCGCCCGGTGCGGCCGGGTCCTCGGGGTCAGCCCGCCCGCGTGCGAGCACACCAGACCGGCGCCCGTCTCCGCGGCGACCTCCGCCAGCCGCGGGTCCGCGCCCGCCCAGGTGTCGTTGATCAGGTCCGCGCCGGCGGCGATGACCTCCCGCGCCACCTCCGCCCGCCACGTGTCGATGGAGATGACCACGTCGGGGAAGCGCTCCCGGACCTTCACGACCGTCGGCAGGGTGCGGCGCAGCTCCTCCGCCGCGTCCACGGTGCTGCCCGGGCCGGCCTTCACCCCGCCGATGTCGATGATGTCCGCGCCCTCGCCGACCGCCACCTCCACCGCCCGCAGCGCGGCGTCCTCGGCGAACGTCGCACCCTTGTCGAAGAACGAGTCCGGGGTCCGGTTCACGATCGCCATCACCGCATAGTCACTGTCGGTGAACTGCCGGCCGCCCAGCCGAAACATCATGGATCCTCCGTCTTTCCTTCAGATGGGTGTGCCGGGGTCGCCCGCGCCCAGTCAGCGTGCCACGATTCCCCCTATGGCTGAGTTCCTCCTGGTGTTGATCGCCGCCGTGGTCGTCGGGGCCATCGGGTTCGGCGTGTCCTTGTTGATCACCGGCGACGACCCGGGGATCGAAGGTCACGAGCCCGACGGGCGTGCCGTACCCCTGCCGTCCTCCCGCCCCCTGGTGGAAGGCGACGTCGGGCACGTCCGCTTCGACACCGCCCTGCGTGGGTACCGGATGGCGCAGGTCGACTCCGCGCTGCGCCGTGCGGGCTACGACATCGGCTACAAGGAGGAGCTGATCCAGGTCCTCGAGGCCGAGGTCAGGGCCCTGCGCGACGGGCGCACCGAGGACGCCGACGCGCTCCGCGACGCCCGCGAGGCCGCGGTCACCGGCGCCGGAGGCACCAACATCCCGGCCACCCCGGCCGCCGAGCCCGTCGATGCCGCTGTCGATGACGACTCCGCCGAGCCTGTCGTCGACCTGTCCAAGCCCTCGGACGACACCGCGCACAGCTGGGGCGATCCTTCCCCGGTGGTGAAGTGACCGATCCGGCGTTCGACGACGCGGTAGCCCAGCCCGGCACCGGCGAGGTGACCGCGACGGTGATCGTCCGGGCACCCGCCGAGCGGGTCTTCGCCGCCCTCGTCGACTGGCCCCGCCAGAGCGACTGGATCCCGTTCACCAAGGTCCGGGTACTGACCGGCGACGGCGGCGAGGGCAGCACGATCGAGGCGGTCACCCGGGTCGGCCCGGCCGCGCTGCGCGACCTCATGCGCGTGGTGAAGGTCGACCCGCCGTACGAGGTCCGCGTCGTGCACCACGGCAAGGTGCTGCGCGGCCCAGGGGTGCTGCGCTGCACGCCGCTGGGCGCCGACCGCACCCAGGTCGTCTGGCACGAATGGTTCCACCTGCCGGCCGGGGTCGCGGGGAAGGCCGCCTGGCCGGTCCTGTGGCCCGGCTCCAAGGTCAGCCTCACCGGTGCCCTGCGCCGCTTCGCCCGGCTGGTCGAGGCCGGGAAACTGTCGTAGGCGGGCGGTACATTCCCTGGCGTGGTTGATGTGGTGATCGGTGACGACGGGCTCGCCAGATGCCCGTGGGGTGGCTCAACGCCCGACTATGCGGTCTATCACGACACGGAGTGGGGCCGGCCCGTCCGCGACGACGACGGCCTCTATGAGCGGCTCACCCTCGAGGCGTTCCAGTCGGGCCTGTCGTGGATCACGATCCTGCGCAAACGGCCCTCGTTCCGCGCCGCGTTCGCCGGTTTCGACATCGCCACGGTCGCCGAGTTCGGCGAGGCCGACGTCGAGCGGCTCCTCACCGACACCGGCATCGTGCGCAACCGGGCGAAGATCGAGGCCGCCATCGCCAATGCCCGCGCCGCCGCCGACCTCCCCGGCGGCCTGGCCAAGCTGCTGTGGTCGTTCGCACCAGATCCCAGACCCGCCCGGCCGGCCACCTCCGCCGACGTCCCGGCGACCACCGAGGAGTCCAAAGCCCTGGCCAAGGCCCTCAAGCGGCACGGCTTCCGGTTCGTCGGCCCGACCACCGCCTATGCCCTCATGCAGGCCACCGGCATGGTCGACGACCATCTCGCCTCTTGTTTTGTGCAGCTCGACCGGCCATGATCCGGACTGACGACCGCACGGCGAGCGACTGGAGCGTGGACCGATGACCGCCGAGTTCGCCGCCGACTACGGCGGTCCACTCGACCTGGTCGAATACGACCAGGGTTGGCCGGCGAAGTTCGCCTACTACCGCGACGAGCTCGCCGACGCCCTCGGCCCTGTGGCGTTGCGCATCGAGCACATCGGCTCCACGGCGGTGCCCGGCCTCGCCGCGAAGAACGTCATCGACATCCTCGTCGTCGTCGCCGACGAGCACGACCGCGACGGCTACCGGCCCGCCGTCGAGTCGACCGGGATGGCCCTGGCCCACCGCGACCCGGCCGCCTCCTGGTCGTTCTACCGTCCCGCCGCCCCACCCCGCACCAGGCACGTCCACGTCACGTCGCGCGGCTCCTCCCACGAGCGGGTCCAGCTGCTCTTCGTCGACTTCCTGCGCAACCACGACCTCGCCGCCGACGCCTATGCCCAGGTGAAGCGCCGCCTCGCCATCCGCTTCGCCGACGACCGCGAGCGCTACACCCGCGCCAAGACCGAGTTCATCTTCGACATGCTCGACCGCGCCGAGCAGTGGGCGGACCAGACCGGCTGGACCGTCGAGGAGCGCTGAAATTCTCCACCCCTGGCGGGGTGGGAGCGGGGGTTCCCACCCGCACCCCCATGCGCCACTGCGTGGCGCACTGCCTGCGCTTCGCGCGGCAGGCTCGGGCGCTTGCGCGCGGCATCTCCCGGCTCGGGCGGTCGGGAGCGTCGAGCTTCTGGGCTCCGGAGGGAGTCGTCTTCCCTCTCGTGGGGGCGGGGTTCCTACCCGCACGCCGATGCGCCACTGCGTGGCGCACTGTCTGCGTTTCGTGCGGCAGGTTCGGGCGTGTGCGCGGTGTCTTCGGCTTGGGTGGTTGGGAGCGTCGAGTTTCTGGGCTCCGGAGGGAGTCGTCTTTCCCCTTGTGGGGGCGGGGTTCCCACGCGCACGCCGATGCGCCACTGCGTGGCGCACTGTCTGCGTTTCGTGCGGCAGGTTCGGGCGTGTGCGCGGTGTCTTCGGCTTGGGTGGTTGGGAGC